>NZ_AP022607.1:300000-600000 GCF_010728725.1 Mycobacterium branderi
GGCGGGTTCACTGTCACGAGCGCCGAGGTCGATACGGAGAAATGCCCGATTCCACAAGTGATGTCCGGGTCTTGCGCGAGCACCGAGGAATACGGAGTCGTGATGGCTTGCGGTTTCCCGTACAACGTGGGATCACTCGCAGCGTTGGCAACAGCCTGCTGCACCGAGCTATTCACGTCACGCCGGATAGTCGGCACCACACCCGCATCGTTGACAATCGTGTTCATCGATGAGTCCGGCAGCGTGAACGGATTGCCGGTGTTGGCAAGGTAGTGGTCCATCATGGAATTTGAAAGCTCATAACCATGAGCATTGAAATACCCTTTGACCAGTGCTTCGGCTTCTGCTTTATTCATTGTCGCCTTGAACTTATCGAAGGGTCCGGTCTGAGAGCCATACTTTGCAACGTCATCGGGCACGGGAGGGTCGGCCGGTGGTGGCGGCAAGTCGAGATTCGGTGACTGTGGAGGAGTTTCGGGTCTTAGCCCGGCGGGTGACTCCGGCTTGGTGCCATAGTCGGCTGCCCGCACCGTGTCGTCGCGGCCTTGGCCGTTGGTGGTTGACGCCTGCGATTGGGTGCCTACTTCCGCTATCAGGGCCGCGTTGTCGGTGTCTTGGGCCTGCAATGCCTGGACGGCTGCCTGCGCTGTGGTCTGCAGTTGTGGTCCCTTTCCGGCCAGCTGCGCCGACATCGTCGCCACCTTGGTCTGAACCGCCTGCGCCACACCGGCTGCTGCCGCGTCGATCGGTGAGGCCCCACTAGTGGCGACGGGGACGGGCCCGGGCTGTGCGGCCCGCTCCAAGCGCTCAGCCACAGCCGCCCCCACCTGCATCAGTGTTCAGCCTGAACACTGATTCCACCGCCGGACACCTGCGCCGTGCCAGGCAGTGTATGCGCCATGCCCCAAACGTCCCGGGCCAGTGGCGATCGGGTTCGGGCGATATCAGCCGAGCCAGTCCCGCAAGGACTCGTTAAGTAGGCCCTTGCATCGGCCACCCTTCGAGGGTTAGGTGTAGCACCTTTCGCGCCAATTCGCGCTCTGTACGGAAATTAACCCGTTGTGGGGGCACTTGGCTCTGACTTGCCGGTAGTGCCGGTTGCTGGGGTGGCGGGTCCGTCCGCGCCTCAAAGGGACTCGGCGGATGTGTCGTTGCACGCGCCCAGCGAGGTGATCGCGCTCAACACCGCGATGCGGCCATCACCCAAGACGTTGACCCACAGGTCATCAAACAGGCGGGCGACGCCTGACGGCAAGTCCACAACGACGCCGGTGCGGACGGCCACCCGTTGGCCGGGTGCTCAAAGGTTCAGCCGGAATGGCAGGCACCGATAACCGGGCGCATGCTTGGGCTGCGAAGTACGACCTCTTGAGTGGGGGCGTGATGGTGCCAGCGGTGTTATGGAGTCGGCTTCTGCGGCGATGATCGCTGCAGGACAAGCCAGATTCGAGACGGTCCATCCGGGAACACCGCACCCGCCGACAAGAGATCGAGTACTACAACCAGCCAGGGCTGTACCGGATCGAGATGCGCCCGGCAACGAGAATCACAAATACGAACTACCAGGGAGGGCTGATGAAGATCAATCAGCGTGACCGGGCGGGCCGAACGGTATTGCACTATGCCGTCGGAGACACACGGCATGATCTGCAATACATTGCGGCGCAGACCGATCCGACACTCGCCGCGGAGAACTTCCGCAAGAACAATGAATTCAAGATCGCGGACACCACTAAGCTCCTCAACGAAGGTGCGGACGTCAACGCCGCCGACTTCGAAGGACTCACACCGCTGCACGCAGCCGCTATACGAGACAGCGTAGATGTTGTGCGCATACTGCTCGAAGCTGGAGCCGGCCCCAACGCCGCTGATAACCGCGGGGAAACAGCGCTTTACAAGACTGTGCACAACAACACAACACCAGCTGACGTCGCCATCGCACGTCTCCTGCGCGAACATGGGGCCGACCCTCATGCGCAAACATCGAATGGCTCCACCCCGGTGGAATTCGTACAACGCCTCGGCACACCTGAGACGCGAGAGGTGTTCGCGGACTTGCTGTGATGTAGCTCAGCCGTGTGGGTGGCCGGGAGCGACCGTATGGAAAGAGCTGCCAGCGAGGGCTCATGAACGGAGATAGACCCGTGTCGGGCTCAAGTCGGCCGCGCAACGCCACAGCATTGCGCATCCGGAGGCACCCGCACCGAGCCGCATGTCGTTTTGTTCGCTAGACGACCCGCACTCCAAATGCCGCCGCGCACATAGGCATCAGCGTCGAGAGCACCACTGCATTGGGCGTGGTGGTTTCCAGCCCGGTGACGATGTGCGTTTTGCGATTCGGTGCTGAGCGTGCCCACACCCGTGCCTGCCCGTGCTTTCCCGATAGCACCGTCAGGTTGTTGAAGACCGGGTTGATCTCGACACCGTCGAAGCCGGACCACGGGTATGTTTTTGTGCGCAGGAATCGTGCGGTGAACCCGTCGCGGGACAGCGTGAGGAAACACCGGCCGTCTTTGATCGAGTACTCCTGTCCGGCGCGCAGCGTCGCCAGGATGCGTTGCGCTATGCGCGGTTCGATGAACCGTTGGGAGATGCCGGCCAGCCCCTGCCACGCCACCTCGTTCTCGGGCACATTTGTTCTGGTCGGGTTGTCCAGATCGAGGGCACTCGTCTGCCCGGTGACATCGGTAACCGAAAAGCCCCGGTACACATAGATTCCACCGGTATGGTTGTTTGTCGGGCCGGGAACGGCGACGATCGTGTGGTTCCAGTAGGCGACCTCCACGATGTCATCGAGCGGGATCGGTCTGCCCGCGAGGATCAGATGATCCGCCGTCAGCGATGCCAGCCACCCCTGGCCGTCCCAAAAGCCGGTGCTGATCCCGTCAGAACCGGGATACCACGGCATGACGCCACCTTCCCATAGCGCGGCTGTATTCCTCAGTCCGCCGTCGCCGGCGGGTGGGCGGTCGGTGTTCCCACAGGCACCGCGGGCATCTGATGCCCGGCCCGCCGGCTGCGTGCGGCCAAATAGCCTAGGCCGTAAGCGATTATCGGCAGCCCCCACGCCGGGATTGACATGAGCAGCGCCAAGACGGCCTGGACGTATTGGCCGCGGAAGACCGGCGCGCCGGCGGCGGCGTCGCCCGCGCCGTAGATCAGCATCGCCACCGCCAGGAAGGCGGCGGCGCCGATGGTCGGTGCTGCCCAGCCCGCCAGCAGCACAGCAACGCCCACCGTGGCGATCATGGTGACCAGCAGCCAGTACCGTTTCGTCGGCGAGACGGCGTAGGCCTCGGCGGCGGTGGTGGCGCGCGGCGCGGGGGTGTCGCCTTCGTCGGGATCGGGGCGGCTGTCCGCGTCCAGCAGCGCGTAGATCCGCCCGCCGATTTTGATGTAGGGCGTCCGGAAGTAGGCGCGCACGACGACGATGAGCATCGCCAGGCAAAAGACGATCGCCGAGATCTGCCAGCCGCGGAACGACGCGCCCGCGGCCAACAGGGCCCCGGTCAGCGTCCAGCCGTACCAGTACACGCGGCGCTCCTGGCGCCGGTCGCGGCTGGTGGCAGCCAGCACGCAGCCCACGACGACGACGACGAAACCGGCCACGAACAGCGCCTCCGCCCAGACCGGTACGGCGATGCCGTTCACCAGGCACCTGCTTGCGACACGAGCTCATCCTCCGGTACCGCTACGGGATGTCCCCGCAGAATTCTGCTGATCGTTCACCGAGCACGGCAGCGCTACAGTAGAACTGTGATCAGATGGAGATTAGCATAGCAATGCTACGACTCAATAGTCGAATGGCGTGCACAGCGGCGATGATCCCGCTGCTGGCAGCGTGTTCGGCGCTGGGTGCTGTCGAACAACGGCCGGCGCAGCCATCGGCGCCGACCGCACCCGCGCAGGGCAGCGGTGGACCGTTCTTTCCACTATGCGGCGGCATCAGCGACCAGGTGGTCACCGCCGTGACTCAGCAGCGCGGCCTGATCAACACCGCCCAAAGTTCGGTGGGCTGTCAGTGGCTGGCGGGCGGGGACGTGCGCGGCTCACAGTTCAGCTTCTCCTGGTATCGCGGCAGCCCGATCGGGCGCGAACGCAGGATCATCGCCGTGGACCACACCAGCGTCGAGGACATCAGCATCGACGGCCACGACGGTGTCATCGCCAAGGACAGCCAAAAGGCGTTGGGCGACAACTTCTGTGAGATCGCGATCGGGTTCGCCGGGGACTTCATCGAGTGGACCGTCGACTTCCAGCAGAAACCGTTCCCTGATCCGTGCGGGGTGGTCAGGGAACTCACCCATCAATCGATAGCTCACGCGAAATGAGCCGGTCCGTTGCACAGCGAGCCCTCGCCGGCGCGGTCATCACAGCAGTGACGGCGTTGGGCGGCTGCACCAGGTCGGTGGACGGCACCGCGGTCAGAGCAGGCGCGGGCGGTCAGACAGCGCATAACGGTTCCCGGCAGCAGTATCCCAACCTGTTCAAAGAGTGTGATGTGCTCACCACCGATGTCATCGCCAAGGCGGTGGGCGCCGACCCGCGCGATATCCAACGCAGTTTCGTCGGCGCCATCTGCCGCTGGCAGGCCGCCACCCCGGCCGGACCGGTTGACATCACCCGGTTCTGGTTCGAGCAGGGCAGCCTGGCCAGCGAGCGCAAGGTCGCCGAGAACCTGAAATATCGGGTTGAGACCCGGTCGATCGCGGGCGTGGCATCGATCGTGATGCGACCCGATGATCCCAGCGGCTCGTGCGGGGTGGCCAGCGATGCGGCGGGCGTGGTCGGGTGGTGGGTCAATCCGCAACGGCCGGGCGGCGATGCGTGCCGTCAGGCGGTCAAGTTGATGGAGCTGAGCCTGGCCACCAATTACTGACTCCGCGCGGACACCTGCGGACAACAGTGAATGTGGTTATCAGCCGGATACGCTGTCGGAGTGGTTCCGCAGTGGCGGGTAGGCCCGCTGGTGGTGCCCGTGCACGGGGTGTTCGTCGGGCTGGGGGTGCTGGCCGCCGGAGTGGTTTTCGTCGCCGAGGCGCGCCGCCGCGACGCGGTCAACGACCAGTCGCTGGTCGCGGTGACCGGTGCGCTGGTCGGCGGCGCGATCGGCATGCGCCTGTCCGGGTGGGCCCGCCACCTCGATCCTCAGTTCAATCCCAGCCTGGCGCAGGCGTGGGAGTATGGGTCGCGCAGCATTCTGGGTGGTCTGCTGGGCGCCTATGTCGGTGTGTTGGTCGCCAAGCGCATCGGCGGTTATCGGGGCAAGACCGGTGATTTGTTCGCCCCGGCGGTGGCGCTGGGCATGGCGGTCGGCCGGCTCGGGTGTCACCTGACCGAAGCGCCGGGGCGGCCCACTTCGCTGCCGTGGGGAGTACATGCACCTATCACCACACCGAAATGTCCGGGCTGCCTTACCGGCGCGGCCATGCATCCGTCGTTTCTTTACGAAATCGCGTTCCAGCTGGCCGCTTTCGGCATTCTGCTGTGGCTGCGCGAGCGGGTCAGCCAACCGGGTGAGCTATTCGTCATCTACATCGCCGGCTACGCGGCGTTCCGGTTCTTCGTCGAATTCGTCCGCGCCAACGAGGTGGTGTGGCTGGGATTGACACGGCCGCAATGGTTTCTGTTGCCGTCACTGGTCGTCGTGGGCCTGCGGCTGCGCTACGGCTACCGGCGCGGCTACTATGACCGGCTGATCGCACGGCAGGAAGCACCCGCATGACCACCCCGCCACCGGATGCGCCGGAGCCGCCCGATCAAAACTGGCCGCCGCCGGGATACCCGCCATATCAGCAACCGGGGTATCCGCCGTATCCGCCCGGCCACCCGTACGATCCGCCGACCTATCCCGGTTGGCACTCCCCGCCGCGCCGTAGCTCGCTCGGATATGTCGTGGGCTTGGCGGCGGCCGGCGCGGTCATCCAGTGGGGAATCAACTTCTGCGCTTTCATCATGCTCCTGGTCACCTCCAACAAGGGCCACAACCACGCGGTCATCGTGACAGCCGCCGTGATGCTCGCGGTCATCGCATTCGGGGGCGGCCTCGGGCTGATCGTGATGCGCAAGCCTTGGTCGGTGGGGGTGGGACTGGGCCTGATAATCGGCTGGGCGTTGGCGTCCATCCTCAGCGGCGGCCTGTGCACCGGGTTGAACCCGGCGGACTACGCCGGATAGCGACAACCGCGAATTATCCACTGACTCAACGACAGGGACCACGCACATGACTGCTCCACCACCGGACGAACCCCAAGAGCCGCAGCAGCCGTGGCCGGCGCCGCGGATCTCTGCCGGTGACGTCCTTGCGGGAGTGTTCGTTTACTTCGTGATCAACTTTGCGGTCGGGGTCGGCGTGCTCAACGCCGGCAACGGCGGGCATCTGTCTATGGGCACGGCGGTAGGGATCGGCGCCGCGGTGCTCGCCCTGATCAGCTTCGGTGGGGGCGCCGCACTGATCGCACGGCGCAAGCCCTCGACGAAGGCACTGGGCATCGGGCTGATGATCGGCTGGGCGCTCACGTCGATCATCACCGTCGGCGTCTGCACCGGTTTGAATCCTGCGATGTACACGGGCGCATGATGGCGGGCATGGAGCTGCGGGGCGACCGTATCCACCGCTACGTCAACGCGTTTTGCCCGCACTGTCACGCCGAGCAGCCCGATGCTGCGCTGAGCGGCGTCGCCCGGCTGGCCGGCTGGCTGGCCGTACGCGACGAGCGGGTATGGCTGGAGCGGGGCTGCCCCGCCCACGGGCTGGTGCGCACTCTGTACGACGAGGACCCGGAAATCCTTGCCTACCTTGAGGAGTGGACGGCCCCCACCAAATCGCACACCCCGGACGTGGCCGGCAACTTCGACCCGCTCCCGGGCGCGTATCTACGGGGACTGCCCGAGATGCAGACCCAGCACACCTGCATCCTGCTCGAAGACATCGCCGCGGTGTGCAACCTGCGATGCCCCACGTGTTTCGCCGACTCCTCACCCAAGCTGCGCAACGTGGTGGCCGTCGGCGACGTGCTGGCCAACGTCGATCAGCGGCTCGACCGGGAAAACGGGCACATCGACGTGCTGATGCTGTCCGGGGGCGAACCCACCCTGCATCCCCGGCTGCCGCAGCTGCTGGCCGAGCTCGCCGCGCGACCGATCACCCGAATCCTGATCAACACCAACGGCGTTCGCATCGCCACCGACGACGAGCTGCTCGACCTGCTCACCGAATATCGCGAACGCGTCGAGACCTATCTGCAATTCGACGGCCTGTCGCCGGCCGCCCACCGCCACCACCGCGGCGGCGACCTGCGCAGGATCAAGGATGATGCCCTGTGCCGACTGTCCGAGCGGGAAATCTTTTCCACCCTGGTGATGACAGCGGCGCTGGGCGTCAACGACGGCGAGATCGGCGACGTCGTGCGGGTGGCGCTGGACACACCGTTCGTCGGCGGGGTGTCGATCCAGCCGCAGTTCGGTTCGGGCCGCTCCGATTACCTCGACCCGCTCAACCGGCTCACCCACACCGGCGTGCTCAAGCGGCTGGGGCCCCAAACCAACGGTCTGGTCACCTGGCGCGATCTGACCGCGCTGCCCTGCTCACATCCGCACTGCTGCTCGGTCGGGTACCTGTTGCGCGACGAGGCCGGCCAGTGGCGTTCGCTGGTCGCGCTCATCGGCCACGACAACCTCAAAGACAAGCTGGGACTGGTCGCCAACCGCATCGCCGACAGCGAGCTTCCGCGCGAGCTGCGGCTGGCGGTGCGCGAATCGCTGCTGGGTTTGCTTTCCGAGCAGTCCTCCCTGTCGCATCCGCAGATCGGCGAGGTCTGGCGCAACATCTGCGAAAACTGCGATTTGGGTATGTCCACGCTGCTGACCCTGGCCTCTGCCGCCGTCCCCGGGCGGCGACACAAGCTGCGACGGCTGTTCGGGGAGCGCATCGTGCGGATCAGTGTCAAACCCTTCATGGACATCTCGACGATGATCGAAGAGCGCCTGGTGCAGTGCTGTGTGCACGTGGGCACCAGATCCTCACAGGACCAGTGCGCCCCGTTTTGCGCCGTGCAGGCCTGGCCGCAGCTGAGCCGGCAACGATTGTCGGTGTCCGCTGAGCGGCTGCTGCCAGTCGTGACGATGCCCTGAATCGTGCGCCCGAATAGCCGCACCCGAGCTTCCTAACCCGGCCCACCTGCCGGCGGTATCGCGGCAAGAATGGATGACCGAAATGTTCTTCGGCGCAAGCCCTCGACTGCGGTCGGGGGATAGCCGATCCCGTCTTTTGGTCGCGTAGCGGACTGTCGTTGTCGTAGGTGTGGTTTAGCGTGAGGTGCGTGCAGTACCGGTCGACGCGTACAGCGGTGTTTTCGGTGAAGTACCACGTGGTTTGGTGTCCGAAGTACCGCCACCGCGTCCTGGGCGGCGCAGCTGAGCTGCGGTTGAAGCAGATCATCGACGAGGTGGTCTGTGAGTTCGGCGGCAGGGTGATCGAGGTCGAAACGATGCCCGATCACGTACACGCGCTGGTCGAGCTGCCACCGCAGGTAGCGGTATCGAAACTCGTGCAAATCCTGAAAGGCCGGTCGTCGCGACGGCTGCGGCAGGAGTTCCCGTGTCTGGCGGGGATGAAGTGCTTGTGGTCGCCGTCGTGGTTGGTCTGCACCGTGGGCGGGGCGCCGCTGGATGTGGTGCGCCGCTATGCGGAGAACCAGAAACTCGCGGGCGCCCGAAAGCCGACGGCGGCGTAGCGATGGCGCACCGCTACCGCATGTATCCGACTGCTCGGCAGGCGGTGTTCATGCTGGAACGGCACTGTGCCGATGCCCGCTACATGTGGAATCTTGCCGTCGAGCAGTTCAACTGGGGGCGGTCTGGTCGATCGGCGCCGGGTCCGGCGGCCCGCCAGAAACAACTTGCTGAAGCCCGGCGGGCGTGTGAGTGGTTGGCGGCGGGGTCATCGGCGGTGCAGCAGCAGGCCCTGCGGGATTTCGATCGCGCCGTTTCGGGATTCTTCGATGGTGTGTACCGGCGGCCGACGTGGCGGCGTAAACACGTCGACGAGGGATTCTGCATTCGCGACAGCCGTGTGGAGACGGTGAATCGTAAATGGGCGCAGGTGTTTGTTCCGAAACTGGGGCTGGTGAAGTTCCGGCTCTCCCGCCCGGTGCCGGATGGCAGGCTTGGCATGGCCCGCGTCACTTATAAGGCGGGCCGCTGGCACGTCAGCTTCCCGGCTCCCCAGCCAGAGGTGCCGGCCACGCCGGGGCGTGAGGAACGCCTGGTCGGCATCGACCGGGGCGTGAAGACAACGCTGGCGTTGTCGGACGCCACGATGCTGCGGGCGCCGGTCATGCGCCGCGGCGAGCAGAAGATGCTGGCGCGCCTACAGCGTCAGCTGGCCCGCTGCCGCAGAGGCAGTGTGCGGCGTGGCAAGGTGAAAGCCCGTATCGCCAAACTGCACGCGAGGGTGGCGGATCGGCGTCGCGACTGGGTCGAGAAGACCACGACGCGTATCACCGCGACCTATGGCGTGATCGCGGTGGAGAAACTGCCCACCCGCAATATGGTGCGGGCGCCGAAACCCAAACCCGACCCCGACAACGAAGACGGCTACCTGCCGAACGGGAAAGCCGCGAAAGCGGGCTTGAATAAAGGGATTTACGCGAACTGCTGGGGTGTGATCGCCCAGCGTTTGCAACACAAGACGTCCGCATTAGGCACCACCCTCATCGAGGTGCCGGCCGCGTACAGCAGTCTGGAGTGCCGCAACTGTGGCCACAGCGTGAAGGAAAACCGTAAGAGCCAAGCGGAATTCCGGTGCGTGAAATGTGGCCACCAAGACCACGCCGACATCCAGGCAGCCAGCACCATCCTCGCCCGGGCCACATGGCCCGCGCACACCTCCGGGCCGGAGGCAACACCCGCCACCACGGGTGTGCTCGCGCAAGCGAGAAGACCCGATGACGCACAAGCGGCATAGGGAATCCCGCGATCCGCAGTCGCGGGAGAAGGTCAATGATGAACGCGATCCGCATCAAGCACGTCCCCGATTTCAAAGGCGAGGACGTTGTGCTGCTGGCGGTCGACGACGCCGGGCTCGACACCTTTCTGGCCGCCCTGATCCAGGCGCAGCAGCACGGATCGTCACGACTGCAACGCCGCGGAAGGGTTCACGAGTTCGTCATCGAGGCAGGCGCGGCCGACATCGAGCTCAGCGATGATCGCGTGCGCTGGCGGCTCGATCACACCAAAGCGGCCGAGATCATCGAGAAATTGAAGGTGTCGAGCAACAGCGAGCACCCGGGTCACCACTATGTCGATGACATGCTCAGTCCGGCGCCCACGCTTGTGCTGTCGCACAACCAGTACATATCGCCGAGTTGGCTCACCGCGGGCAAGGAACCGATTTTCGGCGACGAACCTGAATGAGCACACCAACAGCCCGCAGCAATCTGGGGTAGGCGCACCAAGCTCAGGCGCCTTCGCGTCTCGCCCGTTCGGACCTCCGGCGACGCCCCGACGGCACCGCGGCGTAGTGCTACAGGCGAATCGTCACGCTTGGCTCTGTGGCGGATAGTCCCGCCGGGCTGCTGCGCTCATTGTGGCTTGCACAGTGGCCAGCCGTCCCTGGCAGATTGCGATCTGGCTATCGATGAAGCCGATGTTCGCGTTCGGAGCGCTGCGGAGGTATTGCCAAAGTTGGATGGCCCTGGCGCTTCGGTCGACCTCCGTGCGCAATTCGTTGGCCGGTGCGTAGGGAAGCCACTCGCGGGGCCAGCGCTCAACAAAGGCCGCCGAGTCTCTCAACAACTGGTGTAGCTCGGCGGTCTGCCGGCTTGTGTCGGCCGGTCGTCTCAGGTGCCGTACCAACGCTTTAACGCTCACGATGACAAATGCGATCCCGATGCTGGCCAGAAATACTGGGAAGGATTTGTCTCCAAGGGCGTCGTTGCGGTTGGCGAGATAGGCGGCAGCGCTGTACATGTCCGAGAGGTTATTCGGCAGTGCGGGTTTGGCCGCCGTGGGGGAAGAGTAGTTCGGGGCGGGCGATGCGGCCGATTTTGCGCTGTAGGCGGCGCAGCAAGCTCAGCCCGTCGATATCGGAGAACTCGGTCACGATCGCGAAGTCCAGACCCGACCCGACCACATCGCTGGCCCAGGAACACTCGGTCAGGTACAGCACTCGCGTCCAGTCCAGGTCACTGAGTGGTTCGCCAGCGGTGACGGCGTGGGCAAGGCGGTAGGTGAGTTCGGCGAACTCCTTCCTGGTGGATAAACCCAATACCTGGTAGGGAAACGGTTTGCCGGATGCGGAGAACTGCCATTGGTACATCGCCTGCCAGATGAACTTCCGCTCGTCGTCGGTCAGTTCGACGCTCAGCAATTCCGGGGACGTTGTCATCCAGGCAATCTTATGATTGACGTCGGCCCTGGCATCTGGCGGTGGGCGATGACATCGGTGGTTAGCCCTGCGGATACGGCAGGTGTTGAGGGAACAGCAGGTTGGCCCGCTCGGCTCCGCCGATTTTGCGCTGGATGCGGCGCAGCATGCTCAGCGCGTCGGCGTCGGAGAGCCCCGTGGCGGCCGCGCAGTCTGGGCCCAACCCGATAAGGCTGCTGGCCCAGCAACACTCCGTCAAAAACAGTGCCCGCGCCCAGTCCAAATCGGTCAGCGGCCGGCCGTCTTCGACGGCGTCTGCCAGGCGCAGGGCAAGTTGGCTGAGCTCTTTGCCAGTGGATAACCCCAACGCCTGGAAGGGGAACGGCTTCCCGGATTCCGACAATGCCCATTGCGGCGCCCATTGGCGCAGCGACTTGGCAACGAATTCGCGTTGGTCGGCGGTCAGCTCGACAGCTTCCAACTCAGAAGAATCTGGCATCAGGACAATCCTATGGCCCTATTGGCCTACGTCTCCCTGCCGGTCCGGCCCTGACCCCGGTAGTCGCGATGTGGGCAGCCGTGATGATTTCGCTCGGAGTGCGCGCCCGCAGCCGGTCACGGCCTGTTGTCGGTGGCGCTGTCCCCGGTCGGCTTAGGCGCACTCAGATAGCGACGAAGTCCGCGCCCGACAGCGACGAAACACAGCACCGCCCCGGCTAGCAAACCCAGTGATGCCGCGCCCGGCTTCCACATCGAGCCGTGGTGGGGACCCCACGCCTGGATTCCCAATACTGCACTAAACAGCAGCAGATACAGCCCGCCGATGACCAGACCGATCAAGCCGCCCAGCTGCATCCGCTGGGTGGGCCCGAAGACCTCGCTGCGGGCGGGAGAAGCCGGATCCAGCTTCTTTTCACCGAGGTAGCCAAGCGCGGCCAGCACTACCCCGGGTACGGCCACCACCAAAGCGTCGGACAAATGTGGCGGCCCGCCCACCACTAAGCGCCCGACCCCCACCACAATCAACACCGCCCCCACCACCGCCGTGGAGATCAGCACGTTGCCGGTGGCGACTTTATGAACTGCGCGCTGAATTTTCGGCCAATCCACCACTCATCAAACCTAACGCCGGCAGACGCGGGCGGGCCGCGCCGGCTTAAGCCGCCGGCGGGCGTGTGAACGCCGAAACGGCTACCGGTAACCGTGGGATACTGCTCCCATCGAGGACAGCAGAGGGGGCGCTTAGATGCGTGAGCCTGTCAACGACCCGGCGACAGTCAACCAGATGCAGACTCGGGCAGAGATCACCGAGGCGGTAGCGCAGATCAGGCAACTTACGAATGACTGCGCAGCGTTGATCGAGCGAACCCCGTCGGCGCCCGACCCGGCCACCGCGTCGAACGTGAGGGGCGCGCTTCGACAGCACATCAGTGAGGCAGTCGACGGTGCCGCCGATGCGATCGAGCACTTGAGCAACCTGATGGGCGGGGGAGAGGACAGTCGGTGGGGCCATCCTGATCCGGGTCATCGTTCACCAGGGCAGGGCGGGCAAAGCGGCACGGATAGGCCTTGGCGTCCAGGCAGCCCCGGGTGAGGGCTAAGAACGTGTCGACCGTGTTGGATCCAGAAGCCTTCGCGACGACGACGCAATTCTTCGTTGACCAGTCGCTGCTGAGCGCGGACGAACGACAACAGATCCGCCGGCTGCTCGACGACGACTTCCCGTTCGCCGACGCCATCCGGGTGGCCGACAGCGTGCACGTGCACGTCAAGGTCGACGACGTTGCCGCTTTGCCGCACAACCGGATTCACCGATTGGGTGTAGTCCCGCAGAACGCGAATCCCGGCTATGTCAAGTACAGCTTTCCCGGCGGCCTCAACATGATCTTCTCCTCGATCCCGGTTGCCGCCGATGACCTGATAGCGGCTGTGGTGAGCCCCGCAAAGCCGTTCCTGGACCACGCCGGGATCGACATCCGCCGCGAAGAGCACACCTGTCGGACCGTCTTCGACGCAATCCCGGACCGTGCCGCATCCGTGGACTGGCGCACCGTCACCCAACATGGGCCAGTGCACTGCTGCCACACCGAGGTTGCCGGCAAACACTGGGTGTATCCGCCGGCATACCTGACCAGTTGGAAACGCCCGATCGAGATCGCCTTCGGCGCGCTGAAAGTCTTCGACGCCGCGATGGGCTGCGATCTACGCCCCCTCGACCCCGCGCATCCGCTGGCCGAATCGAGCACCGGCTGCTGCGCGGACAGCGCCGTTCCCCACTGCGGTGCGGAGGCCGGCGAGCGGCGCTAAAGACACCCCCTGATCGGATCCTCATGCGCCGCAGCCGTTTTCCGGCAAGTTATAGAGAGGATCACCTCAGATGCGTCGATACGTCTGCCGTACCGGGTGACCGAGCGCGGATCCCAGTTGCGCCAATTCAGCGGCAGTCAGCAAGTCGCGGCCCGGATACAAAGCACTGATGGTCCACCGGGCGAAGCCCATGGGCCATTCGTAGGCGAGGTCGTTCAAGGTGGTGACGGCGCCGCAGCACGGGGTGCTGACCGGCACCAGGTGAAACCCGGTATCGCTGTACTGGGCGTCCATCTGCTCGTGCCACCAGGGGATCGTCAGCTCAGTGTGGCAGTCGGGACACCGTATCGCCTCGAACAAGCCACCGGCATCAACAAACTCGACATAGGGCGTGGTGCGTGCCTCGATTTGTCCCTCCCCGCTGACAAACGAAGCAAAAGGCACCATTTGGCGGAACACTCTGACCGCCGCGTCGGCCGCCGCGACGTTGGGCACCCACGACGGCTCGGCCGGGAAGACCACCAACCAGGTGTCACTCAATGACGTTTCCCATCATCTGGTCTCGGCCCGGGTAGCGCTGCCGATCCAGGTGTGATGGACCATCCGCTGCTCATCGCCCAACCCTGCCAGGCATACGCGATCGCCGGTAGGTCGCGTCGCGGACCCACGGGTTTTAATCCTCTTGGCGGGCGCGTCAAGTTGGTGCGTTGGGGTAACCGCTGCCCAGTGTCTTGTGGCGTGTCAGCGCATGAGATAGGTGCTACCGATCGATGTTGTCGGAGAGGAACGACGCTTGAAACCGGAAGAACTCGATGTAGTGGAATTGCTGCGGCCACTGCCGGAGCACAACCTTCCGGCCGGTTCGAGGGGCACCGTCGTCATGGACTATACGAAGTACTCCGATACGGGCCTGCCCCGCGCCTATGAAGTGGAGTTCTCGGACTCCGACGGCGTCACCCAAGCGATGGTCACGCTCTACGAAGAGGACCTCCACGTAGTGTGGCGATCAGGTTGAGATCGACAGCCCGCATGGCCGCAAGTCGCGGTGTCCCGGGAATGGGGGGCGATGGGTTGGTTTAGCCCGCGCCGCGCCTTACGAGACCGGTCTGAGGATGGTGCACATGAGTCACAGTTCCGGCCCGACACCGGTTGACACCACCGTTCAGCCTCACTGGCAGCGCACCGGATACAAGTTCTTTCCCTATGCCGCAGAGCTGGCCGGCCAATGGTGGGTGCTCCGCGCCAACTACTGCTTTCCCGAACACGACTTGTGCACGTTGTTCATCGACAGTCGCGCCGTCGCCGACGTCACCGGCTCACCTGACGATCCACGACCGCTGATCGCCAGTATCGCTGGCCTGCACCCGATCACGCCGTGGGTCGATGCCGGCGTCCCGACCATGGCTCCCGGGCTGGCCGAGGCGGTCGTGGCGGCGGTGGCCGACTTCGTCGTGCACGGATCGCAGTCGAATGATCCGTGCGACTTGTGCGAATTCGCGGAGCGGGACCCCTACGAGCGCGCTCCCGCGTCTCCTGGCGAGAGTCGCGACCGCTGACGGCATCCTGTCGGCTGAATCGTGAAAAGATCGGCGCTATGGATTTTCATCCGATTAATCAGCTCTATGAGTTCACCCCGAAGATTGAATCGATGACGACCTCGGGGCGCAACCCGCTGCTGTTTGCAGACGCTCTGGATGAGGCAGAGTTCATCGATATGCGCATTTCCGCACAGCGCTCACGCGCCGGCATTCTCTGCGATCTTCGATTCTGTTACGGCTTCGAAGGATCCAACACCGCCCTGGTGGTGTTAACCGGTGTCGGAAAAATCACCTGGGCCAACGATGACTGGACCAGGCAGTGCCCCTGGCATGCCCGCTACGCGGGTTGGCAACCCGAAATACATCCGTGGACCGGCCATCCACTTCCGCCGTGGTTCGGCGGTCGCGACCATGTGTGGGCACTCGATGCCGAGGAGCCGTCGGCAGCCAGCGCGCCCACGGGATCTGACAACGAGAATGAACTGGTCCACGAATATATTTTGGATTTCGAAAGGTTGTCGGTGTCGGCATTGAGCGCCCAAATTTACATCGGGCATGTCGACGGAATGGATGGGGCACCACCGGACATGACAGAGTTGTCCGACGCTGAAATAATCGCCGGATTCCCACAGTGGTCCTCGGTGATGGGCGTGCACGAACATTACGTTTATCCCGAGCCGTAGGCCAATCCCGCAGCCGCGGAACCGAACTCATTTTTTTCGCAGTGCAAGACGAATCCACCCAAGTCGGTGCCCGGGGGGCGCCACGACTGCATACAGTCGCGGACGCAGCGACGCCTTGACCAAGTCTTCACGGCCGGACGCTGAGCCGGTCAGCGATCGACGCGGTGCTCAATACTGATGGGAGACTGGCAGCTGTGACCTACGATGACGCCTCCTGGCACCACGACTCCGTCATCGAGAACGGACTCGAGGCGCACCACGCGGCGACCCACATCGGCATGTTCTTCGCATGGCTGGCTCACCACGACATGGTCGACCCGTCATTTCGGGACGTAAGTCCCCTGATCGACCGGACCGTGACACCCGGCCGATTCCTGATCGACCACTGCTGCGGCGAGATCGACGAGTTCATGCTGACCAAGCGCGGCGCCGCCTTCACCGCCGCCGCGTACGGACCGTACGCCAAGGCGTACGACAGGATTCCGGAGGTTGCACGACATGATGTGAGCTATGCAGCACCCGACAGCTGGGAACTCTACGACGCAGTGGCACCACAAATCGATGAGGCCTACCGCCTCTTCAACGGTTGAGCCGATCCCTTGTTGGACGGCCGGTGCGGGAGCGCTGGGAGCGACGGGATTAGCTGGAGCTCAGTAGGATTCGGTAACTTTGTCCGCCGCAGTGATCGACGTCGAGGTCGATCTCGTGATGACAATGAAGCCGCGACTGCCTTTGGCGGATACCCGGGGTCTATTAGATGCCAGCCTGACCAAGGCAGGGCTCTCGTTGGACGACGCAGTGGTATTCACGATCAGTAGCACAAGCCCTCAGCGAAGAGACATCATCATTTCGGGTCATGAAGACGCTGTTAGGCGTTGTTGACGAGGGCGCCACATCACTGAAGTACCAACAGCGTGCTCTGGCATCAACCTCTGCCATCAGACTCTTCTCCGATACCACGCTCGCGAAGTCGAGCCCGACCGCCATGCCCATGCTGCAGTGCCGGCGCCGCGGGCTCTGTGTGCACGGGCTAGCCGGCATCATCACCCCCGCCGACACCAGAAACGACTCGCTCACCGCAGGCACGAAACATCGCTACGGTGATTTCCGAATCGGCCCGAACCGAAGGAGGATGACGATGGCGGCCAAGTTCGAGATTTACAAGGACTCACGCGGAGAATTCCTTCCGTCTCAAAGCAGCCAACGGCGAAGTGATCGCCACGGGCGAAGGCTACAAGTCGAAAGCGGGCGCAGAGAACGGCATCAAGTCGGTGCAGACCAACGCACCCGGCGCGACAGTGGTTGACCTGACCGGCTAACGCGGTCAGCTTCAGGGTTGGCGTTCGCAGCGCGGCCAACGTCCAGACCGACCACCTGAGCGAGCTCCGCTGGCGATGCTGCAAAACGGAAGCGGCTCAACGCTTCTCCGCGTGATGCATGCGTCGGCTCGAGGAAGAAGTCGTCGTGGCGCAGCTTGGTTCACGACGTCAACGACCGTGGAGATAAGCCGGTTTCAGCCAAGCGTGTCGGGCCGAGCGAAGCGCCTATGCGCTCTGGACGAGCTCGTCCACCCAGCCCGGTGTCGATACGTCCACTTTGGTGTCGCCGTCGAACACGTTCGGTGTCTCTATTTGTGAATTAAGGCCCTTGAGTGTCGCTTCGGCGTTGGCCGCCTTGGCGCGGGCCGCGCTGACCAGTCGCCGCGAGGTGATGCAGTCGCTCACACTTGGGGGCGCTCCGACCGATGTGGCCAGATGCGCCAACTCGGCGTCGGTGCGATCGGTTCCCGCCCCCTCCGCCGGCTGGAAGTTGGAGGCGAACAGGTCGACGTAGAAGTTGGTGTACATCTGCGGATCTTTGGTCTGTGCCACGCAATAACTGGCCGTGACGGCGCGGGTCGAGTAGTCGCCGCTCGCGGATCGATCATCGAGGAAGTTCAGCAAGTGGTAGCGCACCACGATCTTGTGTTCGCTCACCGCCCGCTGCAGATCGGTCACCGACGAAGTGACGAACTTGCTGCAGGGAGGGCAGATCGGCTCGTCGAAGATGTCTATCGTCAGAGAAGCGGTGGGATATCCGATCTGCACGCCATCATCGAGTTCAGTCAGCGCCACCGCCGGTGTCACCGGTGTCGGGGCCGCCAGCCAGACGACCAGACCCACAATGGCCGCGATCACGGCCGCGCCGGCTACAAGCCAAATCCAGCCGGTGCGCCGCCGTGCCGGGCGATAGGGCGGCTGCCACATCGGCGGTCCCGGCACCCCGGGCGGGTACGGCGGCGCGGCGGTGAAGGGATATTGGCCGCCCGGAGAAAGGCCCTGGCCCGGCGAGGCCTGCCAAGGCGGCACCGGCGGCGCCCACGGCGCTGAGCCCGGCGGCGGGTGCGGCGGTGTGACCGGCGGCGAGTTCCAGCCGCCCGGTGGACTCCACGGCTGCGGGACGCCGTGGTGCGGCTGCCCGCCCTGCGGCGGCTGCCAACCGCGCCCCTCAGGGTGGCTCATGGCCGTTCACACTCCTTGCCCTCTGAACCCTGAACCGGCCGATGCCGGCAGCAGCGGTAGTGGGTCCTCTGGTTGCCGACAGCATTCCAGGTCAGCACCCGGTGGTTCGTGCCCTCTCACGACAGACACTACGGCGAGCCGGCAACCACGGCAGCCGATGCTGCTCTCGATGCCGGCGGGCTGCGGTAACACGAACGACGACTCCCGCGGCGGCCGGCGAGCCGGCTGCCGCTCACCGTGGTCAGTTCAGCGGCGCGGGGACATTTGGCTGCAGCGACTGGGCTTCACCTTGGCCGTCTTCGGCGGGTTTGCTGGCCGAGCCGAGGTTGTCTTGCAGGGTGTTCAGGATGGACAGACCCTGCGCGACGACGCCGGTGATCATCTCGTTGATGCCTTCCGGCCCGTTGAGGACCGTCAGCCTGGCGCCCGAAAGTCCCTTGGCCGCCTCGGACACCAGCAACGGCAGCTGCTCGATGAGTTGTTGATCCAAGGCGATTCTGTTGTTGGAGGCCGCGGCCTCGGCCGCGATTGTGGTGCGGTCGGCGTCGGCCTGGGCAAGGATGCGCACCCGCTCGGCTTCGGCCTCGGCGGGCTTGACCACCTCGGCCTGCAATTCCTGCTCACGCAGTTCGGCGCGTTTCTGGGCCAGCAGCCGCTGCTCAGCGAGGACCTCTTGCTGCGCGCGCGCCTGGGCCAGCGGGGCCGCCTGGGCGGCTTCGGCGTTGGCGCGGTCGATGTCTTTTTTGTACTGGGCCTGCAAAATCTCGGTTTCCCGTTGATATTTGGCCTGCTCGCGGGCCGAGGCCTGCTCGGCCTCGGCGGCCGCCTGGCGGGCCTGGGCCTGGGCGATCTGGGCGTCGCGCTGTACGGCGGCGTTGTGCGGCGCAGCCAGCGCGGCGATGTAGCCCAGGTTGCCGTCGTCGATGGACTGGATCTGAAACGAATCCACCAACAACCCGATGTTGCCCATCTCGATCTTGGACGCGGTCAGCACCTCATCGGCCAGTTTTTGGCGCTCCCGGATGATCTCCTCAACTGTCATCGAGCCCACGATCGAACGCAGATGACCGGAGAAGATCCGCCCGGTCAGCGTCGACATCTCCTGTTCCTGTTCGGACAGGAAGCGCTGGGCGGCGTTGACGATCGAGGCGGTGTCGTTGGCCACCTTGAACGCGATCACCGCCCGCACGTCGAGCAAGATGCCCTGGCTGGTCACGCAGCGCTCCTCGATCTCGGCCTCATACATCGCCAACGACAAAAAGCTGACCCGCCGGAAAAACGGCATCACCCACTTGCCGTGCCCGATCACCACCCGGAACGGTTCCTCACCGCGCGAGCGGGCCCCGCTGATCAGCATCGCCTCATCGGGCTCGGGAACGTGATAACCCAACATGAACTAATCCCCTCTCACAGTGTCACCACCACGGGCGCTGCCGGCCACGGCACCACCTGCACCTGCCGACCCGGACGCACCGCCACGATCAACACCGTCTCACCCGCAGCGATCGGCTGCTCGGCAAACGCGATATAGACCTCCGTGTCGCCCCGAACCGCCACCCCAACCCCGTGGCGTCATGGACCGCATGCGCTGATCCTAACGACCATCCGGCGCCCCTCGGCGCACCAATTTGCCGGCGACAATTCCGGCGCCAAATCCGAGCCGCAGCAACTGTTTCCGCACATTCGCATCGGTCTGTCGGCAGGATCTGGGCGCACATCCGCCGGCCGCGGCAGCGGTGGCCGGTGCATCGGGCAGTCTGCGCGATCCCCGGTGGTTGCAGACAGGCCATTATTTGGGCGGGAGGGCATCGAGCGCCACGACGCGGCCGTCCGGCGTCAGCCGGAACCTCACCAGGGTCTGGCCGGATGGGCAGCATGGCGGCTCGCCGCCCACGAACCACATGTATTGGACTGTGACGGTGTCACCGTCCCAGTCGGCGACATCTATGCCGGGACGTGGAGTGGGCGTGGCCGTTTCGACGAAGGCCGGTCCGTTGAAGAAGAGCAGCTGCTTGGGCTGGCCAAGCTCGCGCGCTGTTAGCAGTGTCCAAAACAGCCGGCAGTCGTTCGTGTGCCCGCTGGTGGCCGGATACCACGGAAGGTCTTCTCGGAGCTTGGGTATCGACGTGATCGCTGCTTGGATGGCCGCCTCGTCGGGGCCAGAACCGGGCGGACAGTCGGCCTGAATTTTCATGTGACGCGGCACAGGGTCGGACAGCATGTACGCCAGGCCGGTGATTCCCCCGACCACCACGGCCGATGCCACGACCGATCCGACAGCGGCGCCGATCGCAATCGACAACCAGCGGGCCGCGTTTCGGCGGAGCAGGGCGGCCACCGCGGCGGCGAGCAGCAACACCACCGTCGGAAAAGCGAGCAGGCCCCACATTGTCGCGTCGCTGAGATGCGACCTGATCCCAACGAGCTCAACAAAACCCGCCAGCAGCAGCACCGGCCCGAGCACCAGCCCGCCTATGAACGGTCCCCGCGAGATCGGGATTTTGCGACCGGGAGCGGCGTGCTCATCGGGGCGCAGCAGCGCTGCGCCGTGGGTGCTGTCGTGCCCCCGGTTGCGTTGCCCTACCGCCCTCATGCAAGCAGCATAGGGCCGCACGCAGGGGTCCTCCCGCACCAAATTTCCTGCGCTTCCTTTCAGCGGTGGTGTCGGATTGCGATACCCCGGGGACAGCAGTGACGAACGATCCTGCTTCTGAATACCAAGGGCCGCCGCGTTGTTCACCGCGCCCCACAACGGGCGAAGCAGATCTCCGACGCCGAACGGGCACGATTAGCCCAGTGTTGCAACCTATTTGGCATCACAGGCCGCGGCCAACCAGGTTCGGCCCGCTGCAAAGCCCGGCGCAACCGCAGCCAAAATCCGCAAAGTTGGTGCGCGATACCAATAGCGGGCGCCCGTATGCTGACCAGGTGGACAGTCGCCGACTGCGCGTGAACAGTCGGTCGGCTTGCGCGGTGGCGCTGGTCCGGTCCGCCGCCATGGCGCTTGTCGCCGCGTTGGCGTTGATGACCGCCGGATGCGGGCCGGGAAATAGTCCGGCCTTCACATCTGCAAGCCCGCCGGCGAACCGGGTGACACCCGCATCCTCCGGGGCCGGCGCGCCACCGGCATCGCCACCGGACTGCAACGCCATGAGCATCGGATACGAGCCGAAGCTGGCCGACCAGCATGTGCGCTGCGTGCTGACGATCAACGCCGAGCTGAGACTTGCCGTGTCGAGCGATCCCGCATGGTCGTTCGTGCTCGACAGCAAGGGCGCCCAGGTTCAGCAGTTCGAAGAGCCCGCGGACCGTATCGGGGAGACCGGTGCCGGGCCGCTTCTGCAGGACATCGACGGCGACGGCACACCCGAGCTGTTGGTGGTCACCGACATCGGCGGGACCGGCGGCGAACCGATGGCCGTGTGGCGGCTGACCGCGCCGCCGCTTTTCGTGCGCGCCGGTGAAATCTTCGGGTTCCGGCGCTTCTACCAAACGCCGGAGGGATTCTTCGGCAACTATGCCCACAGCAGTGCGGCGTCAGGAGTCGTCACCCTGTATCAGTGGGTGGACAACAAGTTGGTCGAGGTGGCGCTGCTCGACGTGCAGGTGTCCGGCCGGGAAAACGCGCCCGGCGATGACCATGACTGGGTGCTAAACGGAAACACCGAGTGCCGGCTGAGCACTGCCGATTACCCGCCCGGCGCGCGGGAAGCGCGGATGGCGGCGCTGCGGGCAGCCGGGATCGATCCGGCGACCGCAGCGCAGCGATTCTGCACACAGCCCTGGGTGGCCACCATTTATCGCTGACGGTGCCCTGAACGGTTGCGGTGTCCTCGCGCAACGAAATTGGTGCCGGGTGGTCCCGCACGACGCGCTTAGGCTGAATCTGCGTCGCGGCCGCCGCGAACGGGAAAGGTGATGACGAGATGGGAATGGTCACGAGCTTCATCAGGCTGCGCAGCGAAGAGTTGGCAAAGCTGATCGATGACCCCGCCGGGCTCGACGAATTCCTGTGGAGGGACCGCGAGGAACCCAGCGGCTATGTCGACAAAGCGATCGACGGCATACAGTTCCTGCTGTCGGCGGCCGGCGTGCCGGTGTACCTGGCGCCGCTGGAGATGCCGGGCGAACCGATCGAAAACGGCCGCGGCGACATCTATTTCGGTCTGTCCACCGCCCAGGTCGCCGAGATCGCGGCGCACTTGGCGGCCACCCCGTTCGACGAATTGGCCGCGCACTTCGACGCCGAGGCGATGAACGCACAGCAGGTATATCCGATGGCCTGGAACGCCGATGACACGGAGTATCTGCAAAACAACTACGAGAAACTGGTGCGGTTCTTCGCCGATGCGGCGGCCCGAAACGGCGCCGTGTTGATGGCATCGGGATAGCGGATTTCGGTGCAGCACGGCGCAATTCCAGGCTACCGAGGACTGCGACCAGCGCCCGCTCGGGTGTGCTGTCGTGCTTGCGGCGTACTGGTCGGCCGGGCCAGCCGGTGCGACCGGCGCCGCTTTGTTTGCCCGCTGACAATCGGGAACCACGGCGCCTTACATGAGACACGAAATGAGACTTCGCGACCGGTGACGAGGGGGCAAGGGGGCGGCGACTCCACGGGGCCGCCTCGCTTGTCTGGAAACGAAAATCGCACAGGCGCCACCTCTCGGCATACTGCTTGAGTGGACGACAGCACGCTGCGCCGCTACCTCGCCTGGAAATATCGCCGCCGGGTACCGGTGTCCGACGAAGATGGGCTCACCTCGCCGCGGGAGGTGTACCGGGACTTGGTGAAGTCGGATTTCGCACCGGCATTACGTTCGGTTGGGCTGCGGGGCTCCAACGGCAGGTTCAAATTGCCCTCCACGGTGTGCTGGGCGCAGTTGGGGTTCCAGAAATCTTGGTTCAGCGATCGGCAAGAGGTGCGGTTCACCGTCAATCTCTCGTTCGTCACGACAGACGAATGGGAGCGCAAACGCGCGGAGCTGCCGCATCTGCCTGCTGCGCCCGCCCCGACAGTGCGGTACTGGCTGGGCCAGACGGTGGAGCGGATCGGCTGGCTCACCCCGCAGCGCGCCGACAAGTGGTGGTCGTTGATCCGCGGCGCCGATCCCGCCCCAGTTCGAGACGACGTGCTGGCCGACCTGATCACTTATGCCGTGCCATGGCTTCGATCGAAGGTATCTGAACTTTCCTGACCGCGGTGCTGCGTGGTGATCGCGCGGCGTGGGGTCCGCGCGGGAACCATCCGGGCCTTCTGGCCGGCGCCCGCGCCGGCCAGTGACGTCGCGGACGTACGGCCAGAACAGCAGCGGGCCTGCGGTGCGGCGGCGGTCGTGCGTGTGAGTGCAGGAGAACAATGCAAGGGCTAAAAGCGCGCTTCAATATTACCGTCGCACCGCTACGGATCCTTCCGATATACTCATCGCAGACACCCGCCACGACCCATGGAATGCTGCAGATGAGACCCACCGACATGCACCGGGCAAGCCGCCACCGCGGACCCGACGGGACCGCTATTGCAACCACGCGGCTCTGCAGCCACCCAGGGCGCGATGCCCAACGCGAGCCCGAGCTGTCGTTGAAAGCCCTATTCGGCAATCAGGACGACGACGTGGAAATAGCGGCATTCCATCCGGTCAAGCAATTGATCGCCACCGCCGCGCGCGACTACTACGTCCGGGTTTACGACTTCACCGGCAATCTGGTGGCAAGACTGTCCGGTCATACCGCCGACGTCGTATGGGTGGACTGGACCGAAGACGGCGAGAAATTGGTCTCGTTAAGCGATGACGGCGAGATGAGGCGCTGGCCTTGGACCGACGAACAGCTCTTCGAAGACATTCGCCCGGGCAGCGAAGAAC
This sequence comes from Mycobacterium branderi, assembly GCF_010728725.1. Taxonomy (NCBI): domain Bacteria; kingdom Bacillati; phylum Actinomycetota; class Actinomycetes; order Mycobacteriales; family Mycobacteriaceae; genus Mycobacterium; species Mycobacterium branderi. Next base: position 324,259 of record NZ_AP022607.1, read on the forward strand.
AACGCGACAATGCGGTGGTCACCTTCGACGACGCGCTGAATGGGGCCAACGAGCGCGGAGCGATCGTTGCTGTGCGGCATGCCCAGATGACCAGAGTCAAGGCGCACGATGCGGGGGTGAAGCGGCTGGCTATCCACCCGAGTAAGGCCCTGCTGGTCAGCGTCAGCTACGACGGCGCGCTGGGAGTATGGGACATCGCCTCGCAGATTCCCAAGAAGATATCGATGAGGACGTTTGGGTCGCCGGCTCGCTGCGATGATGATAGGTAGAACCTAACCATGCTCAAGGATTATTGGTGGATTCTGGCATCACTGCTATACATCATTCTGCTCGTGATTCTGCTTGTGGTTTTAACTCGCCGCGGAACGGTAGAAAGAACGTGGCCGAAAATAGCATTGGCAGTCGACTGCGTGATTATTCTATTAATTCCGGTCATGCATCCGCCCGGAAGCTACGTCAATGCAGTGATCGTCGTAGTCAGCCTGTTGTTATTGTTCAGGGGAGTTTTCAACTCCAAGATATTGTCGAACCCGTCGGGCAAACCCTGAACGCGGCGAAGCCCGGCCACTCACCGTCCGGAGAGGAGCCGGGCTCACTTCCTGAAGCTCACCGCAACAGGCGCTTTGATAATACGCGGATTCCCGCGAAGGGTTCCACCACCGAGAAACCGCGGGGATTTCGGTGGATTGCCAGCTCCTGCAGTATCGAATCAGGCTGTGGCGATTATTGCGACCCCAGGATCGCCCGGCCCTCGTCTTGACAGCCGGCGATGAAATCGCCGCGCGAGTCCACCTTGGCAAGCTTCCCGCTTTTGAGTTCCCACTTGAGCAGCGTGTCGCAGTACCCCGCCAGATCACCGTTTGCGACGTGCAGGGGATTCTGACGGGCCGCGTCATCGATGGCTTGTTTGCCAAGATCGTAGGACGGTGAACCGGGATCGGCCGCGGCGGCAGGTGAGAACACCACTGCGGCGGCGCTTACCGCCACTGCCAGTGCCATTGCACGATTCGCGTTCACGAGACGATGATACGCGTCTGCCTGGGCCTATTTTGCCCACAGAATCAAGCGCCGTGCGCCCACAGATGCAGCGGAGTTCAGTTGGCGCGGCGCTCAGAAGGTCCACGACCCGGCGGGTTGAAGGACGAAACCGCGGTTGAGGATCGGGTCGATACAGGCGGTCAGCCGGTCAGCGCCCACCAGGCAGGTGATGTCGCCTTTGGTTATTTTCTGGCCGACGTCGAGCAGCGGCGTGGTGATGATCGGGCAGCCCGTGCCTTTCTGAAAGCTGTAGGGACCGAGGTCTGTCGGCAGCGAGGTCGGTGATCCCACCGCCGAGCAGCCGTCGCTTCCCACCGGAGCGTCGGGAGGCAGCCCGGGCAGCGGCCCAGAACAGCCGGCGCTGACATGATCGCCCGGCTTGTAGGGGGTGGGCATGATGCACTGGATTCCGTCCGGGGTAACGAAATAGGCCGCGCCGCCGGCCCGGGGCGCGGCGGTATAGCGTGCGGGATCGACCGGCTGGAATGCACCCAGATCGGGAAACCCCGGCGGGGCGGCCGACGCGACGCCGGACGCGGCGAGACCGACACCGAGCCAGGCAACCGCAAAAGTGTTGGCGATGATAGCTATCGGTGTTCTGTTCAGCACGGGTTGTCGCCTCAGTGTTGGACGCCGAAGGTGGTCGTCCACGTATGGGGATCGTAGAAGTCCGGGTCTGCCGGATTCGGGGGCCAGGTGCTTACCCGCAGTTGAATGGTTTCGAGTCCGCTCGCCGGATCCAGCGACGTCCCCATGACAGTGGGCCCGTAAACGGTTGGGAGTTGGCCCTGATCTATCAGCGTTTGCGGGGTGGCGCCGATTAGCCCTTGTGGTGTGGCGGCGGTTATGGCCGACACCGGACCGTCCTTGGTCGCGCCGACAAACATGTATCCGCCGCCCTTGAGTGCGACCAGCTGACTTTCCCGATCACCGGCAAGGCCGACGTCGCCGGGGATGCGATGCAGAGTGTTGATCCAATTATTGGGATGGGCCGGGTCGATCGGGTCGGACACCCAGAGGCCGCGGGCGGTGTCGCCGATGCGGTCGCTGGTGTTGCCGATGATCACCATCTGGTTGGTGGCCGGATCGTATGCGCCGCTTGCCTGGAAAATGCCCGGCAGGTCACCGACTTTCACCGGATGCAAGGGGTCGGTGTAGTCCCACACCGAACCGTTGCTCACAAACGGGTTGATCGTGTTGTCGGCCGGCGGGGTATTGGGTGCGTTGCTGAAAAAGCCATACCGGTGGTTCCCCGGGCCGAGCGCGGTACCCGTCGGCAGCGGCCGGGTGCCCGGTGGGCCCTGCGCCAGCTCGGAAGCCGGGCTGCGGGGCACACCGGCTCGCGGATCGCCGCCGAAAACGGGTCCCTGGCCGTCCTGGAACTGGTCCTGTAAGTCGTACTGGTCCTGCTCATGCTGGGGCGGAGCAGCCGGTCCGGTGATGTGGGGATCGTTGGGCGGCGGTGCGGGGTCGTCGGGACCGGTTTGGTTGTCGACGGGCCGGATTGTGGGTTTGCGCTCCTCGGTGGGGTCGGGCTTCACTGCCCCGATTTGGGCGGCGTTGTCGGAGTCTTGAGCGTCTAAGGCCTGAACGGCTTGCTGGGCCGTGGCCTGGATCTGCGGTCCTTTGCCCGCTAGCTGCGCTGACATCGCGGTGACCTTGGTGCGCACGGTGGTCGCCACCGCCGCCGCGGCCGCATCGACCGGGGACGCGCCGCTGGCGACCGGGACGGGCCCGGGCTGTGCAGCCCGCTCCAAGTGCTCGGCCACCGTCGCCGCCGCCGACAGCACCGAAGCCTCCCGCACATTGATGGCCTGGGGCATGCGACAAAGTCTAGAGGCGCTACGCACGGTTATGGCCGGAGTTTTCGCGCCGCCCGGGGTGCCGTTGCAGCCAGGGCGACCCCTCGACGTTGCACGGCATGCGCAGGCCAGAAGGCATCACCAGTGGCCCACCGATCGGGGCGAGTAGCCGTCGAGGTAGCTGCCGGTGTCGTCGGTGCACACGATGACAGTGGCGCCGGGCGCGTTGATCGTAGTGATCAGATCAGTACCCACCGGCGCCGCCGTTGCCGAGATCGGTTGGCAGTCAGCGCGATTGAACAGCTTCAGCAACCGCTGTCGGGCGGGTCCCGCGCCGCCATAGCCGTCTGGGGCTCGTCGGGTGCCGACTGGCCGATCCGCGGTGCGAGACCGTTCGCGCCGGCCCGAACCGCCCATGGGCCACTTGCCGGCGAACAACTTGGCAACAGCGAGCAGCGCCAGCCGGGCCATCTCTCGTCGGTCGGCCCCGCAGGTGGGTCGGCGAAATTGGTGCCGTTTGGAGGCCACCGGCAACCTTACGATCAAATCCTCAGCGAACAGCAGAAGGTGGCAGTGGTGAAGCTCATCGGGCGGGTAGCGGCCGTGACGGCGGCCGCGCTGGTGGCCGTGGGCTGTACTCGCGTCGTGGACGGCGCCGTCAAGCCGGCACCCGGTCTGCCGCCGCGCCCGCTCACCGGTGAGACCGTCAAAAAAATCCTCCTCGATGAGGCACAGCTTTCAAAGTACTTCGGCCAGTCCTTCCGCGAGGACCCCAATTCTCCGCCGCGTTTCGGGGATTCCGATGAGCTATTCGCCGGGTTCTCGTCGGACGATGTCTCGCCGCACGAGTGCGTCGGGGTCGTGGTCGAAGCGGAAGAAAGCGCGTACCGATCCGGTCCTGTCAAGCAGGTCGCCGTTGAGCAGTGGTGGAACGCCACCGATTATTCGCAAGACCCCGCGGTGATCAGCGTGGACGAAAGCGTCGTCGCGCTGCGTGCGCCGGCCGACGCCGACAGCCTCTTCGCGCAGTTCTCGCAGCAGTGGCAGCGCTGTGACGGGACGACGGTGACGGAGGACGACCCAGAGGGCAAGCTGTTCTCGACGCATCAGATCAGCGAGGTGAGGGTCGCCAATTCCGTGCTCTCGGCCACCATGCATACCCGCGTCACAACGCCGCTTCGCCACGCGCGCGCCATCGGTGTCCGGGTGAATTGCCTGGTCGAGGTCGACGTCACCTTCTTCTCCGATCAGCCTTCCTCCGCCGGCATCGACCTCGCCCGGCAGATGATAGACCGGGTCAGCGATCTGAGCTGAGGCGAAAAGCCCTCCCCGCCAGCCAATCCCGGCTGGACGCCGCTACAAGAACCCGGCGAGTTTATAGAGGACCAGTGATCCGGCCACCGCGACATTAAGGCTATGGCCGCTGCCGATCATCGGTATCTCCACCGCGACGTCGAGTGCCTCCAACGCCTCGGGCGGTATCCCGCTGCCTTCGTTGCCGAGCACCACCACGGTACGGGCGCGCGCGGCGGGCAGGTCGCCCAACCGGATAGACTCGTCGGTGAGTTCGACACCCACGATCTGTGTGCCATTGGCGCGCTGTCGCACTAGCCACCGCGACACACCACCGTAAATCCAGTGCACACAAGAGCTTTGGCGCAACGTATTTCCCTTTCGCAGCGCCTCGGGCGCCCAGGGAAGGTGTGGCACAGCCATGCATGCCCCGACCGCATCGCACGTGCGCAGCAGCGTGCCCAGGTTGACGCCGTGCCGGGGCCACAGCGGCGCCACGATCAAATGGTTCCAGCACCGGTGCCGGCGGGGTCTTCGCTGACGGTGGATCTCCGAGCGGGTCCGTATGCGGGGCGCGCCCGGCGAACCGCCGGGCCCGCGCGTCAAAGCCGGGCGGGAACGCCTTTCCCGCAGCGCTGTGGTGATGTCACGCCAACCATCGTCGCACAATCACCCGACAATCATCGAGGCGGTGGGGCGCAGCGCCGTTAGGCTTGCTCTCACAGTGTGTCCGCCTTCAGGGCCGGCGAGCAGGAGGATATGCCTTGGGTGTCCGATAAGCCCGAAGCGCGCGAGGTACGTTCAGCGCATCTGCGGGCAACGTCAGCGCTGAGCAGACTCATCACCATTGCTGCACCGGTAGCCGTACTGATGAGCGTGGCGGCTCCATGCGCGATGTTCACCGACCCGCTCGGTTGGCGCCCCACCGACCCACCGGGCGCGCTCGCGCAAGCAAACTGCCAAAAGGCTGTCCGCGACGATCTCGTTGCTCCCACCACGGCGCGGTTTAGCGCGTTGCGCGCGAGTAAAGATCCATTGGCCGAGGATGACCGCATGTGGCTGAGATCCGATGCGCGCCGGGTGCGCTCAGTCTGGGCTGTCTATGGCGATGCCGAATCACAAACCAGGTCGGACGCCACAGCGCATGCGGAATTCGCGTGCCGTGCAGTATTTGTCGATGACAACAGCGAGCGAACCCTGGTGCACTACCGTCGCGCCGACGCGATGGGATGGCTGCGGTAGCACGAGTGAGGCCGGCCGAACTCGAGGATGTTTTCGTCGAGACCGTTGGCGATCGTGACCCGCTCGGGGCCGAAGCCGAAACTGACCGCCAGGGTGCCGTTACCGAAATCGCCGGCGCGGCCATCCCATTCGAGTAGGTCGATACTCACCAGTCGGCGGCCGTTGAATGCGGCGAGCCTCGGGTCTGCGTCGTTTCGCCATTCGAGGCGAGCGGACCCAGTGGTGTCATCAGCGTCCGACCACTCGATGCGCGCAGTGGGGATGATGATGTTCCAGGTGATGGATAACTGATCGAACTCCTGGTGGCAGATCTCGATTTGCTCGCCGCCGAAGTTCAGCACTACCGGGCAATCGGCCAGCCACGCGGCGTAGCGGTGGTCCCACACCAGCCAGCCGTCGGTGAGCCGGCGGCCGATGAGTGACGCAAGCCGCCCGCCGTGGGCGGCGATCACCGCGCTGCGGTCGCTGAGCCACTGCGGTTGGTAGCCCGGAATGCCGAAATACGCCATGCCCGATTATCGACCCCGTCCACTCGGATCAAAGCCCTACGAACACCCTGAATCCTTCGGTTAGACACCATATCGCCGTGACCAAGGAGGGCAGTCCGCATACCGAGCCAGTGAGTGCCGCGCCAATCGTCGGACACCTGCAACGCAGAACAGGCAATCATCTTCGGCACCACTATCGTGACGACCACAATGACCCGACCTGCTGAGCGCCACCACCGCGCCCTTGTCTGCGAGTTCTCCGCGTGACCTTCAACCAACCAGATCCGCCGACTCCGCGCCGACGTCGACGATGGCCAATCGTGCTGGCGGCACTGGCCGTGACCACCATCGTGGTCGTCGCGGCCACGCTCGTGATCCTGTGGCGAAAACACGCTGAGGAGTTCAGCGCCCGGCTGACCTGGCGACCGCCGGCGCAGGCATTTCTCCCGTCGATGCGCGTGCAGCCCGGCCCAGGCTGGCGCACCACCGCCACCGATCTCGGCTTGCCGGCTTTGACACCCGGTGATGCCAGACCGAGCAGAATTGCCACCGACGAAGACGCGTTCGAATCGTGGCCGTTCGTCGGAAACCTTGGCGACGATGCATATTTCAGAGCCAGCAGCGCCGGCGGACCCGGGCGGGAATGGTGGCTGGCCGGGATCAATGTCCGCGACGGCCACCGCTTGTTTCCCGCGGTGCCGTTACCGGTGTCCCCCGGAAAACCCGCACCTCGCTGTTACCTCAACGGGCCCGATGCCGTGCTGTGCCTTACGCGCGATATCGACAACGTCACCGCCTGGGTGATCGACGCTCAGACCGGCCGGGTATCCTACACCGGCCCGACCGATCTCCGCACATACTCGGGGAAACTCGCTGTTCATCAGATCGGGATCTACGCCGTCGCCATGACGCAGTTTCAAGGCGTTTACGGTATCGGGCCCAAGGCTGAAACCACATGGTTCATACCCGGTGATGGAGATGTCGACCAGCTTTATGCGCCTCCCCACGACACCGAAACTTTGACGCTGGCCAGCCAGACCACGCCAGGCCGCGGATCCGATGGGCGCGTAGTGTTTTAACTCACCGACGGCAAGGTCGTCAAACCGGATCTGGCCGATAACGCCGAACAGCAGACCACCGTCTTGTATCCGGGCGGATTCGCCGCGGAAATCCGTATCGGCCAAGACCTTCCGCGCGTTCAGTTCTTCGACGACACCGGCAAGCGGATGAGCCGGAAAAGCATTGAAGGCAGCCTCAACACGGCGGCACTGGACCTGCCGCTCGTCGAGGCACTTCGCAACACTTGGGCGGTGTACACCCCTGACGGGGGCAAGCTTCTGGAAGTGGCCGACGGGCGGCCCGTGGAAACGCGACTGATCGGCACCACGCTCTACGTTGGAGCGCCCGCAAACGAAGACGGCCCAGCATGGCATCAATACAACCTACGAACTGGTGTCGAGGGAAAGGGGTGTGACTACCATCTGGATTCCGCCTCCTACATCGGCACCGACGGAAGCGCGGCAGTGGCGGAGTACGGCAACCCCAATGTCGGCGGCGTGACCGAAGCATTCGATCTCGCTACCTGCGACACCCTGTGGACGGTCAGATCGCCGATCGGATCTCTTCACCAGTTGTGGCGGATAAACACCACACTCGTGCAGTTGTCCGACGACGGAACAGAACTCGTCTCCCTGGTCGCGCCGACCCGCTGAATCTATCCAAAGCCGCCGTCATCCAAGCCCGCAGCTTGCAGTCGAGACCTCCTGTGGCAGAAGGTAATCCGTCCCGATCGTCGGCTTCACGTCGCGACCAGACGTCGGTCGATCACCTACAACGGTTCTCGGCCCGAGGCCCGAGAGCGGCTACCAACCCGGTCTTTAGGAGGCGACCTCTCGCAACGGCGCGCCGCAGCGCACCCGCTCGCTACGACCCGGAGATCCGTTTGGCGATTTCGTTGGTCACGTCGGGGGCCTGGCTGCTGCCGCTGGCCGAGCACAGCCGCACGTCGATAACCACGTTGCTCTTGGCGGTGAGCGCGCGCTGGCAGCCCCACGTGCCGGTCCCCGAGACCTGCACGGACGTTGACACGGTGAGCACACCGGCACTGCTTGACGGATTCACCACGTGCCAGTCCTGATTGGGCCCGTGTCCCAGTGTCGCGTTCACGGTCTTGTAGGCGCAGCCCGACCACTTGCGCGACTGGGTATCGACAAATGCTTTGGCCTGCCCGGCGTTGCCGAACGACACCACCGCCTGGGCCACGTCGTTTTGGAACTGCTCACCGGCCTGGTGCAACTGCTGGAGCCTCATGGCGCCAAAGCCGGAGCCGGCGTAGACCGGCTGCTCGACCGGCGCCACTGTGCCCAGGCAATCCGCCGGCGTGGCGGTGCCCGTCGGGAAGTCCGACGTGTCTTTGATGACCTTGAGGCCATCGGTGACCAGTAGCGAGTCGAGGGCTTCGGGGTCCAGTAGCAGCCCGGGAAGTGCATCAGCGGACACGTTGGCCCCGGCGCCGGGCGTGGTCGTCGAGGGTGCGGCGCTGCCCGAGCTCGGCGCCGTCGAAGTCGGCTTCGGCGCTGAGCTCGACGCCGGCGCCACCGAGCTGCTCGACGCCGTCGTGGACGACTCGGATTTATGGACGCGGCCGGCAACAAACCAAACCCCGGTTCCGACCAGGGCAGCGACCACCACGACGACCGCCCCGATCAGCCACCACCGGCCGCTACTCCGCCCGCCGGGCGGCGGGCCGGTCGGCGGCGTCCACGACGGCGCCCAGGGCTGCCAGCCCGGCGGAGGGGAGCCCTGAGGCTGCTGGCCCCCTGGGTAGCCCTGCGGGCCGGCAGGCCCACCGGCGATGATCGTGTCTTCATCAGGTCGGGTGCGGCGGGGTCCAGGCTCCCCGCCGGGCCCGAAACCCCCGGCAGGCGGATATCCGGACGGAGGAACGCTCATTGACGTCGGGCCTTTCTCGTCGGATGAAACCATCACGCGGTCTCAGGATGGCAGGCGATTGGCCACATCGTCGCACAGGCGCCGGGTGCGCCGACGCGGATGTGCGAATGAGGGGCCCGGGGCGTTGGCGGTCGCGGCCATCTGGCCCCACGACAGTCCTGACCTCTGCGCCGCCCCGGGCGGTTTCGTGCGCTGACGCGGGCCGCGACGCTGTAACCGGCGTGTGCGCAAGTGTGCGATCGACAGCCGGGCGTTGACGAGGATCACGGGAAATGCGGATGCGAGCACGGTCAGCCTCCCAGTGCCCAGCATTGCGTGGGGCCGGGAATTTAACGCGTGCGCTGCCGCGCAATGGCCTGCGCGGCACCGCAATTCGCAGACAAGTCCCGGGAAGCCGCCCGTCGTCCAGTTTCCGGCGGCTGCGGCTCGTGGGCCGGCAGACCGGGATCGTGCAGTAGGTTAGGGCTGCGGCGGCTTTTGATAACCGCGGGGTGCTCAGCGGTTCGAAGGGATCAGCGTGGCGACAGTCATCGTGCGGGCGGTCGATTACGACCAAAGCGGTTTCGGTGAAGCACACGCGGTACCCGAGCTGCAGCAACAACTTCCGCTCGCCGCGAAGCTGATGCGTCGCTTGGCCGGTCCGGACCGCGACGATTACTTTTTGGCGGTGCTCGAGCATGCGATCAAATACCATCCTTCAGCGCAGTTCGACTGGACCCGGCCGCAGTCCGAATTCATTGCCACCGATGCCGATGGCCAGTTCCTGTGGGTGTACGCGGTCATCATCGCCAGCCTCAGGGCAGGGACGCAGATCCACGCCGGCATGAAAAGCTTTCCGGTGCGGATGGCCTACGTGATCGACCAAACCGTGGGGCGAGACGCTCAGCTCGAGTTCAGCAAGTGCGATTCCATCGGGTGGGCCACCATCGACGACGTCGACGAGCCGCCTGCTGGACCGCACTAGCTTTCGAGTTCGTCTGGCCAGGCCGGCTCGGCGGTCTGCACGCCGACGGAAGCCTGGGACCGCCGGCGGGCCCTGCGGCGCAGGAGAACCACGGCCGCTGCGATGATCAGCAGTACCGGCAGCCAGGGCAGCAGGAAGCCGGCGAGTGTGACCAGACCGTGGCTGAACGACACCAGTGCGTGCCAGCCCCGCTTGACGGAGGCGACGAATCCAGGTGCCGGGGGCGCGAACTCGGACGACACACTGACCCGGATCGTCGCGTAGCTGATCTGCTCGCCGAGCTGTACGCGCTGGGCGCGCAGGCTGTCGAGGTCCGCCTGCCGCTTTGACAGCGCCTCCTCGGCCTGCAGCAGATCGCCTGTGCTGCCGGCGTTTTTCATCAGCGCGTTCAACCGGTCCACCGACGTCTGCAAAGCGGCGATCCGGGCATCGAGATCCACGCGTCCGCTGGTGACGTCTTCGTGCTTCAGGGATATCGACGTGACGGTCCCCAGGTGTTTTGCGCTCGTGACGAATTCGTCGACCTTCTGTGATGGGATGCGCAATGTCAGGTCGGCGCTGCCGGATCGGCCGGACGCCGTGCGTTCGGTGCGGTCATCGACGCGCCCGCCCATCCCGGTCGTGAGATCAGCCAGCCGGTCCGCGGCCTTGCCGACGTCGGCTGCAGTGATGCTGATGTTGCCGGTCGTCACGATATCGCGCTGTGGTTGATTCGACGGGCTTGATGGCGCCGCCGGCGCGGGGTCGCCGGCACCCGACACCGGCCGGTTCCCGGCGCAACCACAGAGCACGGCGATGAGCACTGTCGCCAGGCCGATCAACAGCGCCAGGTGCGCCGGCTTGCGGTTGGTGACCATGACGACAACCCTAAAGCTGCCTCAGCGGGGTCAGACGCACCAAAATTGCGTCCAGGCGCCCGCCGCCATGCGTTCGGAAGCGCGACTAGTAGGCGTTAGCGCCCCCCGACGGGGTGGCTACGGGTCAGCGGCGAGCGCTCATCGGTTGGGGCCTATCACCACCGTTCGTCGTCCGCAGGACCGCGAATCGCGTTCTGGTTAAGCGGTTTTGATGTTCTAGTCTACCCGGAGTCGGGATGTAGGAGCAGGGTGATGAGCGCGACCACGCTGAACGCGATGCCGATGGTCCCCAGCCCGACCAGCGACAGATAGCCGGAATCCATGCCCCACCACAGCATCCAGCAGCTGGCGGGGGTGGCGACGGCAAGGCCGGCCCAGAGGCGGATCTTGCTGGTTCGGCTCTCGTGCGCGGCATGGCGGGGTGGGCGCCCGGTGGTGTGTCGCCCATTGCCTGCAGTTTTCGCATCGCGGTGGTCGCGCCACGCCGCCACGATCATCCAGATGGCACCGGCGATGAGGATGACGCCGGTGGCGGGTAGGGAATGGCTCCGCCGGAACCCGGGCGGCGCCGGGTTGTAGGCCACCAGCGCGCCGCCAATCAGCGACACCACACCCAGGAGGATGCGAAGGAACGGTGGAGCCATCCCGCCATTATCTGGCCGTCAGGTCAGGCAGGCGTGCGCCAGGGCGGCCACCTCTGCGTCGAATCGCCGTTGAAATCGATGAATTGCCGCACCGAAAAGCCTGCTTAGTATTCACCTATGCACAAGCTGCGTCGCGCCGTTACCGCGATGCTGGCGCTATGCGCGGGCATACTGGCCGGCCCGCCCGCCTTTGGCGATCCCGGGACAGCAGAGCTCGACGGCCTGGCGGAGGTTGCCGCCGCCACCTACGGCACCTATGCGACCTATGGGGCCGGCGGCTGGCAATTTGTCACGCCAGACGGTGTGCGGTGCCGAATCATGACCTACATGCGCTGGTCAGGTCCGCCCGAAGCCGCGTGCTGGGGGACGCTTCCCGGCGTCGCGTCAGGCGAGAACTATGCATATGCGCTTGCCCGGGACAATGTGCCGGGTAACTTCGAGCCGGATCGCGATGGCTCGCAAGCGCTTTCGGGTTTCAAACATGTGCCGGATCTCGCCGTTATGGAGACCTACCGCAGTTACGAGCACCGAGGCGGTGACGTCGTCGACAACGTGGATCCCAACTCCTATCACTTGCTTGGCGCTGGGTCCAAGATCTTCGAAAAAGGCCCCCACGCGAACGTCACGTGTGGCGTCAAGGCCGCGGACACCATCTGCGTCGTCGACAGCACCACCGACGACCACTGGAGCCGCGGATTTGTGCTCTCACCCGAAGGGAGCCACGCGTTTTGACCGGATCCTTGGGCGAACGCATCGCACTTCAGTCCCGGATTAGGTCAACTCGAGTGTGGCCGGGAAGAACCCGGCGCGACACCGGGGCCGGCAGACCGGCTTTGGTTTTCAAAAAAACAGGCCGAGAGAACAGGGTCGGCCGCGCTGTGGGCGCTTGGGGCCGCACGTGATCGCCAACCGGTTCTGGCTGTTGCCGTTATGGGTGCAGGGGCTGGTGCGCGCCGCGATCTTCGCGCTCGCGGTCGGCGCCGTGGTGTACGTGCTGTACCCGACGTTCATCTACCGGATGGGCGTGCTGCTGTCCGCGCTGTCCGTTATTGCGTTGTGCGGGATCGCAATGGGCGCGACGCTGTACATCCAGCGCCCGGTCCGCCAACGTGCTGTGCAGGCGCTGGGCGGACTTGACCGCCCGCGAAGCCTGACCGCGCTCGAGGCATTGCGCACCGGCGAGGTGCCCAGCGATCCAGAGGTCCTGGCCGCCGCGATCCGCGCCGGCACTCTGGCGCAGGCCTATCGGCGCAAAACGACCCGCGCGCAGCGCGCAGCACAGTGGTGCATACCCGTCGTGGCGATCACCGCCGGCGTGGTGGAACTCTTCCGACTGCCGCCTGCGTTTGGTGGTCTGCTCACAGGCGCCGGACTGCTGTGGGTGGTTCAGCTGGTGACCAATGCGCGCCGCCGCCGACGCACTGACGAGAGCCTGCAAGTGCTGCGCGCCGCCGCAGATCCCGGCATGCCGGAGGCAGCGGACGTCGACGCGTCGGCGTTGCCGCCGCTTCGGTACGGGCTAGGCATCGCGGCGATCGTGATCCCGGTGATCGCCTTCATGACCCTGGTTTGGTTTGTGAGTTTCTCGGATCGGGACTGCCGCGTCGCCGGCGCCGCGGTGAACCTGATTTACGACAAAAGGCAGCTGGCCGACCCACGCAATAGCGAAGCGAGCCTCCCGGCCTACCGGGCGTGGTCCCAGCAATTGCGCAGCTATGCCGACCAGGTGTCGGATCCGCGGATCGCGCCGCGACTGCGTCGTATCGGCGATTTGTCTGCTCAAGCGGTGGCACTGGTCGAGCACTCCCGAGGTGCCGATGCCGGAGACTCGCGCGAGGACATCCTCCCGGGCCCCGACAAAGCCTTTGGTGCAACCATGCAGGCCATCTACACCGAGGACGCCGCGGTGGCCGCAGTCTGCTTCCCACACCGCTAACCGGGTGGAAGCGATGTGTTCGGCGTGCTCGAATCGCGTGACGCCCAAATCTGTTGGCGTTGAGGGCAGCTCTAAACAATTCTCGTCGCTAAGGCCTGAGCGCACATGGGCATTAGAGACGCCAACACGACGGCGTTTGGCACGGTGGTGTCCAGCCCGGTGACAAAACGCAGTTTACGCTTCTTTCCGGTCAGCGCCCATATCCGTGTCTGTCCCTGCTTAGACGGAGATAGGTTATTAAAGGCGGGGTTGACCTCGACATGATAGAAATCCGCCCACGAATACGTTCTTGTGCGCATCGCTCTACCTGTGAATCCGCGATTCGTTAGCGTGATAAAACACCAGCCATCGTCGATGGTGTACTCTTCCCCGCCGCGCACCGCTTCATGAATACGCCCCGCGATTCGTGGCTCAATATACTGTCTAGAAATATCAGCTAGTCCCCGCCAGGCTATCTCGTTTTCTGGAATATCCCGTGCCAGCGGATTGTCGAAATTAAGAGAACTCGTATGCCCGCCTCTATCCACAACCGAAAAGCCACGGTAAATGTACATACCACTTCCATAGGAGTTAGCTGGTCCAGGAACACCGATCTTCGTTCTGTGCCAATAAGCGACTTGCATGATTTCGTCGAGTGCGATCGGCCGGCCTTGAAGAATTAGGTGAGAGTTGGTCAATGATATAAGCCATTGCTGACCATCCCAGAAGTTGGTCACGTATTGCCCATCAGAACCTGGATACCATGGCATACGGGTAGCCTCTCATAGTTCCGTCTTCGGCGCGGTGGGCACCTGTATCTCGGGGAACCTTGACACGATCTCCACCAGCGAGTGGTCTGGTAAGGAACTCATCTCCAAAGGGGGCCCCGTTACGTGGCGGGCGTGGCAGATGCCGAGACACCAATTATCGACGCGGCTTGCTTCCCCTGACACCGATGGGCTTAGAATTGGGATTTGTCGATCCTGATGCAGGAGACCGATTTGGCGACGGGTCAACGGAATTTCAGGAATTCGCTAAGCTTCTCGATTCCGCACTTCCGAAAGATTGGGAAGGTGCAGGCTCACAGGGCTATACGAAGCAGGACATCCGGCAACAAGATCGGGCAGAAATAACGGCGACTGTCAACAACGTGATGCACGGAATAGTGCAGGATGAGGCCCGACAGCCCACTGCCGGGTCACCCTCGGCGCCAAGCACAATCTCCGCGGTCACCGGGCCGCCCAACAGCTTCTGACCGGGAAAGCGCCACCCCTCCTGTGCGCTCGGCGCGTGCATGGTTCGACTCGGTAAACCGGCCTAGCGCATGAGCGTCAAGCCCGACCTCAGTTCGCGGCGAGGTGCAACGCTTTTACCGCCGCCTGCACCACGTCTCGGCGAGCCGTATCGCCGGTGGGCGATGTGCCCAGGAAATAGGTGCTGGGGCTAGTGCCGACGACGATGATCACCACATCGTCGCCTTTGACGGTCGGATCGGCGAAGGTGACCGTGAACGTAGCGTCGATCTCGGCGGTCGGCACGCCATCGATATGACCGGATTTGGGTGCTGCCGCCGGCACCGTAGGCTCGTACGGCTCGTATAGGTCGCTTGCGGCAACACATCTCAACATCAGCTTGGCCTGTGCTGCCAGGCTCAAGGACTGGTCGAAATTGGTGATGCCCACCGTCACCTGAGCAATCCAGGTGCGGCCGCCCACGCGGCTAACCGTGTAATCCAGCGAGATCGCGTCGATCGAATTTGGTAACCGGTGTTCGGCCTTGGGCCGCCAGCCCGGCGCCACATTTTGCGGGAAGGACAAACCTCCCGCGGACACCACCCCGTTGACCGGCACCTGCCCACTCGACGCACTGTGCGTGCAGTCGGTCGCCGACCACGCATTGGGGGCCGCGGGTGAGGCTGCATCCGCGGCGGCCCCCGATGGGGGGTCCTTGCCGTAGAAGACCACCGCGACCACGACGGCCACCACCACGACGATGGCCGCGGCGACACCGCCCACAACTCCCGCCCTGCGGTTCGCGTGGCCAGACACGACCCGCAGCGCTCGGCCAGCCGCTGGTGCGGCGGGCGGGTTGAAACCGCCCAGATCCGCCGCGGGGCCGAACCTCGCCGACGGGTACTGCGCCGGCCACGACCAGCCCGACAGGACACCATCCGCATCGCCGCCGTACGCGTCGTCGGCGCGCGGGCCCTCGCCATACGGACTGATCACTGCTTCCCCGATTCGCCGCACCCGGCGCCGCTAGGGCTCCAGGCTTGCTGCCTTGGTTCCATTCTCACCCACCCACGCAGCGACACTCATCAGAAAATTGTCGGCGCCGCAGCAGCACCGGCGGCAAAGTGAGACTGGAAACGCTGGCGCCCGAACAGCGCAGGTTTTGCGGGCTGCCCCGGGTGAAGCGCGCGAGCCGGGTGGAAGCGTTCGGAGGTCGCGTGCCCGCAGTCGGCGCGATGAATGCGGCTACTTGCCCGCGAGCATGCGGTACTGGGCTGATGTTTGCTGCATTGCGTCTTTCTCGGTATCGGAAAAGACGGTGTATGCGTAGCGATCGGCCCTGGCAACACATTTGAAATGCCACTGGATCCACAGCCAAGACCCGGGTGCGGTGGGTGGTAGTGCGCCGGCTATTCGCTGATAGCACTGGGCTTCCGGAAGGCCCGGCACGTGATCATTAAGCGGCTCAACGCCGGCGACGTGAGTGAGCTCGGTGCCGATATGGTTGACCACGCGCTCGGCGGCCTCGGCGTTGCGGGTTTGGTAGACGGTGGCCGAGCGTTGACTGACGTAGTCCACGCCCGCTGTCCGTAGCGCAGCAGCTGCCTGGAGCGGGTCGGCCTCGAAGTGCAGCCATCCGGCCGGGCGCCATACCCCGGCGTTTAGTGACGGTATCGGGGCGCCTTCGCCTGCCAGGGTGGCGGCCAGAATGCGTCCCGACGGGTCTTTCGGCAATGAGCCGAGCCTGGCCGGATCCGTCGGAATGAACTGGTCGATCAGCGGTTTCTGCAGGGTAAGGCTTGCTACCACGAAGCTCTGGGCAGTGTCGGCGCGGCGGTCGGCGGTGCTGTAGGCCGACTGGTACAGGACGTAGGGCCCATACGGCGTGAAACTCTCAACGATTGGTATGCCGCCACGGGTATACCGTGTCGCGATCGCTTCCTGGTACCCGCGAATGGTCGTCGGCTCATGCGGTGAGTCTCCGGGCACCGTCGGATTAGACGCTGCCATTTCGGCTCCGGCAGCAGCTGCTGAGGCCGCGTCCGGAAACCGTAGGACCGCGTTGGTCAACCCTTGCTCGGCCCCACCAGCAGGGGATGCGACCCGCATGCTGGAAAAGCCGGCGATGAACCCGTGGCTTGCGGCGATGTCTGAAAACGGGCGGTCTAGCGTTTCGTGCACGTCGGCGGCCGTGGCGATCGGCCCTGTCCGAATGGCCGAATCAAGGTTAGGGCGCCGCTTTAGAAAATCCTTGACCTGCCAGGGGCCCACCACAAAGTCGGCCAGCCGATGCGCCTCCAAAATTCCCTGCATCACCTGATCGTCGCCGGCCGTGCCGATCGGATGGCCGGCCGCGGTGGGATAGACGCCGGTGTCCATCAGCGCCACGTTCGCATCATCTGACGCCGGTGCCATGAGCGCTTGGCCGGCAACCGTGCCTCCACAGCCCACCAGCATCGCCACCGACATGGTTGTCAGGGTCAACGTAAGTGCCCGGCCCAGACGTTCGATGTATGTCCGCAAGCCACTCACACCGCTAAGCGTGCCGTATCCCAGGGCTCATTGCGGCCGAGCCGGTAAATCGCACAGACGAAGCTGTGGTCGGGCCGCGGATAGTCACACATCGCTGTCGGGCCCGGCGGATGCCTTTGGCCGACCGGAAAGCTGTGAGACATGCACCAACACAACGTTATTGCGCCACAAACGTGTGCGCGGGCCCAGGTACCGTGTTCATACCGCTGAGGTGTCGAGAGACGAAGGTTGCGTTTTCCTGCGGTTGTGTGAAGGTGGTGTGGGCCCTGATCGTGAGGAGAGCGTATGCCGCTGGTCTCGGCTGCGATATGCCCGCACCCGATGATGTTGATACCGGACGTTGTCGGTGAGGTTGGCGAAGGGTGGGACAGGTTGCGTGCAGCCTGTCTGGAAGCGGTTCGTCAGCTGAATGTTCCCGTCTACGACGGCAAGCATGCGCCTGCCGCGGATGCGCCGCACCTGGTGGTGATCGTCGGCGGCGATGACACGACCAGGAGTTTCGACCCGTCCGGTGCGTATGGAAGTCTCCTGTCGAACGGCATTTACTGGGAGTACGGGTGGGGCAGCGATAGCGAAGACGCGCAGCCACTGCCGCTGTCTCTCACCCTCGGCTACTGGCTCCTGTTGACCGCCAAACCCGCGGGAATGATTGTGGCCGACATCGCCTTTCAAGCGATCGATTTCGATGCCTCACCGCAGGAGTGCGTTGCGCTGGGGCAGGATCTGGCCGGGCGGGCCGAGCGGGTCGCGATGCTCGTCATGGGTGAAGGGTCGACGTGTATGACGGCGAGCGGACGGGAATGGTGGGGCAAACGGGCGAGGCTGTGCGACACCAAGGTGTTGCGGGCCCTGGAACAAGCAGACGCTGACGCGCTCGCTCGACTCGATCCGACCGAGTTCCTACAGACGGCGACCGGGCGAGCAGCATGGCAAGTTTTAGGCGGAGCTGGCAGTGGGCAACGGTTCCACGGCCGATTGCATGGTGATACAGCCGTTAGCGGCCTGGGATATTTCGTGGCGAGCTGGGCTCAGCGCAGCGACGTTCGCTGACTCACCAGAACATGTGAAACACAACGGGTTCGGAAGATGAGGTGTGGGCCAGTTCCGAGTCGGCCTTACCAGCCAGATTCTCAACTCGCGGTATTCGCCGACTGCGCTTGCCCGCGCCGACATGTTGACCGCGGCAGCCGCCAATGTCGACTCCTACTAAGATTCTGCGCGGCCTCAACAAGCTGTGAAATCGCCAGATCACTGTCGGCGTAGGCAGCGTCCACCGATGGGGGCGGTGATGTCCCGTCGAAGTATTGCCCGTGACGCAGGCGGGGAGAGGCGAGAATATCTGGATGGACTTCGCAATGCGCTACGACCGCTGGTATCGGCCACTGGCATCGCTGTTGGGCGTAGGGCCCAGGTGGACGAAAATTCAGGTGCTCGACGGCACGCTGCACATCAAGCACGGCTGGATCTTTCGGATGGATGTCCCGCTCACCGATATCGAGTCCGCGAGTCAGGTGGCCGAGCGGCCCTGGGCGTGGGGAGCGCATCCGGCCAAAGACGGCTGGCTTGTCAATGGTTCACGACGCGGCATCGTCGAAGTCAGGTTCAGCCGGCCTGTCGAACCGAAAAGAGCATTGCGAGGCGCGAATTGGCTCGGCGCGGATTGGCCCGGGGGATTGCCCCGCGCCGTCTATATCAGCGTCACTGAACCGGATGCCTTTATCGCCGCGGTCACCTCGCACAGCTGATAATTGCGGCAACGCATGGCCCGGTGTGGTTCTCTCATCCCAGTTACCGGTTGCCTGGCTGTTGTTGCGGTTCGGTCAACTGTCGGTACGGGCGCGGCGCCCACTCCATCCTTCAAGCGGATTCCATGACCGGCTGCGCTTGACGACGTGCAGATAGTAGGCGTAGTTCGCGGTCAGCATCACTGCCACCGCGAATGCCACACCCACCGGGCGAGCGATCGAATCCGGTACTGGGAGGACAACCATCGCCGCCGCGAGGGCGATCGCCGCCGCGAGCAGCGTAATTCCTTTGCGCCACATGCCTTTGGCCATGAAATAGAACGGCCCGAACAAGAATGCCGGGAAGTTGCCGGTGAGACGGAACCTGGCGCCAAACGGCAGCGCCTTGTAGGCTTCCCGCGCCGCCGGTGACGACGACGGCAACCCGTAGGCGTCAAAGAAGGCGAAGCGCTGCTGCCAGCGCTGCGGGACGTCGTTGATGTCGTAGCTTTCGGGCACACTCAGACATTACAGCCGCGCCGCGTCGCGGACCCGCATGAATCTGCACCGGCCCGGCACGATCAGACCCGGACATCAACTGCGTGGCGACGGCGGTTCAGCTATGTGGATGGCAGGCTGATACGAGGTCCTTTTCTTCGGAGACCAGCTCGTTGACAGTGTTCTGGTAGGCGGTTTTTTGGTCATGGATGGCGTCCGGCGATGGGCTGGCCCCCGGGTCTTTTCGTATGTCCTGCACCTGCGACACCGCCTGTGCGGATAGTTCAGCGATCCGACGCAGGTGTCGGGAAACCTCCGGTGTGGACGGTTGGCGCGCGTAGTTCTGCAGCTGATTTGACCAGTCCTGGTACCGGCTCAGGTCCGGATCGCCGGCAGTGATCAGATTGGGGTCGAGCATGTCGCGATGCGCGTAGATGAAGTCGACGACATCACTGGCGGTGTGGCATTCCGGCGTGAGACCCGCCGTGTGGCTCTCGAATGCTCCCGATAGGTAACCTATTGTCCCGAAACCGATTCCAGCCACTGCAATCACCAGCAGCGTCGCCAAGATTCGCCGCGGCGGCAAGACGACGGAATCCTCGGTCTCGCTCGCTGCAGCCGCTGCTTCAGGAATATCGGTGGCGGCTGCGCGTAGCAGCTCAACATTCTGTGGTAGTCGCCGCGCCTTGTACGAGGTCCATGCGAAATATGTTGCGAAATAGACTGTGAATCCGGTCCATAGCAGCCCGCGCCGTATGTCGTTGTCGACGAACGCCAGCACGGCAAGCACAAGGTACATCGCGGGCATCCACCACTTTGCCGTTGTCTGCCATCGGGTCGCGCGACGAAGGTAGGCCAGGCTCACGGTGCCCACCCGGATGGCTGAGGCCAGGACGCGAGGATCGGAGGGAACCTCACCGCGCCGCAGTGCCCTGCTGACCTGACTGCGCTGCTCGAGATTCAGCCCGGTGAGGGCCGCGGCGTATTGGTGTCGTACCGGCTTCTCCAAGTAGACCATCGGCCCGGCAACGGCCAGGCTCAATCCGGCTAGCGACACCAGCGCCCACAGCCAGCCGGTCCTGCCGACAAATCCCGGAAACAGTGCCGCCACGATCGCGGTGAGCATCACCGCACTCACCAACCCGTTAACCAGCCAGCGCGCCCACCACGGCGCCACCACCATCCGTGCCCACATGGTTTGCGAGTTCATCAGATCCCGATCCGCGAGACTGCAACTACCGCGGCGGCGAGAAGCGCTGCGGCGGCGGGGGATAGGCGCCGGGGTAGGGATACTGCTGCGGCGCTGGGGGATAGGCCCCGTGGTACGGGTACTGCTGCTGGGGTGCGGCATAGCCGCCGGAGTACGGATACTGTTGCGGCGGCGGGGAATAACTGTGCGAAACGGGGAATTGCCCTCCGCCGGAGGGCTTTGCGCGGTTGGCCAGCGCGAGCCTGGCCGCGAGTATCGAGACCGCCATCAGCAGCGTCCCGGGTAGCCGTTGGTGGAGGCCCAACAACAGGACCGCCGCGGGGACCCAGCACAGCGCGGAGATGGTCCACAAAACAATTGGTTTGCGGTAGGGCGCTTGCTGCGGCGGCGGCGATGAGTCGTACTGAATCGGGTTGTGCGGGAAGGTCATCGGTTTCTCCTGTGAAAGTGTCAGCGAGTGTAAGGGACCGGCACGGGCAGCGGAGCACCAGCTGGCCGCGACTGACGGGCACTGTCGGCCGAGGTGGTGCCCGGGCCCATCAGCCGGCCTTCGGAATGCTCTTGCCAATCTCCGGCACGATCTTGGCGGCCTGGCCGGTGGGGTCGCCGCCGCACACCATGACGTCGATGGCAACGTTGTAGCGTCCGCCCATTGCGCGTTCGCATGCCCCGAGGCCTTCCCCGGTGCTGGTTCGCTTCAGGGTGATCACCGTGCCGTTGTTCTCCACGGCGGGCTGACCGAATTGCCACTGCTGGGGCGTGTCGGAAGCGTCGGGTGTGGTCGTCACCTGCCGGTTCGCGCAGCCCTTCCAGCTGTCGGCCGCGTGATCCAGATACTTGCTCGCCTGATCCGCGGTCGGGAAACCGACCACCGATTCGACCACCAGCCGGTCGCGCAGGATGACCAGCTTGTTGTGACCCATCACTTCGGAGCGCACGTCGGTGGCACCGCTGCCGTCGTAGGACTTGGCCTGCGCCGGCGCCCAGGCGCCGAGGCACTCGGCGTTGTCGATCACGGAACTGTCGTCGTAGAACTTGGCGGACTTGTTGAGCACCTTCACGCTGGGCACTCCGACCAGCGGCGCGACCTGGTTCTCCTTGAGCAGCAGGCCCGCCAGGTCGCTGCCGTTTCCGCTTTCCCAGAACTGCGGGATCGGGCCCGACGGAGCCGCGGCGGCGGTCGGCATCCCGGCCGCCGCCCCGGCGACAACAGCCAGGGCGGTCAGGCTGACGGCGGCGGATTTGCGGATCATGGTTACTCCTCGTTGGCTCGGATGAAGCGGAGCGCTTCAGGTGCTATGACCGTAACCCACAAACCGTAGCAACGCAACAGTCTGGTTCCATTAATTTGTGGCGGGTGGAGGGCGGTGTGGTGACGCGGCCTGCCATGGATGTGCGTCACGGCGCAGATGAATCCGCTGAACTGGCCTTTCGGCGCCTCGTCGCGACTCGCGAGGTTGCCGGCGGCACGGCCGATATCGAAGCCGGCGCTACGGTGAACACACACATAGCTGTAGCAGCACTGCCACAGTTTCGCCGCGACGGCGAGGCGATCTGGCGCCGCTACAAGGACTCGGTTGCTACCACTGGGGCGGCCGGTAGCCACCCGGGCCGGCCTGGCCGTATTGGCCCGGGTGCTGCTGGCCGTAAGGCTGCTGGCCGTAGGGCTGCTGACCGCCGCCGTGCCACGGACCGCCGTGCCCGGAGCTACCACCGGTCGGCCTGGCCGGCAGGCCCAGGGCCATCCGGACGGCCGGGATGAACATCAGGCCGCCGGCGACGGCGATGAACAGGCCCGCGATCAGGTCGTAGGTGATTCGGCCGGTGGCGCTGTACTGGGCTTCGCAGATGATCGCGAACAACAGCATGGCGGCGCCGCCGCCCAGGAGCAGGAAGTGCCCGACGGGTTTCTTGAGGAAAACGCTGATCGCACCGCCGAGAGCCGCCAGACTGCCCAGGATGATCAGCACCAGGTAGATCACCAGGGCGGCGGGGACGCCGGGTGCCTTGCTCTTGACGGTCTGCTTGCACAGGTCGGAGTACTGGCCGGTGATCTCGTTGCAGGCATCCGATGCGTGGCTGACAGCGCTGCTCACGTTGATCCACAGCGTCAGGGTCAAGATGGCGCCCAGCAGCCCCAATAGTCCGATCGCGCCCAGCGCGATCCAGGTGATGATCTGCTTCGAATCGGGCCCGGCGCCCGGTGCGCCGTACCCGCCGGGACGATAGGACGGCCGACCGTATCCCGGCTGCTGGCCGTAACCGCCCTGGCCGTAGCCGGGCTGGTTGCCGTAATTGGTTCCGGGTTGGGCAGGACCGGACGGGGGTGGCGCGCCGTAGGGGTAGGGCGGTTGCTGGCCGTAGCCGCCGGCAGCGGGTTGGCCGCCGTAACGGGGAGTGCCCGGCTGCCGTGGATCACGTGGCTGGCCGCCGGGTGGCGGCGGGAAACCTGCCGAGGGAGGTTGCATCCCGGCATCGTACTGCTCACGGCCGCGCTCGGGTCCGCCCGGCGGCAATACCCGCGTCGCCTCGCCCGCTGGATCCCCGTGATCGGCGCCCGAACGTTGCTGGCCGCCGCGGCCGACGATTTCGGTCTGGTCAGGGTCGCGCGGCGCCGGGTTGCGGCCTTGCGCCGGCCTGGCATCGGATCGGTTGGGCTCGTTGCCGGGCGGCCACGGAGTACTCATCAGCTGTTCTCCCCTTAGCTGGGCGTCCGCATCGATCGGCAACTGCTGCGCGGGGGGCGCCACGCCCGACGCGAACATAGTAAGTGGCCGCGGCCCGCGGCAGGGGCAGCCAATTGCAGTCGGCCGCCGCCGGGGTGGGCACGAGGCGCCGGGCTGCGAAGCGTTTTCATCGCACGCTTCACCTGCCCGGCCGCGCCGAGGCAAGGGTCGGATCGCTGCGACCAGGACAAGGCGCGGCGCGCATAGTTTGCCGTGCCAGGGATAGGCGGTGCGGTAGATTTCCCGAGGGCCACAAAGGAGTAGCAGCGCGATGATTAAGGACGTCGGGTCGGTTCAGCTCGTGCGCCGCGTCGCCGTCGCGGCCGCGGCGGTGACGATGCTGGCCGGCTGTGGCAGCAGCGTGGTGTCAGGTTCGCCGATGACGGCGCCCGGGGCCGCCCAGGGGCAGAACCCGGGCGGTGGGCAGGTCGACGTCGCGTCGCTGAATACCGGCAACTACCCGACCACACCGGCACCGCCACTGGGCAATGCCGGCAGCGAAGAGCAGGGCCGGGTACTGGAAGCCCAGCGGTTGGCCAACAACGTGGTCGGCCCGTGGGAGGTCGATCCGGCCCTGGTAACGGGGATCTCGTTCCAGACGTCGGTGATCGAAGACATGTCGCCCGGCATCAACAAGGGCTTCGGCAACATCACCGACTCCAAGATCGCCGAGGCGGCGCAACCGGACCACTTCCTCCTCGGGTTCGCCTCCACCAGGAGAATGGAAGGTCCGGAGCTGGCAAGAAGGCTGACCAACGCGGTGCTGCGCTTCGCCGACCCGGCATCCGCCGCGGCGGCGGCCGCCGACATGTCGGCCAAGGCGCTCACGGTCAATGTCGACATCTACCAGAAGCGGCCCATGCCGATCCCGGGTCATTCCGACGCGCAGGCATCCACCTACGACCTGCCCGACGATGAGACACATGGCAAGGTCGGTGCCGTCATGTCGTTCACCCCGCACGGCACCTACGTGTTGTATCAATACGCGACATCCAAAGACGGCGTCGATGCGGCCGCCCAACTGATTTCGGGCACCCTGGATCGCCAAAAGCCGCTCATCGACCGGTTCTATGCGGCCGACCCGGCGGGGTTCGCCGATCTGCCGCGCGACCCGACCGGGCTGCTGGCCCGCGTCCTGCCGCGCACCGGCACCTACGCCGACAACCCCAACATGATGGCGGTCTTCGAGCCGCGGGCCGCGCTGAACTATCAGCTCGATCCGATCAAGGACGCGGAGAATTTCAACAAGGCCGGGGTCGCACACGTTGCAGCGGGAAAGACCAATGTCTATGAAACCATCGATGAGACGGCCGCCGGCCAGCTGCGCGACGCATTCGCCGATGAAGTGACCACGCTGCTGCAGCCGCCGGACAAACCCGCCGAGCCGGTGCCGCACCTGCCGGGCAGCAAGTGTTTTGCACCCACCGGCAAAGACCCGAATGCTTCCTTCTCGTGTTATGCGGTGGCCGATCGGTACCTGATCGAAGCATCCTCGGGCCAACTGTCTGATACGCAGCAACAAACCGCCGCCCAATACCGCATGCTGATGGCCAAATGAGCCCGGCGCCGACCCCCGAGAGGCGATCATGCCGACGCTGAGGCACCGGGCGGCCACGGCGGCGCTGGCCGCGACGCTGTGTCCGGGGTTTGTGGCCGGCTGTGCGTCGACCGTGGTCGGGGAGGCGATGAAGGCCCCCGGATCGAGCGATTCGGTGGACGTGGCGCTGCTGGACACCGGCCCGTACCCGACGCATGCCACCCACCCGTTCGGCAAAGCCGATACCCCCGAGAACGGCGCCTATCTCGAGGCGGTGCGGATGGCCGAATTCGTCACCGGGCCATGGGAAGTCGACGCCACCCTGCGCAAGCAGGCCTTGCCCAACGGGTCGCTGTCCACCCTCAAGACGCTCAAAGCGCAAATCGGCGACGAGCCCTCCCAGGCGGCGGCCGCACATAGCTTCATCACCGCGTTTGTCAGCTCGCGCAACCTGATGGGCCCCGGCGAGGCGAAGGGCTTGTCGAATATGGTGATGCGATTTCCCGACGCCGACGCGGCGGCCGCGGCCGCTAAGGAGATGGGGGCCGCAGAGCTGCGGATGGAATCGTCGGTCACCACGCCCCACGTGCCGGTGACGATTCCGCGCCACCCGGAGGCGTTCGCGGCGTCGTTCGAGAACAAGGTGTGGGGCCACGTGGTGGCCAGCTACGCCGCGCACGGCCCCTACGTCCTGTATCAATTCGCCAACACCAAGGACCGGCCCGAGATAGACGACCAGCTGGTTGCCACCGCCCTCGACATACAGGCATCCCGAATCGACGACTTCCAACCCACCGATCCGGACAAGCTGGCCGATCTGCCGGTCGACCCGACCGGCCAGCTGCTGGCCCGCACGATGCCGCCGACGCAGGGGGAAAACCCGCTGCCCACGGCAGGGGTTTACCAGCCCGGCGCCGAGCTGCACTTCGAATACGACCCCGCCGAAGCGGGGCAGCTGTTCACCGCCGCCGGTGTCGAGGTGGTCACCCAGCGCTGGCGCACCCGGGTGTATCAGGCCCACGACGCCACCGGGGCGGCCCGCGTGGTCAACCGGTTCGTGCTCGACACCGCGGCTAAGCCGATGCCCGGTATCAACGGCCTGCCGGACGCCAAGTGCTTCGACCAGGGCGAGAACATCGGCCCGTTGCGCTTTGCGTGCCTGGCTGCCGTCGAGCGGTACGCGTACATCGCGATGGCCGGTCAGGAAGCCCAGGCGAAGCAGATTGCGTCGGCCCAGTACCGCATCCTCGCCGGTAAGTAGGGCGGGGGACGACGACATGGTGCTAAGCCCGGGAGAGGTGGTCGCCGGTTACCGCATCGAGAAGGTGCTCGGCTCCGGCGGTATGGGCACGGTGTATCTGGCGGCGAACCCGGTGCTGCCGCGCAAGGACGCCCTCAAGGTGCTCAGCTCCGAGCTGTCGCGCGACCCGTCATTTCGCGCCCGGTTCATCCGAGAAGCCGACCTGGCCGCCACCCTGGACCACCCCAACATCGTCACCGTCTACACCCGCGGCGAGACCGAGGACGGCCAGCTGTGGATCGCTATGCAATACGTGGCCGGCAGCGACGCGCACAACGAGCTCGATGAAGGCCGCATGACCGTCAAACGCGCGGTCCACATCACCGGCGAGGTCGCCAAGGCGCTGGACTACGCGCACCGGCGCAACCTG
Organism: Mycobacterium branderi; assembly: GCF_010728725.1. Lineage (NCBI taxonomy): Bacteria > Bacillati > Actinomycetota > Actinomycetes > Mycobacteriales > Mycobacteriaceae > Mycobacterium > Mycobacterium branderi. The sequence goes on from NZ_AP022607.1 coordinate 350,583, forward strand.
ATTCACCGCGACGTCAAACCGGCCAACTTTCTGCTGGCACCCGACGACGAGCGGGTGCTGCTGGCCGACTTCGGCATCGCCCGCGCACTCGACGACAGCATCGGGCTGACCGCAACCGGGATGGTGATGGCCACCGTCGCCTACGCCGCCCCCGAGACGCTGGGCACCGGCCACGTCGACGGGCGCGCCGACATCTACGCGCTGGGTTGCTCGCTGTACCGGATGCTCGCCGGTGAGGCGCCGTTCTCGTCATCCGGCGGGATGGCCGCGGTGATGGCCGCCCACCTATCCCAGCCGCCCCCCCGCGTCACCGACCGGGTCAGGCACCTGCCACCGGCCATCGACGCGGTGATCGCCAAGGCCCTGGCCAAAGACCCCGACCAGCGCTACCAGACAGCCCGCGAGTTGGCGCTCGCGGCCGCTGAAGCGCTCGAAGAGCCGGCCACCAGACCGGTGAGCCGGCCCGCGCCGCCGCCCGAACCGCCGCGCACCCAATGGTCGGGGCGGCCACCGCAGGGCCCCCCGCCGACCGGCGATGTGCACACCTATCCCAGCGGATACTTCAGCGGACCGCAGCACGCTGCAAGCGGGGCACCACCGGCCGCGCCGCCCGCCGTGCACGGCCAGCGGCACGACCTGCGCCCACCGTCGCACCCACCCGAGGCCGCGCGGCCGCCGCGGTCGCGGCGCGGGTGGATCATCGCCGCCGTCGCCGCGGTGGTGCTCATCGCCACCGCCACGATCGGCGCCCTGCTCTTCACCGGCGGTTCCGGCCACGGCTACTCGCCGCAATCGTTCGACACCGTGCACGGAAGCGTCCGCATCGACGCCGAGCCGCACGCGGTAGCCGCGCTCACGCCCGGCGACGGCGACGCGGTGCTCTCGCTGGGAGTGCAACCGGTGGCCCTGGTCGCCCCGAGCGCCCTGCCCGAATGGGAAAAGCAAATGGTCACCGGCACGCCGACGACGCCGACCAGGATCGACACCGCGGCGATCGCCGCCGCCAAGCCCGACGTCATCATCGGCACCGGCAGCATCGACGACGCCACCTACAACGCCCTGGCCGCGATCGCCCCCACCGTGACCCGGCCGCAGAATGCCGGCCCGGGATGGAGCTGGCAGGATCAGCTGACCTGGATCGGACGGATCCTGGGTCACGACGACAAAGCCAAGCAGCTCATCGAGAAGGCCCGCACCCAGCAAGACGACCTGCGCGGTAAGCACCCCGCGTTCGACGGCAAGAGCATCGCCACGGTCAACGTCAGCGACGACGGGGTCACCGCGACCCTGCGGCCCAGCAGCGCCAGCAATTACCTGGAGGGGCTGGGATTTCGCTACATCGACACGCTGAAGCGCACCTCCAGCGATCCCGGTGACACCCGCAAGACGACGGGCGCCAGCCTCTACGACATCTTCAAGGCCGATGTCCTGGTGGTGGTGCGCACCGACAAGCTCGCCGGCGGCGGCGGGTACGGCGGTCTGCCCGACCAGTTCACCACGTATCGCGGTGCGATGGTCATCGTCGACGATCCCAACGTGATCGCCGCGCTGAACACCGGCGGCTACGCCGCTACGGAATACCTGAACTCACATCTGGTCAGTCTGCTGGCCCAGCAGGTCCACTAGCCCCGCCCGCCGGGCCGGTCGCGGCGGTGCTTACGCCCCGTCTACCTGCACGAACACCTCCCAAGACCTGTGCCGCTACGGCTTTGTGTTCGTCCCGGAAAATTCCGTAGCACAAACTGTTGCAGCGCTACGAATAGTGCGCTACAGTTGCAGCAACACGATGCTTCACCGTTCGGAAGGACCCACCCGTGACCGCGACCATGGCGATCGAATTCCTCTTCACGGCCGCCACCCAGGCGCCCGATCGGCTCATCATCGCCAACACCCTGACCCGCGTCGCCTTGGCCGGCTCTCCGCGCTGGCAAGAGCACGCCACGCAGGTGCGCGGCCGCAGCGCCGCGCTGCGCCGCTCGATCGTGCCGCGCCGCCGCTCGATGATGCACGGGACGGCACTGGCGGCATGCTGAGCGGCGAGCCGGCCAATCGCCGTACACACCGGGATGCGGGCTCGGTGTACGCGGATGATGCTGCGCAACAGGCCCTCAGCGATTTTGCGACGCGAAAACCGCCCGCGCGCTTGCAGTTCGGTGACACCGTAACGGGCAAATTCGCCCCCCGAACCGGCGCATCATCACAGCGCACCGCAAAGATACTGGGGCACAAGGCGAATGACACCGCACGCGCCGCCACAGGCGCTGTGGCACGGTCCGTGGTATTTGCCGCCGGCGCCCAAGATGGCCACCGGCCGTGGCGCGCACCGCTTCTCAGCAGCGACGTGGCCGGCCGGTTTTCACGCTCACCCGGTTTGCGCGGGTCTGGAAAAAGTGCGGCCGCATCTGCGGTGTCGCAGTTAAGCTATGCTCCTGGCTCGCAAGCCTGCTTGGTTGAGATTTTGCTCGCGGCGACCGTGCTGCGGCCCCAACGAAAGAGGAGATCTCTATGACTTTCCGGTCTCGTGCCGGTGTAATCGCCGTATCCGCCGTCGTCGCGGTGATGCTGGCGCTCACTGGCTGCTCGACTTCCGGCAAGAATGCCGGGTCGGGCCCCGCCACGAGCGCGAACCAGTCGGATGCCGCGAACATCGTCAAGCAAGCCGCCGACGCCATGCGCAAGGTCTCCGGGGCCCACATGAACCTGACCGCCCAGGGCGACATCCCCAACCTCAAGGTCGCCGAAGTCGACGGCGACATGTCCACCAAGCCCAAGCCGGTAGCCACCGGTACGGCGAAGGTGAGCCTCGGCAAGGAGGGCGGCGATCAAACCGTGAAGTTCGTCTACGTCGACGACCACTTCTACTCCGACCTCGGCGAGCCCGGTAAGTACACCGATTTCGGCAACGGCGCGTCGATCTACAACATCGGGGCGGTCCTCGACCCGGACAAGGGACTGGCCAATGTGCTGGCCAACATGAAGGACCCGAAGAGCGCCGGCAACGAGCAGGTCAATGGCATCGCCACGACGAAGATCACCGGAACCTGCTCATCGAGCGACATTGCGCTGCTGGCGGGCTCGCCCAAGAAGCCGGAGCAGGAAACGCAGATGCCCGTCGCGGTCTGGATCGCCACCGACGGCTCGTATCACCTGGTGAAGGCGGAGCTGACTCCGGTGTCGAATTCGACGATCACGATGAACCTTTCCGAGTGGGGCAAGCAGGTCACCGCCACCAAGCCGGTCTAGTTCTTGTGCTGACCAAATCGCAAGGATCACAACTGTTTTCATGTATTCACCGGGTCACTGGCCGGGGAAAGGAACCATCATGGCAATGACCGCTCGACGAGCTGCGGTCTGCATCGCAGTCGCCGGCGCCGCACTGGTGGGGGCGACGATCACCCCCGCGAGCCCCGCGGCGCACGCGGCGATCTACTACGGCGCGATCGCGTACTCCTCCAACGGCTCGTGGGGCCGAACGGCGGACTGGGAAACACGTCAGGCCGCCGAACAGCTCGCCGTCGGCGCGTGTGGCTACACCGACTGCAAAGTGCTGTCCAGCTTCACCGGCTGCGGCGCCGTCGCAAACGACGGTCGCTACTACCAGGGCGGGGTTGGGCCCACCATTACCGCTGCCATGGCGGACGCCAAATCGCGGCTTCCCGGCAGCTGGATCGATACCTGGATCTGCAACTGAGCGCGCGGGTCCCGATCCGCGAAAGGGTGCGACGGCGCCCGGACCTTACCGGGAGTTGCTATGGCCGCCAACGCCGGTTTCGCGCCAACCGGTGGCGGTACGCTAACGCCGGCGCTACCGGCGCATGTGGCGATGGCGCGCAGCGCAGAGGAACGGAGGGACCATGAGCGCACCGGAGGGACCCGAACACACCCGGCCGTGGACGCCTTCACAGTCGGGTGGTCCATCGGAGGAGGAGACGAGGCCCGCGCAGCGGCCCGAGCAGGCCGGTTCAGAGCAAGCGGCAGGCCAGCAGTCCGACAATGCCGATGCGACCCGCGCCTGGGGGCCGTCGGCCCAGCCGCAGCAGCCCGAGCAGGCCGGGCAGCAGTCCGGTAACGCTGATGCGACCCGGGCGTGGGGCCCGTCGGCTCCGCCGCAGCAGGCCGGTTCAGAGCAAGCGGCGGGCCAGCAGCCCGGCAACGCCGACGCGACCCGCGCCTGGGGGCAGCCGGCACCGCCACAGCCGTCATACCAGCCGCCGGCCGCGCCATACCAGCAGAGCCAATCGGAGTCGCAACAAACGGCGCAATACCAGCAGTCGTCGCCTTCGGCAGGCCAGCACCAGCAGTACGGGCAGCCACCCGGCTACCCGCAGCAGCCGGGCCAGGGCGCCCCGCAGTACGGCCAGCCGCAGGCCCAGTACGGCGGTTGGAACGCACAGCCTCAAGGAGCTCCGCAGTTCGGCGACGCATTCGGACCGGGCGGGGCTCCCAAGCGCTCCAAGCGTTCCAAGGGCCGCATCGCCGCGGTGGCCGGAGCGCTGCTGCTCATCGTCGTCGTGGCGGCGGCGGTTGTGGGCTTCTTCATGCGCGACTATTTCTTCACCAAGAAGCTCGACATCAGCAAGGCCCAGGACGGCGTTCAGCAGATTCTGACCGACCAGACAAACGGATACGGGGTCAAGAACGTCCAGGGCGTCAAGTGCAACAACGGTCAGAACCCGACCGTGAAAAAGGGTGACACCTTCAACTGCGAGGTCACCATCGACGGCACCAAGCGGCAAGTGACCGTCACGTTCCACGACGACAAAGGTGCCTACGAGGTCGGCAGACCCAAGTGACCACCCGCTCGACAGCTGTCGGCAGGTGACGAAACACGTTGCCGCTCAGGTGTTGTGACACGCCGGCTTTAGCCCGGCTTGCCCGGTCCTCACTGGCGAATACCTCGGTAGGACGCAACCGATAGCAATAGACCTACGCTCCAGGCTGAATAGTGCTCACCGGCCGGGGCTGGCGGACCAGCCGCAGATAGCAAGGGCCGTGACCTCGCAAAGACGCACCGATCGCACACTGCACCGGCCCTGCGTTTCTGCATGACACCATGTAAATATGCCGAAGACCGTGCAGATCCGTGGCATCGATGACGATGTGTATGCAGGGTTGTGCGTCGCGCCGGCGAGGAAGGGATCACGGTCCCTGAACTGCTGCGCCGTGAAGCCGCTCGGCTAGCGGCACGACCATCGGTCGCGCAGCCGACACGCCTGGGCAGTCGGGATCGCCACACTAATACGGCGCCGCATGTGATCGACGTGGAAGTAACGGGAGTGATCCGCGCTCAGCATCTGCGTGGCCAGCTGGACGGTACTGCCGCCGGACAAGCGGTGACCGACCTGCGCGAGTGGCCCGGGCGAGCGGTTCGGACACCAGTGGCTGCTCGGGCGGGCGTGGCAATTACGGGACTCGGTGCGAGGTTGGGATGCTTTCTACGTCGCGCTGGCCGAGGCATTCGATGCGGCGCTGCTGACGTTGGACGCGCGGCTTGCCCGCGCGCACGGCCCGACCTGCCGAATCGAGGTGGTCGGTTCCGCGACCGATTGATCGATGCTAGCCCCGCCACAACCCAATCCATTGATCGACTTAAGCCAGCATGGCCCGCCGACGGACTGGCCACCATCGCCGCCGACCCGCTCGGCACACCAGCGCCAACCCAGCGCGCTACCGTTACTACGCTGCTGATTTGACGCAGAGACCGAACACTTCAGTGCTGGAATCGGAGACCGCGGCAACCAACATGGCCACGTCGACATCTCGGGCGCTGCTGGCGGCGGCGTGTGCAGCGGCTCTGGTTGGCTGCAGCTCAACGGTGACCGGTGTGGCGCTCACCGAATCGCCGAGCGCCGATCACGCCGACGTGGCGCTGATGGATACCGGCAACTACCGCACCACCGCAGGTCCCCCGATCGGGAAGGCGGGAAAGAACGCCATTGCCGGGCCCGCCCTGGAAGCCATGCGCATGGCGCCCTATGTCACCGGCCCATGGGTGGTAGACAGCGCGCTGAACAAGCCGGAGGCCGTGCCCACCCGACCGCTGCCCGATGCAAAAAGTTTGACGCTGGTCCTCGGTGATCCTTTCCACCGGGTCGACGGCGGCCCGCTGCCGGATATCGCTGCGGCGCATGGGTTTATCGCGGGGTTTTCCACCGCGCGCAGCTCGCAACCTCCCGACCCGCCGCAGGCAATGATCAACGCGGTGCTGCGGTTCCCCGACGCTGATGCTGCCGCGGCGGCTGCCGCCGAGCTGGTCGCCAAAAATCCTCAACGCGGCACCGCCCCGGCAGAACCCATTCCCGTGCCCAGCCACCCCGAGTCGACCGCATCGACGTACACCGACGCGGCCGGATCGTCAGTGGTGCAAAGCTTCACCGCCCACGGACCGTTTGTGCTCTACCAATTCGTGCGGATTTCCCGCGAGCCGCACCATGCGGCCCTGATGGCTGCATCCGCCCTCGATGTGCAAGAACCCGCGATCGACCGTTTCGAACCGACCGATCCGGCCAAGCTGGCCGATCTGCCGATCGACCCAAGCGGATACCTTGAAGCGCGCACCCTGGCCGCGCCGGACCGCAAGTACGCGGTCCTCAACACCGGGGTGTATGCACCGCGCGGTGCCCTGCATTTCGAACGCGACCCGATCGAATCGGCCCGGCTCTTCGAGACCGCCGGCGTCGAATGGGTATCTCAACTGCTGGTCGAGGTGTATCAAACCCACAACGCCGCCGGGGCGGCCCGCATCGTTGACCGCTTCGCCGGCGATCTGAGTGCGCTGCCCGGCGTCGAACCGAGCGCCCCGGTTGCCGGCCTGCCGGTGGCCAGCTGCTTCGAACAGCCCGTCGGCTGGGAGCCGATCACCAACCTTGCCGAACGCGGCTACAAGACATCGAAGTGGCATTTTGCCTGCGTCGCCCGCGCCGACCGCTACGCCTACATCGCCTACTCCGACACCGAAACCGACGTCAAACAGCAAGTCTCGGCGCAGTATCGGATCCTGGCCGGCAAATAGAGCCTGGCTCACCGCACACCTGTGCCAACGGGATAGGCCGGCCGACGCCGCCACCCCGCTTACCGGCGCAGTGCAACGGTCTACGCGCATATGCTACGATATAACCGTAGAGATGCTACGGTAGTGATGCAACATAACTCGGCTTTCCAGGTGTCGGCGACCCCTGCGCGCAGCGAGGAGGAATAGGCGATGTTCGAGCGATTTGTCCCTCGAGCGCGCCGGGCCGTCGCGTTGGCCGGGGAGTCCGCTCGCGCCTGGGGCCACGACCACATCGGCACTGCCCATCTGCTCGCGGCGGTGCTTCGCGACGAAGACAGCATCGCCGCCGAAACGCTGGCCGCACTGGGTGTGGCCTCCGACGACGTGCGGGACAGGGTCGACTCGGCATTGGGCCGCGGCCAGCGGACACGACGGGGCTACATCCCGTTCACGCCCAATATGAAAGCAGTTCTGGAAAACTGTGTTGCCCAAGCGAATCGGCGGGACCACTATCATGTCGACATCGAGCACCTTCTGCTTGCGCTGATCGAAATCGAAGGCACCGCAGGGCATTTGCTGCTGGAGCTGGGCTTGCAGCCGGAACGATTGCGCCAACTTCTGTCCCAGCGATGGGCCACCTGAGATGGACATGACGGTGTCATCGCGCGAGCCCGCGCATCTGCTGACAGCTATCCAAAGCTACTCCGGCCCAGTCGTTTTAATACACAGCTTCTCGGCGATGCTGCCGAGATTTCGCCGACCGCGATGCAATCGCGTCGAGTGCATGGAAATTGGTGCCGAGACGCGGCTGCGGCGCGACTTACGATTTTTGGTCAGTGCCCACCGGGCTGACACCACCGGCGCCCGCCATCGGGCGCCATTCATACGGGAGGTAATGCGGTGACCGAATGGTCTTATGAGGGCAATGGTTACGCGCCGGCCCCGTCCGATACGGATTTGGCCGCAGCGCCCCAGCCGGATCAGCAGTTCGCAGCAAGCGAACACTACCGCGCGCACGATCAGTGGTGGGCGCCCCCGCAGCCGACGGTCGTGCCGCAGGCTGTTCCAACGCAGGGCGGCTGGCCCCCATTCGCCCCGGCGCACTATGGCCCGCCCCGCAAATCCCGCGCACCACTGGTGATCACGCTGGGTGTGATCGCGGTGGCCGTGACCGTGATGGTGGTAGCGGTGATCGCGGTCCGTGCGATTGGCCTCGGCATCGGTGGTGAAGGATCGCCCAGCGACACGGTGAAGGGCTATCTGGAGGCGCTGTCGCGCGGCGATGCCGACACCGCCCTGTCCTACAGCAATGATCAGCCGGCGTCGAAGGAGTTCCTGACCGACGACGTGCTCAAACGACAGATCACCAAGTGGCCGATCACCAACATCCGAATCCTCAACGCCGCCGACGCCGATCACAGCTTCGGCTTCGCAGAAGTGCACGCGGTGGCAACCTTCGGCGACCAAACGTCGGATACGACGTTGAGCGTCAAGAAAGTCGACGGCCACTGGAAGCTTGACAGCGCCACCATCAAGCTCGATCTGTCCAATCCCGGCGGGATGGACAACCAGGCCCTGCAGACTCTCACCATCTTCGGCCGACCCGCAGGCCAGTCCGCCGCATACGTGTTCCCCGGCTGGGTCGACCTCGGGTCGTCCAACGCAAACCTGGCCGTCAAATCCAAACCGATGCTGCTGGACAGCCTTCGTAGTACTGGGGGCCTGTACCTTTCCGATGTCACGTTCGAGTTGAGTGACGCCGGCAAGGCCGCGGTGATGTCCGCACTGGCGAAAAGCCTTGAAGGATGCACGGCATCGCCGATGTTGGCACCACCGAACTGCCCGCAGAACGACTACGACCCGTCGATCGTCGACGGAACCGTGGTCTGGGGCACGCCGGACCTAAGCGGCGTCAAGGTCGGCTTTTTCGACCCGTACCGGCTGCAGGCGACGATCGCCGGCCCGATCGTCTTCCCGCTCACCGCGCAGGCCCGCGCCGGCGGCACCAAGCAGGCCACTACCACCAGTTTCATTTCGGCCACGGCAGATGTGTCCACGAGTCCACCGCAGATCACGGCGCGGTAGACGCTCAACAGTGATGGAGATAGCGGCGAAATGTCCAGCGGTGCAAGCGATACACACACCATAGTGGAGCCTTTGCGGCGCGACCACGGCGACTGCCCCCGCCAAAGCACCGCAAGCCGACCGCCTTCCCGCCGTGCCGTCCGGGCGCTGGCCGGCGTAATTCTCCTCGCATGTGGCCTGATGGCATCAGCCTGGTTGCCGCTCAACCACTTCGGGGTGGTCGGACCGCGGCATGACTGTGCCGTGGTGGCGAAATTCTTCCGCTACTGGACGGAATCCGTCGGTGCGGTCAATGCCGAGGACAACACCGACGACCCGCTCACTATCGCCGACCGTTATGTGGCGATAGGTGACCACGTGCGCGCCATGGCAAAGTCTGTCTCCTCACCCGCAATCAAAGACCACTTGAACAAGTGGGCGGACGGTATGGCAATCATGTCTCGGCTGCAGCGCGATTCGGGCAACCGGCCAGCCGAGATCACGCTCCCACCAGATGAACTCGCCGACGCCGTCGAGGCGGGACACCTGCTGTTCGGCAGCGCCGAAGCATTGCGCAAGTCCTGTCCCGACGCGGCGCCGCGCAGCTGACACCCGACCGTTTGCGGCCCTCACCGCACGGTGGCGCCCAGGGACCTTAGCTCAGCGCGCTGACCTTGTTCATCATGGCGTGCGCGACGTCGATGGCGGCGGTGTTGATGTCGGCGGACTTGCTGCGCCGGGGCTGCTTGTCATTGCCGGGGCCTTCGCTGAAGAAGGTCACCTCGACGTCGACGAGGCAGTTCACCCGCACACCGACGGCACGCGCCTTCCAGATCAACACGATGTGGGTATCCGCCACGGTCGCTGCCACAACGGAATTGACCGCCCGCACGTTGCTGACCTGGTAATCAAAATTGCGGTCACGAACGCTTCGGCCGTCGCAGCGGTGCCACTGCTCACTGGCTGTCGCGAAGGCTGTGTCGGCGGCACCGGCGCCCGGTAGCGCGATGACAGCTTCGTGCACGGCGATGATCGCCGGGTTCTCCTCATAGCCGCTGGCATTCCACCAGCTCTCGTCGGCGACCTGCTCAACCTTTGCGTCTGCGTAGGCGTCCTTGGTCAGCATGGAGGTCACCCCGGTGCATTCGGGCGGCGAAGCAGCCGATTCGTACAGCAGGTTGGCGCCGCCGAACCGGGGCGGCAGGTTCGGATTGTCTTTGTAGGACTGGTCGAACATCTTGCCCAGCTGCTGATTGTCGAGAAGCACCTGCTTGACGGTGTCGCCGGTGAGCGGGCGCGGTGTAATGCCCGGGGCCGGGCGCACCGCGCCGGCGACAACGTTCGTGCAGCCGGTCCCCACCGCGAGCACCACCAGCATCGACGACACCATCCGGCCGGCGGCACTGACCACCTTGTGGATTCCCGTTGTTCTGGGTTCAGACTGAGGCGCTCTCAGCCGACCGGCCCGCAGGCGGCTTCTGCGGGCGGCGATGTGGCTACCGTTGTTAAGCGACAACGGCATTCGGCTTCGTGGGACACCTCACGCCTGCCCGGGCCGGGCCGGCTCGGCTTGCCGGCGGGCGATCCGGCGCAGTTTGCGAATGGCGGATGCGTTTTGCGCCAGGGAAATCCAGTTCATCAGCAGCGCCGACGTCAGGCTCCACCAGCCGGCCGTCAGGTTGTGCGTCTGTGCGTCGCGGTAGGCGCGCTCACAGTCGGCCAGCGTGCCGTGCACCCGGTAGGTCCGGTTGTGCCACAGCAACAGCATCCCGGTGTGCTTGACCAGCGAGATCCAGTACGGGCCGGAACCGCCGCCCTGCGGCGGCATCGGATAGTGCGGCGCCGCAGCCGGGTAGCCCGCCGGGGCGGGGTAGTGCACGCCGGTGCCGTAGCCGGCAGGGGCCGGGTAGGCGGACGGCCCATAGTGGCCCGGCGGCGCGGGATATCCGGGCGGCGGCCCAGGATAGGGCGGTCGGGGGTAGTAGGGGTCGGTCATCGCGGTTCTCCCGGGTTCGGCTGGGCACATACACGATAACGGCCCCCTGAGGTGCGGGGCTGCACCAATTTTTCCGCAGGGTCGGCCGGCCCCGACCGGCGCCCGGTGCCGGCATTGCGGCGACATCGCGTCCGCCCAGACCCAGCCGCTGAATTACGGTGTACGGGTGGGTGTCTGCGCGCAGCGTTACAGCGATGGGAAGCCCAACCGCCAGACGCCTGCTACCAGCGGGGAGGCTCCTGCGGCGAGGGCGGCCGGTAAGTCGGCGGTGCCGGCCAGAAATTGGGGGGAGGGCCCGGCGGGCGGGCGCCGTAGCGCTGCGGATCCGGATACGGCTGCGGAGGCGCACCCATCGGCGGGGGCCCGTACTGCGGCCCGAATGGAACCTGTTGGGGTACAGGGCCATAGCCGGGCGGCGGAGGCCCGTAACGTCGGGGCCCCGGGGCTTCGGGTACGCCCCACCTTTCAGGATCCTGCGCGGCGGCCCGGCGCGAGGCGACCATGCCCGCAATCACGATGAAGCCGACGACCGTAATAGCCATGCCCGACCACAGGTTCCATGATCTCGTCTGCTCGAAGGTCGAACCGGGCCCCCTACCGCGACCGTGTTTGCAATGGTCACCGGGATGGATCACCACATAGGTGCACAGGGCGCTGTCGCTGGGCAGTATGACGTAGCTGCCCAACGGCACCAGGCCGAACAAGACCACGATCAAGATCCCGGTAATGAGCCCACTACCGCGACGCCGTCGCATAGCGTGCTTCTGAGACGGGCTCGGGGTCATGTCCGCCTGGCCTTTCCGCTCGGGAGCTGCGCGCACTCAGCCTAACGCGCCGCCGGCGCCCCGACGCGCACCTTTGCCCGGGCCCCTTTCACGTTGGTGAGCTTGGTCGAACCTCATTAGCCGCCCCACCAGGCCCGATACGTGCGGGTGAGCCAACGGTTCACCGCATCGTAATCGGCCCGCTCAGGCAGGTCGGCGCCCATCGTGAGCTCTGCCAATTCGCCACGCAGAGCTTCGATTTCGTCCACAACAGTGTGCTGTGCGAGCCGTCCATGCCGGATATCGAGCAGGCGCGACCGCGACGGCTCAGGAATCGGCAGCGTGATGCGGCCGGTGCTAAGCAGCTTGATGCCCTGCATTCCCAGCCGGACCGCGTGATATGCGAATTTTGTGTCGTAGCCGTACTTTTCGACCAGCTCCGGCCGCCCCGAGCCGCCGAAGGCACGGTCGCGCTGGCGCTGTAGATAGCCGATGAAGCGGGTGCCGGCCTGGCGAGACACGAACAGATGCGCTTGAGCACGCAGTTCCCTTCCCGGCCAAGCGATCTCGACGATCTCGCTGGCCGGCGCGAACAGCGGCAGCAGCACCGTCGGATTGCCGGCGACCGCCAGTGTGGCCCACTTGCGCAGCGAATAGACGACCAGGTCCAGGTCGCCGGGACCCGACCGGACGTGTTCGGGCTGGGTGCGGTATTCGTACTGCTCGAAGCGGCGCAGACCGATCACGTACTCGGGCGGTTCAATGCACAGGCCCATCTCGTCGCGGTCGTCCTGGCTATCGACGGTGACGCCGTGCAGTCCCGACCCGACCTGAACACGCAACACGGTGTTCGCCTCGGCGATAGCGCGCTTTTCGCGGGTGTCGTGCTTCATCGCACGCCCTGACAGCCCCGGCAGGCGGAGCCGTCGAGCCGGTGCCGCGCGTAACCCACCACCGGTTTGGCCTACCACCCACCCCTGGCCGTCGGCAACTCGGCCCGCGATCAAATCGTTGCACAGCACCAGATCAGCTGCGCCCCTCTCATAGCAGGCCCGTGAGTCCCGGGTGGGGAGGAGATCCGCTCCGCAGCCCGTCCCGTCGCTGAGATATGCGCATTTAGCTGGGGAAACGCCGTTTGACACGCCACGGCTGCGCCTGTCCGGCAGGGCGCGGTCCAAAATTCGCGCGCACCGACCGAATCGTAGCGCTGCTACAGTTATATATCGCACTGCAACGCAATAGAGACGGCTTCGCGATGAAAGGAACCCGATGACCGCGACCCTGGCGACTGGACGCCCTGCCGGTTTGGCCGGCGGTGCCCATCGCGACCCGGCGGCCGGCGGCTGCCGGCAGCCCCGGGACGCCCGGCGCCGGACCGCCGTGGCTGCCGCGCGGTGGCGCTGCCTGCCGCCCTGGCGGCTCTGGTGGTTGGGGTCCTACTCGCAATCGTCGCCCGGACCGTCTCACTAGGGGTTGCCCTGCAGGTGGGCTGGGTGGCGGTGCTGGGCATGGCGGAGCTGCTCACCGGCAGCCGGGCGGCATGGATGTCCGGCGCCCGGCGCCGGATGCGCAACGTGGCGTTCGCCCTGGTGAACCATGTGCTGGTGCCGCCGGTGGGTTTGTGGTGTGTGCACTGGCTCGCCGCGGGCAGTCCCGGCCACGGGGTCGGCGCCCTCCCTGGTTACGTCGGGGTGCCGTTGGCGATCGTCGTCTTTGATTTTGCCGGGTACTGGGTGCATCGGTTCAGCCACCGAAGCACGCTGCTGTGGCGGTTCCACCAGGTCCACCATCTCGATGAGGATTTCGATTTCACTCTGGGTTTCCGGATCCACGCCGTGGACTCGATGATCAACCAGGTTGTGCTGGTGGCACTGGCCGCGGCGCTGGGGATCCCGGCCGCCTACCTGGGAGTCTTTTCAACCCTGGCGTTTTTTGTGTCGTTGTTTTTGCACGCCGACATCGCTATCGCAGCCAACATCGAGACACCGCTGAGATGGCTGATCGTCACTCCGGTACTGCACGTGGCCCACCACCACGATCAGATCCACGACACCGACACCAATTTCGGCTTCGTCTTCCCGTGGTGGGACCGCATGTTCGGGACATACAACACGCGTTCGCGTACCCCGCGCTGGCGGATCGGCTTGGACTACTCGCACGATCTCGGCTTCATCCGCCTGCTGATCCAGCCATTCATCCCCGCGCCCCTCAAAGGCAGCGCGCCGCAACCCGTTTCAGCCGCCTGAGCTCGTCAGCGCGCGCCGGACGACGGCGCCGCGCCCTGCTGCGGGCGAGCGCGACGGATTCTGCGCCGCGCGAAGCAGCCGAACGGTACTGTTCGGATCGGTGACCGGGGGCTTCGCGGGCCGCCGTCACGTCGAGGAAAGGTGGCGCGAATGTCTGCGCTCCGAAGTGCCTTGTCCGCGGTAAGCAAGTCGGCCGCGGTGCTGTGCTGTGTCGTGATCGCGATGTCGGCGTGCTCTCGACCCGCAGCAACGTCGGCGAGCCCCAGCCCGCCCGCACCCTCGACGCGCGCCGGCACGCCCGCAGCGCCTGCGCCGGAGCTCGACGCCGACACGCTGCTGGTCAGCGTCGAGGACACGCGGCGCATCGCCAACAACGACAGCCTGCAGCAGGCCGACTCGGGCGTGGCGCATCGGCCCGCGCATTTCGATTCGGATGCTCCGCCGCCCTGCCAGGCGGCCAACGACCAGCAAGCCACCTTCGGCACTGACTGGCAGCAGTTTCGCTCCGCCGCCTACACCGCGGTCGTGGCCGGGCCGAGCTCCGTGGTCGACGGCAAGCTATACCCGGGCGCCAACAAGATGCTAGATGTCGTGCAGAGCGTCGGTGTCTATTCGCCGGCGGCCGCGCGGGCCGCATTCGAACGCTTGATTCCGACGCTGAAAGCCTGCGCTGCGCTGCATGTGCGCTATCACGACTACACGGTGAACATGCCGGACCCCGACACGGTGGTACTCACCTACCCGGATCCGGAAACGTCATCGATGTTTCGGGTGAAATCCTCAGTGCTCATGCAGGTCTGGGCGCTGGGGTTCCCGAATTCGCAAGACATCGCCCAGACCATCGTCCAGACGATCACCGACCGAATCCCGCAGTGAGCCTTCCCGTTTGAGCTCCTTGAACGCCACCGTGATACCCCAGATGCCCATCGCAAAGACGACGACGGCCCAGCGCGATGAGCCCAAGCGCGAACGTCACCCACGCGCCACTGACTATGAGTTCGCCGTGACTGCGCGCCGTCATTTGACGGGATTCCCAAGGACCGCCATGCCCAGGACGATGACACCCGCACTCCAGGGCAGTCCGAGCTTGGGATCACGGCAGCGGGGCGTGAACCTGTTCTCTAGTCGGCCGTTTCCGTTCCACCAGATACCTGCTCTTGTCGGTCAGCGGGGAGCTTGGGGGGCTTGGTAGCTGGTCGTCGTCTGCTGCGGCGGATTCGCGTGATGCAGCGCGGCGTTCACGGCGGAGCTCCAGCTCGAGCTCGGCCAGGGTGGCCATGATGGCGGCTATGGCCCCCCGTGGGCGTGGCGGCGTCGATTCCTCCGCGTAAGGTGCGCAGCAGGATTCGCCGCTCCGCCGAGCTCGGCGATAGTGCGCGCGACCGTGGCGAGGGAGCGGCCAAGTCGATCGATTGCCGCAACCACGATGGTGTCGCCGGCGTCCCATCGGTGGGCATCACTATGGGAACCTTCTGCTCTGCACTGGCTCATCTGGCAGCACAACCCGACTGCAGAGTCCATCTTCTCCCGGCAGCCCTCGGCGTTGACGCCGGTGGCGATCAGGGTGGCAGCCTGCGACTTGGAAGGCCTTGTCACTCTGAGTGTTTCGACAAGACGTTCCATCCGCCGTGTCGATAGCCTCGGCAGGCGACCCCCCACGCTGGTTCAGCGCCCGCTCGGCGCGCTTGCGGCGCTCCAACAGCTTTTGGCAATTACCATTTATTTGACGGTGAAGGCAGGTGCTTGTGAGTTTGATTCATGCCGAACTGGCCGAAAAGCTCGACTCCGGTCATGACGCAGTGCTGTTGGCTATGGACGACGCCGGGGTCAACGAGGTGCTGGCTGCGGTGACGCAGGCGGCCCAGGACGGATCAGCTCGTCTGGACCACGGCGCAACGACTCACCTATTCCGCATCGAAGCGGGCGCGGCAGGCGTTGAGTTCCACGACGGCGCCGTAGTGTGGCGGCTCGACTCCGCCAAAGCCGCAGAACTCATCCAATTGCTGAATTCGATGGTCGATTCCGGGATTCCCGAAGGTCACCACTACCTCGAAGGTATGTCCACGCCAACAGAGACGGTTGTTCTCTCGCGAAATGAACACCCACCGAACCTGCTTCCGCCTGACGCTGTATTCCCCCCTCCCACCCCAACGTGTTGAGGGAGCGGAGGGATCTCCCGGTAGTGCGGCGCAGGAGGAGCCATGAATGACTGCGCGCGAGCCCTCAGAGTAGGTCGCTTCGTCGCGTTACTTGGTGCACTCGTTTTGACAGCTACCGCGTGCCAGGCGAACAACCCGCCCGCGGCCACGACTTCACCGGCGAAGGTGCATGACTCGCTGATGGCCTACACGAGTCCGAGGTCAACTCCTTGGTGGCAGCCCGGTGAGGTGAGTTTCACTGTGGCGCAGGGCTTGACCCGAATCGCGAACTGGACCAAACAGGTCAGCGGGTCCAGGTTCGTTGGTCTCAGCAGCCCGTCATTCACGACGGACGGAAAGTATGCCTTTGCCAAGTACAGCGATGAGCAGGCCGGCCGATCCCCTTACGACGGCGGAGATATCCACGCCGAGTTGGTGTGGGTGGAGGTGGCCAGCGCGAAAGTGCACGAGTCGCCGATCCCGGCCCGATCCCGAACACCTGATCAGCAGCCGTCCCGGCCGGGAGCCCCGTACGCGCTGCAGGGCAGCACAGTGGTCTGGCAAGGCCCAGTCACGCCCGACACCGCTGATGGGCCCGTAACGGTGATGCAACTAGATCTCAGCCAACCCACGGCGGCCCCCAGCACGTGGCGCACCATCCAGCTGCCCGCCCATAGCCGCGAACACCGACCACCGCCGATCCTCGATCGGGATTTCACCGCAAAAGTGGTCGGTGCCGGTCACGGACGCGTGGCGATCGCCCGCAAAGACGGCGCCGACGTCGGCGTCACCGCTGACCGCCTATTCCTCGTCGAAACTGATGGCGCAGTCCGCGACCTAGGTCACCTGCCCACCACCTCCTGGGCCAACGCGGTGTTCAGCCCCGACGGAACCCATTTCGCCTACGAGACCGGTAAGACAGGCGAATCTGGTCACTGCGACATACACCAGGTCACCGTATTCGACTCGGTAACAGGGCGACCGGCAGCCGATTTTCCCCCCGGGCCGTTCAACCTCACTCCCAGGCCATATTTCTATGGCAATGACAAGGCTGCTTTGTGGTGGACGCCGGACGGGAAATTACGCGCCACTGGCAGCGCCGACAGCTGCCCCAAGGACCAGTCCAAGCCCACCAACGATGGCGGCGTGTGGGAGCTGAAGGACTCTCAATGGACGCAGATCGACCCGGCCGGAACCTACCGCGACTTCCCAATGCCACATGGCCGGGCCGCAGTGATCGCTCAACGGGAGCTGCCGCCTAATGAGCAAAAACCGAACGAACGATCAACCGTCCCAAGTCTATTCATTCGCGACAACGGGCGGCTAGTCTACATCGCCAACGTCGAGCCGACTGCGCTCGCAGTCGCACCGACCTAGGGGACGATGAGCAGACACAGAAGTGGCAGCAGATGCGACACACCAAACTCAGCAAGAATCCTCCACCGGTGGCGGCCGACGGAATCTTAGCGCCGCCCAGTGGCGTGAAAAGCCGTCGTAGGCCTGATGATTCGTGCATTTTGCGCCGGTTGCGGTCTTGGTCCCCGCACCGCGAATTCGCCGCTGAGTTCAGCATCGAATGTGCCACCGCCAACCGCTACCTCGCGCGGCTGAGGCCGTCGTCGAAAATCCGGCGGGATCCCTGTCCCCTCAATGCCCGGTTGGGGTGGGAGGAGGGGGGAATACGGCCTCGGGCGGTAGCAGGTTGAGTGGGTATTCGTTGAGCGAGAGGACGAGTCCGGAGGGCTTGGAGAGGTCCACATAGTGGTGGCCCGAGCCGGGGTTATCGTGCATCTCGGTCAACAGCTCGATGATTTCTGCGGCAACGGCGCGGTCGAGCCGCCACAGTACGGCGCCGTTGTGGAATTCAACGTTTGCGGTGCCCGTTTCGATCACGAAGTGGTGGGTCGTTGCGCCGTGATTCAGGCGAGCCGATCCGAGCTGCACTGCTTGTGTCACCGCTGTCAGCACCTCGCTGACGCCGGCGTCGTCCATAGCCAATAGCGCGCCGTCATCGCCGAAGTACAACTTTTCGGCCAACTCGGCATGAATCACGCTCATCAGCACCCTGCTTTCTGACCTTCAGATAAATGGTAGTGGCCAAAGTCGTTGGCTGTTGGCCTGATTCCCGTGGTCCTACGAAGTCGTGCCTGGAAAGCGATTGTTTTGGGCGCGCGAGGCTCGCGCCAAGGCAAGTGTGGACGCCGCTGCTGAAAGACCAACGGTCCCTTGGCGATGGTTCGGGTGACGCCCGACTTTGCGGGTTCGGTCAAGATGTCGGATGCCAAGGAGCAGCACGATCGAATTGCCGGTCAGTTCGACAGTTTTTCAAATATTGCGCCGGCAAGCAGGGCAGCGGTTGTTGCGAGCTCATCTGGATGGGGTTCCCGTGACCGACGATGCGGTTTAGATCTCATCGCCCGGTTGAGTGAGTGCCCTTCACCGGACGCACGTTATGCCTGCGAAGCTGAGCTCGCTGCAGCGCGAATCTGTTCAGCGATCTTCGCTGCGCCAAAGCAGCGGAATTTGGTCACCCCTTCATCGGTGCGTATGGCGACGATCTTGGTGAGGACACCCGGCAGCAGTTCGACCGATTCGATCGAGCGGAGGTCGACGACGATGTCCAGCTGGCCCGACTGGATCGACCGGTTGAGGGCGTTGGCGTGGAACTGAACATCGGTACTGGTAACAGTAAGCCGGCCACCAACCCAGAGGCCGCCGTAGCGGCGCCGGTAACGACCCAGGACGCCCCTAGCGGCCGGCGCCGCCGGAAAGGTGACGTCGACATTCTCGATCAGCGCGTTGGCCACGCGAGAAACGATCACTGTCACCGGCCCACCCAATCTCGTACGTTCACTGGACAATAACTACCCACGTTCACCACCTTCGGTATCCCGCACCCTCAGAATCTAATGGTGGCCCGAGCCGGGATGATCCTGCATCTGTCAATACCGTGCATGCAGCAGCCCTAAAAGCCGTTCGTTGTCGTGACAACCGCACCTTCGCGCGACGTTCATGAGCTCATATGGAACTCATCGCCCGATATCGTTCATATGAGCTATCATCACGGAGCCTGTTGCGGTGAGCTTCAGGAAGTGAACCCGGCAGCCTTCCGGACGGTGGGCGGGCCGGGTTTCGCGTCATCTGACGGCCTTTAGATCCGCTTTACCCCGGTTACCGCCGAGCCGATGGCAAAAGTCGCGGCACGTGGTCCATCGCCTACCCGCAGCGCCTTGACGACTTACAGCCCCGGGATGTCTAAACGGCCTCGAACTCCTCGTTGCGCAGCCGCTCGAGTGCTCGACCGTCGGTCAGTTCGAAGCGGTAATCGGGATGCTGCCAATAAAAGCGCACCATCTCGCGTAAGGCCCGGCCACCCGGTGTGTAGGTGCCCGCTGCCTCCAAAGTCCGGAATGTTCCGTCCGCCATCACCATAACGAGCGGGCTCCACACCTTAGGTTTGTCGGGCACTTCATCGGTGACTGCGACCACCTTGTGCCACTTGCCTTTTGGTGAGCGAAAGCCGCTCGCAAATTCGAACCCGTCAACAGTCAGCCGCAGGTAGCTATTGCCGCCGCGCTTGATCACCCAACCAAGCCAGAGCAGCAGGATTACTGCCCCCGCGCCGAGCGAAGCTGCCAAGAGCGGGTAGGCGTCACGGCGTATCGGGATGTCCAGTTTGCCGGTGAGCTGCAAAGCCCCGAACATGCCCATACCGAAGATGCCGGTCAGCGTCACCGTGATCATCAGCAATTCGATGCGGCGATCGGGGCGGATCGTGGTACCCGCGGAATCGAAGGTTCCGCGGGGAACCGGGTTCCCCACGGTCAGCCAGATGCCGAAAATAGCGCAACAACACGCGGCCAGGCCGAGCGCCATGATCGCACTGAGATATTCACCATTCTTCACCGAGTGGATCATCCACCAGAGGCATAAGGCAGCTAGTCCGGCCAGGAAAGTCCGGGCAAATATTCTGAATGTCCTTGCTGTTTCCATGTTCTCGACAATCACCCGCCTTCGAGTGCTCGGTGCACGCTATCCGGTACGGCCCCGACCCGCCGGCCACGATGCGATGCCCGGCCGCGGGTAGCCGGGGCGACGTGCACGGTGCCGACCGGCCGGGGTGCGGCATGCGTTGGGGCGCTGGGCCGTTCGGGTTCGCTGATCAGTGCATGTTGGCGGCGACCTTGCCGGCGACTTGGGCGGCGGAGTCGGCGGGCACCGACGTGCCGCACACGCTGACGTCGATCACCGCGTTGGCGGCGGTAGTCATCGCCCGCTGACAAGTCCAACCCGGCCGGTCCGGATTGGTGTAGGACAACCCCGGCATGCCGTGGTCGGTGTTGGTCGACCCGATCACCGAGCGGCTGGCCATGCTGTCGGATTTATCGGAGGTGACGGTCTTTCCTTCGCAGTTGGTCCACGCCGAGGTCTGGCTGTCCTGGAAGTCCTCGGCGTCGGTGCTGCCCGGGAAGCTGGCGACCGCTTCGATGACCCAGTGCTGCCACGGCTGATCCGGTTCGTGCAGCACCTGCGCGGAGATCGCCGTCTTGGCGCTGCCGTCGTAGGTGGCGGACTGCGCGGGTAGGACGGCGCCGGTGCACTCCGCCGGGGTGAATGTTTCGTCCTTGTTCGGCGCGGCCAGCGAGGTGGCGACGAGATTGTCGGCCCCCACGATCGGGTTGACCGCGTCGGGTCGCAGCAGCGCACCGTCCAGCGCGGCGGGCGCGACCGTGTTCTGGGTCGTCGGCACCGGCGGCGGCCCACCGCGCGGCACTTCCGGCGGCCCGCCGGCGGCCTGGGTGCTGGGATGCTTGGTGACGATCACCGCGGCGGCCAGCCCCGCCAGCACCACGATGACGACACCGGTGACAAGGGCGGTGCGCAGCCGGCTGCCCCCGCCAGCCGGGGTTCGGTCACCGGCAGCGGCGAGCCGCAGCCGCCACCGCACGAAGGCGGTGACCAGTACACCCAGCAGCAGCAGCACCGCGACGTCGGTCCACCACCACGGCGCCGAATGTGTCCACAGCTTGTCGGCGCTGACCAGCGGCGCCACCTTGCGCAGGTCCACGGTCGACGCCGAGGCCGCAAACCCCCAGCGGGCCGGCAGCAGCCAGGAGACCTGTTCGAGCCCGGTTCGCCCGGTCACCGGCACCAGGCCGCCGGCGAACACCATCGAGATCATGATCACCCCGACCAGCAGCGGCAGTACCTGCTCGCTGGAGCGGGCCAGCGAGGACAACGCCAGCCCGACCATGGCCGAGACGATCGCGGTCAGTGCCAGTGTCAGCCACAGCTCGGCGTCGGCGTTGCCGAGCACCACCGCACCGCGCACCGGCCCGCCCTTGCCGGCGATGGCGATGGCGACCACGACCGCGGTCTGAATGGCCGCGGCGACGCTGTAGACGACGACCTTGGCGCCCAGATACGCCGAGGCGGACAGACCCACCGCCTGCTCACGGCGGAAGATGGAGCGCTCACCTACCAGGTCGCGGATCGTCAGCGCCGCACCCAAGAACACCGCCGCCAGGTTGAGCAGCACCAGGATCTGTTGGGGCTCGTTGGGGGAGCGTCCGTGCGGATCCGCCTGGCCGAGCCCCACACTGCCGGGCACCACCAACGCCAGCGCGCCCAACAGGAACGGCAGGATCGTCAGGAACGCGAAGTAGCCGCGGTCCGCGGCGATCAACCGGGTCTGGCGGCGCGCCACGGTGAAGAACTGACGCCACAGACTGGTGTGCGGCGGGGTGCCCACCGCGGCGCTGCCCGGCGGCAGCTGCTCGGGCGGCGGGGGCGCCGGGTGGCGCGCCAGGTATTCGCGGTGCACCCCGTCGGGATCGGTGCTGACCCGGGCGAAGATGTCGGCCCAGTCGGTGGTGCCCATCGCTGCTTCGATGCCGTTGGGCGGCCCGGCGAACGCGGTCTTGCCGCCCGGCGCCAGCAATAGCACCTGGTCGCACATGTTTAGGTAGGTCAGCGAGTGGGTGACCACGATGACCACCCGCCCGGCGTCGGCCAGGCGGCGCAGCATCGTCATCACCTGCCGGTCCAGCGCCGGGTCCAGGCCCGAGGTGGGTTCGTCGAGGATCAGCAGCGACGGGCCGGTCAGCAGTTCCATCGCCACCGACGCCCGTTTGCGCTGCCCGCCGGAGAGCTTGTCGATCCGTTTCTTTTTGTGTTCGGTGAGTTCCAGCTCGGCCAGCACCCGCTCGACCACATTGCGGCGATCGGCGCGCGAGGTGTCCGGCGGTAGCCGCAGCTGCGCGGCGTAGCGCAGCGCCTGATCGACGGTCAGCGAACTGTGCACGACGTCGTCCTGGGGCACCAGGCCGATCCGGGAGCGCATCGAGGCGTATTCGGTGTGCACGTCGTGACCGTCGAAGGTGACCATTCCGGTGCTGGGCGGGGTGGAGCCGCCGACCAGCTTGATCAGCGTCGACTTGCCGGCCCCGGAGGGGCCGATCACCGCGGTGAGGGTTCCGGGCCGGGCGGTGAACGTCACGTCGGTCATCAGCGGGCGGCCGTCGATCACCAGGCCCAGGCCATATGCCTGCACTCCGCCGATGCGCGGCGGGGCCGGGCGGGGCACCAGGGTGGTGCCGGACACCGCCAGGTCGGTGTTACCGACGGTGACGATGTCTCCTTCGCGCAGCAGGGCGCTGGTGATGCGCTGACCGTTGACGAATGTGCCGTTGCTGCTGCGGTTGTCGCGGATTTCCAGACCGGCGGGGGTTACCTGCAGCAGTGCGTGGACCCGCGACGCGAGGGCGTCGTCGAGCACGATGGCGTTGGACTCGCCGCGCCCGATCGTGGTGAATCCCGACGGCGTCGGCGCCAGCCGGAGCGGCACCATCTTTTTCACGACGCCGCTGAGCCGCTCCACCAGATCCTGTTCGCTCGGGGCCGGTTGGACCGGTCGCGCTCGTCCGATCGGCGCGGGCGGTGCCGGCGGCGCCGGGGGTCGGCCGGGCGGTGCACCGGCGGCGGGTGGCGGCGCGGAGGCCGGCCGCCCGGTGGACGTCCCCGCCGGGGGTGCTGCCGGTGGGGGAGTCTGCGGCGCGGCGCGGCGTGGCTGCGACGCCGCAGGAGACGGTGCCGCGGGCGCGGGCCGGCCCGCTGCCGCCGGCGGCGCGATCCGGAAGGCCAGCTTCGGCCCGGCCGGGTTGCCCACGGTGATCTGTGTGCCGTCGCGGATCGGCGCGGTGTCCACTTTCTTTCCGTCGACGAAGATGCCGTTACGACTACGGTCGACGGCCACCCACTGCGCGCCCTCAACGCGCAGCTCGGCGTGTACCCGCGATATCCATCCCGCGACTTCCGGGTCGTCGAGGCAAATGTCGCATTGGCGGCTGCGACCGATGGTGGCCTCCCGATCCGACGGGAAGGTGTACATCGCTGATCCCAGCCACACCGTCAACGGCGGCGCGGTGGTGTCCGTCACCATGTCGTGCGTCGTCCTTTCTTCGCCGGGCGGGGCCGGTCGCCCGTCAACTCTGCATCATCGGCGCCCGCTTCGCCCGCCAAATCCACGGGCGGACAAAGCTCGCCAGACCACGCGTTGCGGCGAACACATCCTGACATCGAGCACCGCGACGTAGTGCGTGGGCCGCCGAGTTCGGCGTACCGGCGCGGTGCGGGCCGATGGCGTACTAGTCGGCGATCGGCAGGTGCCGCCGGGAGCGACGCCAGGGCCGCACCGGATAGCCGCCATGTTCGGCCAGGGTGCGCAACCGGCGCAGTGCGAATTCGCGCGGACGCCCCGACTCCGGTATCACCACACCCGCCCACAGCCCGAAGGCACCCGGTGTCTCCCAGGCCTCGCGGGCGCACAACCAGCGCAGCGGGCAGACCCGGCAGAGCGCCTTGGCCTCTTCGTCGGCCTCGGTGGTCGTCCAGCGCTCCGGGTCGCTCGTGCAGGCAGGCACGTATTCCTCGACCGGCCGCGATCGCAGCGCGACACTTGCAGTCATAGCTCTTTCCTCTCGCTTTCGGTGCACTTGCACCGGTATGCGACGACTGTAACCAAAGCATCGCTGCAATGCAACAACTAAAGCGGAGCGCGCTACGGTGATACGGGAGCGCCGCTGCGTGAGTCGTGGTTCCATGGCTATGAGCTGCGGCGATAGCTGCGAAGAGCGATGGGTGCCGGTCCCGGAGGCTCCACCTCGCCACGCTTCACCGCCGTCACGGTCCCTCCAGGCGGAGCGGAAACCGAAGCGAATCCGTGACTGCCGGCCGCACCAAATGCCGTGCCGAAGATGTAGCATCTAGGAGGACTTGGGTAAGCCGGGCTGTAGCGACGAACCGGATATGGCATAGCTGAGGGAGCACACAGTGACGACGACTGATCACCCCGTTTCCGCGCCGGCGCCGACATTGGCGGTACGCATCGGACACGAGTCGCGGACCCTCGACCCGGTGGCCGGCGTGGCCGTGCTGGGCCGGGACGCCACGGCCACGGTGCGGCTCAACGACGACCGGATCTCGCGCTCGCACCTTCGGCTGGAGCCATACCGCGACGGCTGGCAGGTGATCGACACCAGCAGCAACGGCATGTTCGTGGACGGCGTGCGGCGCAGCTCGGTGTTCGTCACCGCCGCCACCACCATCCACCTGGGAGCCCCGGACGGGATCCCGGTGACTCTGACGCCCAGTGATCCGCTCGAGGCGACGGGGCTCGCACCGGGGGCACCGGGCCTGGCGCCCGAGGCCGACGAAGAGGAACGGTGGGACGAGCAGGGCGAGATCGATCCCGACGTTGCCCGGGCCGGTCGCGCGGTAGCCGCCCGGCGACGGGAGCTCGACATCACCCAGCGCAGCCTGGCCAGGGACAAGATCATTAACGCCGGCACCCTGATCGCGTTCGAGAAGGGTCGCAGTTGGCCGCGCCGGGGGACGCTGGCCAAGCTGGAAGAAGTGCTGAATTGGCCGCCGGGCACCATCGCGCGCATCAGAAACGGGGCGCCGCCGGCCGCCCAGGACCCTGAGAGCACCGAGGTGATGACCGACACGGTCCAGGCGCCGCTGATGGCCGAAGCGGTGGACTTGGCGATGCACACCATCAGCGCCGCTCTGGCCGCATTACCGAAGCCGACGGACCCCGACTTCACGCCGAAAGCCAGCACCATCCTGGCGGACCTGCGCAAGCTCGAGACGGTGGCCGCCAACGCTGCACGGGGCGCCAAGGGGGCTCCGTCGGTGGTGCTCGCGTTGAGCACCGTGCGCCGCACCTACAACGAGCTGATGTTGCGCGCCGCGCGGTCGCCGGCGGCCACGTTGGGTCAGCGGCTCTACGGGGCGCGGCACAGCGCGGAGCTGAACATCGAGGAGGCCGCCAACGCCGCCGGTTTACCGGTCGCCGTCCTGCAAGACGCCGAATCGGAGCGCCCGATTCCCCCCGACGCCGCGAGGGCGCTGGAGACCCTGATCGCGCAGTTGTCGATCAATTGACGTCACCATACGAATAGTTCGCTGGTCAGGTTTGCCGCGGATGCTCGTATTCGGTGCCTGAAATATCGTCCCAGAATTTCGGCGAGACTTCGCTCGCACGATCGTCGGGAAAAACAGCGTCTATTCGCTGCTGGAATCGGTCGAATAATCTTCGCGCCCGCGCCAGCTCCGCGTCGGTCGGCGGATGAACACCGGCCTCTTCCGGTGTTGAGAAAGTCTTTCCGGCTTTCTTCTCACTCACGGCGACTCCAGTGTGTTTTGCCCCACCGCGCCACAACCGAGGCTACCTCGGGGTTCCCCGATCCGTTCCGGGCGTGAAAACCAGTAGATCGTCGTGCTCACGCCGACGGCAGGCCTCAGCGAATTCGAACGCTAAATCCTGGTTTTCGGCAAAGCTTCGGTATTGCGCGTCGTTGATCCAGTAGAACTCTATGTAATCAACCATCCTGTTCGAGATCGGGATTCCCAGATAAGACCGGCCCGAATCGGTCTCCTTTCCAAGCCAGTACCTGCCTTCCCTCGAGAAATGAGTGTCGGTGAAGTTCATATGTTTCCTCCCGCTCGCGCAGGGTGTCGCCGATCAACCCATGCCGCGGCTCACCGGCCCGACCGCGGGGTTAGCCGGTGTCGTCACGGAAGCGGGCGTAGCACAGCTGCTCATCACCGGTCACGCCGGAACGGAAGGCGGTGATCCGGGTGAACCCGGCGGGCACGGTTGCCCCGTTGACGTCGCTGGCGACCAACCGATTGGTGAGCAGACCGGCAACCGCCTCGTCGAGGTCACCCGCGGTCAGCACGAAGCTTTTGCCCGACGGCAGCTCGACTTTGTCGGCCATTTTGCGGTGCGCCACCCCGGTCAGGCATGCGGTGCGCAGCGCTGCTGTCGCCGAGTCGAGCGGCACACCGCGCTCGTGCTCCAGGGCCAGCACATAGCGCGACATGACCACAGATAAGGCGGTGTCATCACCTTGAACCAGGACGTAGTCGGATTCATTGGCGGGTTTGCCCAGCTTCTGCAGGGCCGGCAGGTCGGCGGTGATCGTGTTGGTGGCCGGGCAGTACGCCGCCGGAGACCCGCCGTGCGCGTCGGGGCAATCGGCCGCTTTGAGCGACAGCGTCGGCGGCTTGGCCGGAGAGAAGATCTTGTTCAGCACTTCCAGCAGAGTCGACAGGGTCTCCTCGTTGATCGGCACCTCACCGGTCTGCAGGAACCCTTCCGGGTCGGGCTGCAGGGCCAAGGGCAGATCGCCGCGTCGCTGCTTGATCTCGTCCATGTCGATGCCGGCACACGCCGTGGCGCCGTTGACGAAGCCCACCTGAAAGGCGCTGACGCGATCAAGCGCCGTTCCGTGCCCCTGTTTGATCAGGGCTTTGTACTTGGGAGTGATCACCGGGTCACGGCTGCTGATGACGCCGGCGAGCACGTGATCGAGGCCGTCGCCGGTGCTCACGATGAAGCGGGGGGACTGCCCCTCGGCGACCCAGCGCAGATAGACGCCGCCGAAGCAGTCGGCCTGCTCCTCGAAGACGATGCCGGGTGTTTTTTTGCCGACCAGCTTGGCCATGTGCTGTACGGCGTGGCCATACTCGTGCCCGATCAGACCGGCGACGGTGATGTCGCCGAAGTAGCGACGTGCGATCGGCACGAACACGCCGCGGTCCCACGCCATCAGGTCTTCGGGAGGACAGTAGAAGGCATTGGGCTCCTTGTAGGTGTCTTCGCCGCAGACCTTCTTGCCGGTTTTCACCCTGGAGTCATAGGAGAGCAAATTCGCAACGGGAGAAAAGCTGCCCTTCAACGAGTCGCTGTAGTACTGCTTCCAAAACTCCGCAACGTCGTTGACCGCCAACACCGCTAGCTTGTCGTTGTCACCGTGATCGGTATTGCGCACGTCGCCGGTTGGTTGCGGAGCGTTGTCGCGGACGCCGCTGGGCCCGTCCTGCGCGGGCAATCCGCCAACCTCGAACGGGTCATACAGCGGCGACAGTGCCCGGCCCACGACCATGGTCTGGCAACCGGCCAGCACGAGTACTGCACAGGCGCAACAGATTATTGCGGTGATGACGCCGAACCGCCGGCGCGGCCGGGCATCGCGTGCAGGGCCGCGCTGCTCACGGCGATGATTCATCTGCCAACCTCGTCTCGACCGGCCTGGACAGCGCCGTGACCGCCAACTAACGGACTCAGAATACTGTCACACCGCCGAGCTTCTGAGCATCAGTTTCGCGCCGACGACGGCCCCTGGCAGCGGGATCCCTTCGGCCGCAGCTATGACCGACCTAACCGGTCGTGCTCGGATCTGGCAGTGTTGCACCGTCGCTCACGTACTGGCCCAATCGGCAATCTCGATCAGCTCCAGCACCGGTTCGACCGGCCCGCCTTGGGGCACTGGCAGCCGTGCGGGTCATTCCAATGCCGGGAAGCCTCATGAGCGATGAAGCCGTCCGCTGGCAGACGCGTCGTTCACGCTATTCGAGCAAGTCTGACCAGAACGCGACGGTCGGTCGCGGACGCCAGCGCGGATCGCTCCGCTCGATGCCCGGCCCGACGCCGAATTCCTGGAACACGTAGTCGACGAGGTCGGTGCCGTAGCAGATGACGTCCGTCTGGTGGATCGACAAGACGGGATGACCGAATGTTTCGCGCCCTGCAGGTAAGTACCGATGTGAGTAAACCGGCACCATTTGCGGGGCGTCGGCAAGCGCGGCAGCCGCCAGCTTCACCGCGCCGGCATTATCGGCGGGTCGCTCGCCCCATCTGCAATCCCAGAAGGCGTTGTTCTCGACATCGAACAGCACCCCGGTGACGGGCCAGCTCAGTGCTTTGCGCAAGTCGTCAGCGTTTCCGCCTCGCCAATCCGGCCAGTGCTCACCGGTCGGCAACCCGGCCGACAAAAGCGCCCGATGGTCATCAGCGAACTCAAATCCGAACCGGTCTTCGGTACGCCGGATTTCCGCGTCAGTCAGCGCCGGTTGAATCACGACGCCGCGCAGTTTCGTGAGCCGGGTTTGTGCACGCGTGCCCTCGACGTCAGCGCGTGGCGGGCGAGCCTCGAGGCCATCGCATTTCGCGAGCCGGCGCGCGGCTTCGGCGCCAAGCCACTGACCATCGCGGTGCTCCACGAGGCTCAGGTTACCCAGAGTCGAACACGCGCGCGGTCGAAAAAGTGTTCTGCCGCAAAGAAAGCCAAGATAGAGACTTCTACTGGCCAGCCCACTGCTGGCTCTGCATTCACGAACTTCGTTGAACCACCAGCGATGTCAGCCGTGGTGAAGCATTCCAATGACGTCGGGCGATTACGGAGTCAGGGGACCGGTACTCCCTGTCTGAGGAAGAACAAGCCTGCGATGGTGCCGTCGGGGTGCACAGTCAGTCGGAATTGACCGGGTGCGTGTGCCATCTGTAAGGGCACGTTGACCACGGTCAGATCGCCGCGCTGAAGGTCCTCGGGGTCACCGTGGGATTGGTAGGGACCCAACGTTTGTTGGTAGTTCGTCCATGCCTGCCCGAGGGCCTGGGCCGGCAGAGCCGCTTGCATCCTCGGGTCGAAATGGGCGGTGGCCGCGGTGTCGTCGCCCTGCACGATGTTGTCCAACGTTGCCAGCGCGAGCTCATCTGGGGTAGGGGAGGCGATCGCGACCGGTGCGGCGCTGATCCCGATCAAGGTCAGGCCGCCGGCGAACACCACAGCGCCGGCTGCCAGCCTAAGTGCGCTGCTCCGCTGATATCCATCCCCATCACGTAGCCCCATGGGCAAATCATAGTCGGATGCCTGGCCGTTTATTCGGCGCTGTGCAGATCCGCTGCGCGGTAGCTGTTTTCAGGTGGCCGTTCGATAGAGGTTTCTCTGCTGCGTGCCGGGCCTCCGAAAAGACACTACGAAGCTTTTCGTGACTTCAACTCACCACAGCGGCGCGGTTTCGCCCGTGCCCGGCGCAGGCTTTCGAACCCGCCGCCTCGATGATTTGGTTGCTAACCCTCGAAGTTCGTCTAAACGCTCGTCTATCTCGATCTCGCGGAACGTGGTCCGCGTCGCGGAGACGATCAATGGGCCATTCCGGTCGTGCAGAGCCTCGATCTGCCGCCATTGGCTCATGGCAATCTCTAGCTGGCCCCACTTGTCGCTACCGTCCCTACCGCTTAGGGTGACCAGTCGCAGACGGTGCGTCTTCACCGCTTCGAGCAAGCTCAGGTGATCCAGGATGTTGCTATCGCGGGTTATCGCTATCCAGCCTTGCTCTGCAACAACCGGAATCCATTCGCGATCTTTGGCTTTCGGCGTTTCGACGACACAAGCGGGTCGCGTTCGGCGTTTGATGGTCGCGCCGGGGTCGCCAGGATAGCTACAGTCGGGGCGGAGCGCGCAGATAACGTGCGCTAAGCCGAGGATGTCCGCGTCGAAGTAGAAGCGGACGGTCGCCGTCATGCGAGTTAGGCAGCTTTACTTGACAACTCGTATGCCACCGCCATCTCGACCTCACGCACGGTCAAGCCGAACTCATCTGCGATCTCTTGATAGCTGTAGCCACCGTCGGAGTATTCCTTGAGGACTGACGTGCTGATACCGCCCACGGACGGCAGACCGAATCGCTGCTGGGGATCGATCACAACCGGTGAACGTTCTCCTTCAGGACGCCACAGGACGGCTTCGTCGTTCTCGAACTTCACACGATCGAGGAAGTCCTTTGCGGGCGGAAGCATCACCGGCTGGTCGCCAACCGGAGCGTACAGCCAGTACTGCGCGGGCAAATGGGCGGCCTTTTGTGCCTCGATCACCAATCGCCGACTGATGACCCAGGGTCGTGCTGTGGCGAGCGGGTAGGGTACGCCGGTCTGCTCGCGCAGGATCGCGATAAATCGGCGCACCTCGTCAAGCGGCACGCTTTGACGGCGGTACTGAGCGAGCAGACCGGCTTCTACGAACTCCGCCCAGGTCACGGTCTTCTTGCCAGTCGGCTCTTCACGAATGACAGGGGCATACTCACGCCCGCGCCACTTCTTGCCCTCAAGCCAATAGTGCAGCGTCGGCTGGTGAACTCGAAGCAGTCGCGCCGCTTCTGCTTCCGAGTACATCTCGCGCTCAAGCAGGCTGACCGTTGACATGTCGCGATTGTCGCAGAGGGTAGCGACGTTCGGAGCTAGGCTCGTCAAAACGATGCTGACCTGCGAGGTAGGCGCACCGGCGAATCCGTCACCGCGTCGCCGTCTGAGTGGCGGTCAGGCGTGGTAACGCCGATCTCGGCGGCTTCAATGGATTTGGTTGCTGAGCTTGGCGATGAGCGCGGTGTTGAGGTAGGTGGTGGCTGCCGGACCGCCGGTGTTGAGCGCGGTGATGGTGGCGGGGTCGTCGACGATGACCAGGGTGCCACCGAAGCTGCTGTATCTGGCGGGCAGGCCGGCATAGCCTCCGCCGCCGGCCGCGGGATCGGTGCGCAGCAGCAGCATGATGTCGGTGCGCTGAACGGCGTAGTCGACGTCGTTGATGTTGAACGGCACGGCCGGCGGGCCGCCGGGGCTGCGTTTGAAGTGGGTGCTGTAAGTGAAGCCGATACCTTGCAAGTAGCTGCTCGGCGGTGATGGAGTCGCGTCGGCGGTTGTGGTGTCGCCGGTGTAATTCACCACGATGATGGATTTCCCGGAGAAGCTGCGATGCTCGGAGCGGATCGTCGCCTGCTCGGATTGCGCCTTAGCGAGGAGGGTTTTGGCGGCACCGGTGCGCCCGAGGGCGGTGGCGATCCAGTTCAGCTGCGTCTGCCAGGACCAGTCTTCGGTGGTGTCGGCGGGCTGGGCGAGGGTAGGTGCGATCGCCGCCAACGAGTCGTAGGTGTGTTGGTCGATGTCTGCGGTGTCGATGATCAGGTCAGGTTTGGCGGCAGCGATCGCGCCGGTGTCGGCTGCGGCGAATACCGGTGGAGATGAGTGGATTAACGGCTGCAGCCAGGTGGGCACACTCGCGTTGGGTGCGTTGATGAGAACCGGTTGGGTGCCCAGTGAGAGCACCGCGTCGGCATCACCGGGCCCGAGCGCAGCGATCGCCACCGGCCGGTGCTGAAGTTTGATGGTGCCGAATTTGGTGCTCAGCGTTTGTGGTTCGTAGGGGCCCGGCCCGCCGCCGGTGCGGCCGACCAGCTGGATTCCCGCGACCGTCGCGGCGACCAGCGCGGCCACGCCAACAGTTATGCCTACCATGAGGCGAATACGCTTGCGGCGCTTAAGTTTAGCCCCATCGTGGGGTACGCCGCCCGGCGGCAGCGCAGGGGGCGCGCCGATGACCTGTTGCGGCGCACCGCCGTTCGGCGGTGCGCCGCCGCCGCGCGGGTCGTAGCCCGGCCACACCGCAGGGCCCGCCGGCGGCACGGTTGGTGGATAGGTCAGGGTGGGATTGGTCGGGTTGGTTGCTTTCGGCTCGCCAGGACCGGTGGTGGTCGACGGCGCATGCTCGTCGGTCAGCGCGGCGCGGGTGGCGGCGGCGAGTTCGTTAGCGGTTTGGAAGCGATCGGCGGGATCTTTGGCCATCGCGTGGGCGATCACGTCGTCGATCTCATCCGGCAGGGCGGGGTTGAACTCACTGGGCCGGGGGACAGGCCGCATCAGGTGCCCGGCCAACACCGCAGACAGTGAATTATCCGCATAGGGGGCGCGGTCGGTCAGTAGCCGAAACAGCGCGCATCCCAGCGAGTAGATGTCGGTGCGGTGGTCGGCCGGTCGGCCCTCGATGGTCTCCGGTGCGGTGTAGGCGGCGGTGCCGACCATGGCGCCCGTCGCCGTGAGGCTGGTGGCGTCGTCAAGCGCGCGCGCGATCCCGAAGTCCGCCAACAATACTCGTTCGTGGTCGCTGCCCGGCGCCGACACCAGGAAGTTGCCGGGTTTGATGTCGCGGTGTAACACCCGCCGCGAGTGCGCGTAGTCGAGTGCGGCGGCGACGTCGGTGATGATGCGCACGATGCGCACCGGAGTGAGATCGGCGCGGGCCAAATCGATTGCTGCGGTTCCCTCGACGTACTCCATGGCGATCCACAGGTGCCCGTCGTCGGTTTCGCCCCGGTTGTACACCCGCACGATGTTGGGGTGGTTCAGGGTGGCGGCCAGGTCGGCTTCGCGGGTGAAACGCGTCCTGAACTGGCGGTCCACCGACAGCTCGGCGGACAGAATTTTCAGCGCATCGCTGCGGGGCAGCGTCGGGTGGCGGGCCCGATAGACCGTGCCCATCCCGCCCGAACCCAGCACGCCTTCGATGCGGTATCCCGCGATCATGGTTCCTACGGCCAGCGGCATCGGTGGCTCATTTCCCGGTCAGCATGCGGTATTGGGCGGCCATCATTTGGTGCAGAGCGTTTTCTTGCTCGTTTTGCATCTGGTAGGCGTAACGCTCTGCGCTGGCCACACACCAGTAAGCCAATGTTTCGTTGAAGCATTTCGCCTGGGGCATGCCGCTGATCCCGGCCACTTGGTGCGGCCCGGTCATGTCGGCCACAATGCGCGCCGCCGCGGCGCTGTCGGGGGTTCGGTACACCCTGGTTTCAAGTAGCACCGCAGCCTGCTGCACACCAGTGGATTTGAACAGCGCTTGCAGGTGCACCGGGTCGTCGCTGGCCAGGTGCAGCGCCCCGTGCGCGTCATAGATCCCGTCGCTGACCGTCTCGTTTTCGGCTCTGGGCGCCATCGTGCGTGCCATCAGCCCGTCGGGATCCAGCGGCAGCTGGGGCAACTGATTGACCGGGGTGGGCTTGAACGTGTCGATCAGTGGCTGCTGCAGATCCAGTGTGGTGGCGATCAATTGGGCCGCGGCGTCGGCATTGTCTGCCGAGACCGCCGTCTGCGCCAGCACGTATTGGCCGTGCGCGGTCAGGGCAGTCACCGCGAAGCGGGGGCCGCCCGGCGCGGGGTATTGTTCGGTCCAGCTGTAGGTCAGCGCGGTTGTTGCGGGGTAACGGGGAATCGAAAACTGTTGTGTCGGCACCGGGTTGGTGTCGAGGGGCAGTGTCAACGCGCCGCTTTTGGCGGCCATGGCGGCCACCGCCTCGGTGGCGTCGGCCGGGCCGGCCATTTCCAGCACCATGTTGAGCAACGTTTTGTAGGTACCTTTTTCGGTGTGTCGCGAGCTGGAAAATCCGGCCACAAAGTGGTGTCCGTCGAGGGCCGCGCCCAACGGCGCGCCCAGCAGCGCGTTCACCGAGTCGGTGTTTTTCACCACGCCGGACTCGAACTGGGAGTAATCGATCAGGTCGGCATCGGCCTCCCAGGGACCCAGTAGCGCGCTGGCCAGGCGGCGCGCCTCGGCCCACCCGCCGCGCACCGCGTCGCCGGCCGCCCCCAGCGGCGGGCGCGGGGCGGTGGGGAAGTTGCCGGCATCGAGCAGGGCGACATCGACGCCGTCGGAGCCACCCGCCGCCGGCTCTTTGCCAGGGGTGCCCGCGATTGTGGTACTGCACGCCAGCGTCGCCGCCGCGGCGGCGGCCGCGGCGGCGAGGGCCCATCGGCGGGGGTGGCGGGTCATGGGGCGGTCAGCATCAGGTATTGGGCGGCGATGATCTGGTGGGCTTCGAGCTCTTGGGCGGCAGTGGCTTTGAATGCGTAGCGGTCGGCGGTGGCGATGCACAGGTAGCGTACGGCTCCCAAGTCGGTGATGTCGGGTCCGCGGTCAAAGCAGCGCGCCGAGGGCAGCCCGTTGATGCCGGGTGCGGAGTGGTAGCGCAAGAAGGGCACGTCCATGCGTACGAGCCCGTCGGCGGCCCGCTGGGCGCCGGTGGCGTCGACTGCCTCGTAGACGGTGGTGCGTTCGGCGGCCACGTGGGTGATGCCCGCGTCGTTGTACATCGCCACGGTGGCCACCGGGTCGGCCCGAAAGTGCAGGGAGCCGTGCGCACCATAGACCGCGGCCTGGTTGACGCCGGGGTCGGTGGCGGGCACGGTGCGGGCCAGCAGCCCGGTCGGGTCGGCGGGCAGGGTGGCCAGATGGTCCAACGGCGTGGCTTGGAAGTGGTCGGCCATCGGGCCTTGCAGGTCAAGGGCTTTGGCGATCATGTCGGCGACCGCGTCGGCGCTCTCCTTGGAGCCGGCGAACTGGAAAAATACGTAGGGGCCGTGGGCGGTGAAGGCTTCGGCTTCAAAACCTCCCGACAGCGGTGCCACATTGGCCACCGTGTCGGGGTGGCGGGGGATGGGCAGCCGGGTCGCCGGCACGTCGCCCGGGCGGATGGTGGCCATGTCGGATGCGGCCATGGCCGCGGCAGCGTCGGTGGCCTCTTGCGGGCTGGGAAAGCGAAACACCCCGTTATCGAGAACCTTGGGGCTCTCGGCGGAACCGGGCTGCCCGCGAGGTGGTGGCGGGGTGGCGCGCCCGCTGACGAAGCCGGCGACGAAGTGATGATCAGCGGCCAGGGTGGCGATGGTCTCGCCCCGCACCAGCACCGACAGCCGCCCGGGGTCGGGGAAGGCGGTCGTGGGTGCAACTTCGGCCTGCGTCGGGCTTTTCAACGCCCCGTCGACCTCCCAGGGTCCGGCCACCATCTCGGCCATCCGCTGGGCTTCGACGCGGCGCCCCGCGGCCTCGTCGGCGACGTTTCCCAGTGGTGGTCGGGGTCGGCGCGGGTAGTTGCCGGGGTCCAGCAGCGCCACGTTGGCCGCCTCCGGGCCCGGGCCGCCGGACTTCATGGCGCTGCCGGTTACCACCGTCGAGCAGCCGCCGCTCAGCGCGATCGCCACGGCGATGACCGCGATCCGCAGCGCCGCCGAGGTCCGGCGCGCACACACGCCGCCAACGCGAGGCAGGCGTCGGTGTTCCGTTTTCACCGGGAGGCTCTCTGAGCCGGCACTGATTGACTTCGGCGCGCGCTGGTTGTTTTGCCCGACCAGCGGCGCAACCGCATGCGATCCACGAAGGTTGCGCGGGCGACCCACCGTTCGGAGAAGATCTTGTCGGCGACTGACATCACCGCCAGCGGTCGTACCCGGGCGCGAATTCTTTTCTCCTCTTGCTGAATTCGGCGCCATTCGGCCCCGGCGGTGTTCAAGTCGGCTGTGTCGCACAGAAGGTGGATCGCGGCGTCGACGGCGCACTGCTGCAAGTCGGGATTTGTCGGATACGGCAGCGCTGCATCCCGTGCCGCGCGTTGCAGGCGGGCCCGCGGTTGGCTCATGAGCCCGGCCACCGGTTCACTCACCGACCCCTCGGGACGGGCTGCGTTCCCATGTTCAATCCTTCTTTTTGTGTGCCCCGCGCCGGTACCTGTGGCGATCCCGACCAGACCAGAAAGATGGTAGTCGCTGCTACCAGGGCGTCAGCTTCGTTCACGGGTTTTCTCGGTCATCTGTCCGGCAACGTTGTTCGCGCCATTCCGGCGAATACCGGAATGTCCTGCATCCGTTGTTCCACGGTGGCCTCCGGGACGGAACCGGCGACGCCCACATCGCTGATCTCACTGTGGAAGCCCGGGTCGGCTGTCGGTGCTGCGGCCATGTCTGACCTCGACGAACGGCACTGAGCGGCACCAACAAACAATTATTGAATTCCGGAATGTACTGCGGCAACTAGTGATCAGCAATGTGCCCCGACACCACCTTAGCCTCGCGACGTGGTCGGATATCGCATGTCGTGTTACCTCGGACAAGTTGCTACACCGCCCGCTTCGCCGCGCGAGGTGAGCACGGGTCCATTTCGGCAGGTGCTGGGGAGAACTGCAGGAGTGATGGATTAGCCGCATATTATTCGTAAGTCGTTGCGGTACAACAGCCGTCAGGCTGAGTCTCCAGCGTAGTAACGGTCACGGCGCTCGATGCGCGAAATGCCTGGCTAAGCATCGGTGCGCTTAATGTTTCGTCGCCAACAGCCGTGAACGGCTCGCGTCCAACCGGAGCGACGGTCCCGGCGGCTCTGTTACGGCAGAGCGTAAACATCGGAGCGACGGCAAAATAGATCGAGATAGAACCGAATTTCATGCCAGGCCGCTGTTGCCGTGCTCGGCGGCGACTCCGGTGCACCCGACAAGAGCGGACTGGCCCACGTTGCCCGCCGCTGCACGCCGTCCCGGTGACGGGATCTAGGACCCCCCAATAAGCCGATGGTTACGTTTGACGTTACTAACTAGCCACGTTACCATTGGGGAGGTGATCCGCTCCTTTAAGGACAGGGATAGCGAGAAAGTGTGGAACCTGACCTTTGCGAAGTGCTTCAGCAAAGAAACCGCGAAGAAAGCTCGCGAAAAGATGCAGCTCATCGATGCGGCGGAAAACCTCAACGATCTGCGGGTGCCTCCCGGAAATCGCTTGGAGAAGCTCGCAGGCGACAGCGAAGGCCAACACAGTATTCGCGTCAACGACCAATGGCGGGTGTGCTTCGTATGGGCCAACGACGGTGCCGAGCAGGTCGAACTGACCGACTACCACTAAGTGAGGGAAAAGCCATGGGAGATTTCATGCCGACCCACCCGGGCGTGATCCTCCTGACGGAGTTCATGGAGCCACTTGGGATCACGCAGTACAGACTGGCGAAGGCGATCGACGTGCCACTGCCGCGGGTCCACGAGATCGTGCACGGCCGGCGAGCGATTACTGCCGACACCGGGCTCCGTCTTTCGCGCGCGTTCGGGCTTACTGACATGTTCTGGATCAACATGCAGGCCCGCTACGACGCTGACATAGCACGGCTCGGCCTCGGCGACCAACTCAGCCGGATCGAAAGCATCGCTTGAGTCGCTCCGATCTCGTTCCCAGATCGGTTACCTGGACGCTTCTGGAAACGTCTACCCTTGGCGCAGCAACCTCCAAAACCGTCGAATGGTGAACTGGCGGTGTGGATCCGCCAATCGTTACCGGTCGCGGGGGGTACAAGTCCTTAGCAAATCTCGGAAGTGTTGGTGCGAAAAGACGGCCTCCGAAGGTTAGTTGGGCTGCCGTACCTGGAAGCCACGCTATTCCGGCGGATGGGCTGGCGGTGGGTAGACGCCCCGTAGGATCCAGGGAAACCAGCTGATGCCGAACTCGAGTTCGTCGCTGGCATCGTAGTCGGGGCTGGGATCGAGCGGAATGTTTTCCGATTGGCCAGGTGCGGCGGCCATAGGCGAAGTTTCGGCTCTCCTTCTGGGCGGGTCGACGAGTTGCTGTGGCCGTCCGTAGACGGCCACCACGACCGTGCGATCCGGACTATTTTCTGACCACACTCCGATCTGGGAGTTAGCGCAGTTAGACATGATGGCGAAATGCGCTGGGTTGTAATACCACTGGTTGATCAGCTCAACGCCACTGATTGCCGCCGCTGGGTTGATCGCCACTGTTTCGCCCACCTGACCGTGGAAGCCGGCTGCGTTCGCGCGGTCTTGCGGGCCCGACCCATCTGAGCCAATGTCATCAACGAGGTTGCGGTTGTTCAGCACATCTTTCGCGTGCCACTCGGCGGCGAGTTGTAGTTGGGGATTGATTTTGACGTCGTTGGTGCAGCCCGCTTGATGCTGGGCCGTGTAGACGTTCGCGACTACTGCATCGTTGAGGCGCTTGTTGTCGGCGCGCGCGGCTGGCGTCGCGACGAACGCGACAATCACCCCGGCCAAGGCGATTGTCTGGATCCCACGTCGCACAATCATGGACGCGAGCTGTCTTCGATCGGGGTCTACCACGATCCCGTGGACAGATCCGCCACCGGGTCGGCGCGCGTTCGCCGGACGCCCCCCACCGTGATAGGGCCACTCAGCCGTGCCGTCCACGCGATGATCGCCGCCGCCGCTACCGGTATTCATGAATGCCCTCATTTCCAGTCATACCGGCGTGAAGTCCGAGATAAGCCACTGTCCACCAAGCTTTTCCAACGTCACTCGGACGCTTGAGGCGGAATTGGTCGGGGCATCGTTGCCGACAACAGTTGTCTGGTTTACGAAAACGATGACGACTGCGTGATTGCCGGTTGCCGACACCGACGCGGCGGCTGGGACGGTGGCGACCGCCGAGATGTCCTTTTGCCTGGAACCGGGGATCACCACGTCATCGATCAGCGAGGAGTAGGCGTTCCGAAAGTTGCCGGTGAGACGGTCCTGAGCGGCGTGCAGGTCCTTGTCCACGCTATCGGGGCGGTAGGACAACATCGCGATCGTGCTGTCAATGGCCGCATGCACGGATTGGCTTCGGCCGAGCGCTGTTTCACGAACTGCACCATCCTGCCATTTCAGATATCCTGCTGCCAGCGCTAATAGCAGGGCAAGCGCTGGTAGGGCACCGAAGCCGACCACGCGACTCCATTTCTGCCGGCGGGTCTTTTGTTGAGATTCGTTCGTGGCAGGTTCGCCGGCCGCTGCGTGAGCATCGTCGGCCTCGTGGGTGGATTCAAGCCGATGGCAGTCGGATTCGTGGCTATCGTCGCTGTCAACGACCGGAGTCTCGACGGCCCGACCGGTTGGATCGGCATCGGCGGCAGCGCCGTCGATGACGAACGCCGAGCTTTTAGGCACCGCAACTCCTCCCGTCGTCATGCGATGTCGGGTACTCATGGCACGAATTGGACGTTGGACACTTTGGCGGTGTTGCCGACCTTCCGCACGGTGATACGCATTCGTCACAGGCGCGGTTGTTGTTCAGCGGCGCCAGCGTTAGAGGTTTTCACCGATATGGTCGCTAGCACCTTGGCCTCGTCGCTCTGCACCGACTCAAGCCCGGCTGCGGTGACCGTGCCTTCCGATTTTGATTGCGCCTTTTTGACCACGTCGATAAACGACTGTGAGCGCCTTTGGAAGTCGTCGTAGAATTCGCCGGTCGAGGAATCGAGAATTCGTTGCACATCGGAGTCTGCTTCGGTGTAGCTGATGGTGGTCAGGTTCAGGGCCCCTTGTCTGGCGGCCTGGAGAAGTAGCGCGTCCCGCGCTTGATCGCGATGAGATTGGTAAAAGCGAAATCCGAGCCAACCGACGACAACTGCCAACACAACAACCATGGCGGCGCCTAAAGTCACCGCGGATCGAACCTCGGAAGTGGCGCGAAGCGCGGACTGCTCATCGACGCAAGCCTCGGCCTCAGCCGGATCGGGAACGCTGGCTCGGCTGTTCGGGTCGATGTCGCTGCCGGTATCGGTGCAGTCCACATCCGATTCCACCAGGACGGTCAGCGGGCCGTAGGAGGTATCAGCATCGACTGCCATGTCTGCTCCTTCGGTGCGGTTTGGGCGAGGTTGGACTGGGTGTACACGTTGCCGTCCGGACCGACGTAGCTGCCGGTAGCGGGGTCGTATTCGGCTGCTGCGATCGGCGATGGTGCCGGGCCGTTGGGCGGAAGTTGCTGTGCGGGCGTTGATCCCGGAGGCAACTGCGGGATGTCTTGTCCGGACAGCGTGGCGTTGGGGTCGCCCTTCCAGTTGAAGCCGTCGTTTAGTGGGACATAGCTCTCGTCGCTTTCGCATAACTTGACGGTTGGGGCTCGTTTGCCGGGCCGGGTCACGCAGGGGTAGTTACGGGCGCCGCGCACGTTGAACATCGAGTCCTGCGGCACGCGGCAATACACATCGCCTGCCGGGCGGTCCGGGTAGTCCTCGTAGGTGGGGACCCGCTGTTGCTGGATCGGCAGGTAGCCGGTCGTGCAGGGCGGGGGGAGGTTGAAATTGAGGTTGAAGCTCAGATAGGCGCCCCTGTAGTCCTGCTTAGTGTTTTGGTTGGCGACGGTCACCGCTTGCATGGCCGCTGTCCCCAGAGGGACGAGCACCAAGATTTGCTCGAGACCGGCGTGATAGGTGACCAGCACTGGAGCGATGCTGGCCAGGTTGGCCATCACGATCGGCAGCGTCGGTTGCAGCCGGTCGAAGAGATCCCGTACTTCCTCCATGGCTCCGGAGCCCTTGTGCAGCACATTTCGGACTGCCACGTCGTTGTCCTTGAGCTGCCGAGTGATATCGGCCATGTGGGCCGCCCATGCCTGGACGGATTCCGACGTGTCGGTTTGGGTGTTCAGCACCGGTGCGACGTTGTCGATGACATTGGTCAGCTCGTCCAAATTCTTGCGTGCGTCTATGGCCAGCCGTGTGGATCCCTTTACGATGCGCGAGAGCTCCGGTCCAAGGCCACCTATCGCTGTGTAGGACTCGTCGATCACGGTCTTGAGGTTCTCACCTGGGATCGCCTGCAAACCGCGGTTGGTGGCATTGAGAAGTTCGTTGACATCGGGTGGGACAGATGAGTGGCTGAGCGGGATGACATCGCCAGTTTTGAGGGGCGCGGATTCGCCTGCGCGCGGTAGCAACTCGACGTACTGCTCTCCGACAGCGGAGGTGCTGTGGACTCGGGCGTCGAGGTTGGCGGGTATTTTTACGTCGGAGCGCAGGGAGAGCACCGCATTGATGCCGCTATCGGTAAGTTCGACCGACTTAACCTGACCTACCTCGGTGCCTAAATAGGTCACGTTGGCTCGCTCGTAGAGGCCTGCAGCTTCTGGCAATTGCACCGTGACCCGATAGTGGCCGACACCGAATAGCAGGGTTGGCAGCCGCATGTAACCGAACGCCATGAACATGAAAGCGGTCGCGGTGATCGCGATCAGGACGGTGAGTTGAGTCCAAATCCGTCTGTTCATTCGCATGTCAGCGGCCCTGGTCCCGGTGGTATGGCACGACCAGCGGATTACCGGCGGTGTAGGGGCTTGGCATTTGTCCAATCGTGCGGCCCCACTGCATTTCGAGCTCGGTCAGGTTGCCTTCCCAGCGGGTGCCGGTGAACAACCCGGCGTCGATGCGGCTCAGGGTAAGGTCGAAAATAGCGGTGAGGTTGGCGTAGTCACCGCGGAACCACTTCTCCAAAGTCTCGTTTGGCCACGGGAACGTGGCGAAGAAGCTCAGCGATCGAGTCAGATCCGGGCCGGCATTGGCCAGCGATTCAAGCACGGGCCCAATGCCTTTCAGTTCCGTGACCAGGTTATCCTTGGTCTTGTTCACGGAATCGGCAGCCACTGCGCTGAACTTGCCCAGTGAATCAAGTGCGTCGGCCAACGTCTTTCGTTCGTCTTTCAGGACGGCCAGTGCATCGGGGATAGTCTTGAAAGCCTTGTCGAGCACCGGCTTCTGGTCGGCGACCTGGCCGGCAAAGTTGTTGAGACTCTCGGTGGCGTCGATGATGTCTTCGGTCTGGTTGTTGACGTAGCCGATAAACCTATCCAGCTGCTTGATGAGGCTTCGCAGATCGTTCTCGCGGCCGGCCAACGCGGTGCTCAGTGCCTGAGTGATGTCTTGGATCTGACCGATCCCGCCACCGTTGAGAACCAGCGACAGTGCGGCCAGCGTCTTCTCCGTAGTGGGATACGAGCTCCCCGACGCCAACGGAATCAACGATCCGGCATGTAATTTGCCCTCGGGCGCGACCATTTTCGGCGGCGCCAGCTCGATGTGTTTGGAACCGAGCAGGCTAGTTTGTCCAACCTTGGCCGTCGCGTTGGCGGGCAATTCCACGTCGCCGTTGATGGTCATGGTGAGTAATGCGTGCCAGCCTTGCCGTTCTATCTTGCTGACGGTGCCGACGGTGACGTCACCGACTCGGACCCGGGAGTTTCGCTCTATGTTGTCCACATCCGGCAATTGCGCCTGGATGGTGAACGAACCCGGGCCACGGCCTTGCGTGCCGGGCAGCGGCAGGGAATTCGCACCGCGCCATCCGCAGCCCGATATCGCAATGGCCATGCCCAAAACCGCCGCGATGACCGCCGTCTGGTTTTTCGACTTCATGTCCCACCGCCGGGCGGCAACATCATTCCCTGTAGGCCGTCCGCCGGCTTTGTCGGCGCCGGCGCCACCTGGGTCGGCTCGGGCGCTTCAGCAGCCGTCCTTTCGCCAACAGACGCGGCCGGACCGGCAGGGTGGGGAGCCGCTGCCGAACCAGACGGCGGAACGTAATCCGGGCGCAGCCAGTCTTCGCTGTACGTGAGCTCATTAGGGCGCGCCGCCGCCCCGACGAACAGGTTTTCGCCCAGCGGCAAGAAGTTGTACTGACGGTTCTTGATGATCGGGGCGAGATATTGCACGCAGAGCTTGGCTGCGTCCTTCCCGCCCAGTCGAGAGGCGGCTTGGATTGCGCCGCACAAAAACGTGAGGGGATTAGCGAAGTTGTTGAGCGCCAAAACTCCGGTTAGGGCCCCTTGGGCTGGCTGGTAGATGTTGGTGAAGTTTTGCAGGACGTTCGGCAGGATGTGCAGCGTCTGCTTGACGTCATCGAGGCTCTGGTTCAGCGCCGTCGTAACCGACGCGAGTTTGTCGGAGGTCGTGCCCATTGCGTCTCGGTTTTCTGCCACAAAGGTTTTCAGATGGTCGACCACATCGTTGATGGCAGATACTGCGTTGCTGATTTCGTTCGGGTCGTCCGACAGTAGAGCGGTTACTGCGGCTAGATTCTGGTTTAGCTGACGCAGTACGTCCTTGCTGTCTTGCAAGGCCGATACCAGGGTGGAGACGTTTTTGACCGTGGAGAACAGATCGGTGCTGTGGTCACCGAGTGCGGAAAACGCTTGCGACAGTTTGATCAACGTGTCGCGGATATTGGGTCCTTCGCCGCGCAGATTTTCCGCAGCGGTGTTGACGGCTACCCCTAGCGTGCTTACTCCACCGGGCTGCGTTGGCTGCAGCATCTCGGTGAGTTTCTGCAGCTGCGCGCGCAGGTCGTCCCATTCGACCGGAACCGCGGTGCGCTCCAGTGGGATCACAGCACCGTTTTGCATGGCGGGTCCCTGAGTGTAGGCGGGTGTCAGTTGGATCGCCCGGACTGCGACGAGTGAAGGGGAGATGATCACCGCGTTGGCGTTCGCCGGCACCGGGTACTTGTCGTCGTACCAGAACGAGATCTTTGCCCGTTGCTGCTGCGGTTCGATTCGGTCGATCTTGCCGACGGGGATACCCAAGATCCGCACCTCATCGCCGGCGTAAATGCCGTTGCTGCTGGCGAAGTATGCGGTCACATGTGTGCGGTGGACCGTAGCTGTGGTTCGCAATGCGACGAATGACCCGACAAACAAGGTTGCGGTCAGGGCGACTGCCAGTCCGATCCGTGTTGTGCGTTTGGTCATTGACCACCTCTGGGGCCTGGCGACGCTTCACTCGGCGCGGGGACGTATATGGGGGATGGGGTGGGCTCAGGAAGGGAGTGCAGGCCGGGCGGTGGCAGCGCCGGCGGTCCGGGCGGTGGACCACCCGGAGGCGGGGCAGGCAGCGGTTCGCGATACGGGTAGCGCGGATCGCCGGGTTTGCCCGTGATGGCGTCGGGGAGGGTGCGGTTGGGCTCACCGCCCTGGCCGGTACGTGGGTAGGGAACCGGCAGCGGCGGGGTGCCTGGTTGTCCGACTTGTGGATCGGTTCGCTGCGACGGCAACAGGACGGCAGGATCCAGTCCCAGATCGGAGAACGCCGCTTCGATGAATGGCTGAACGAACTGGCCGGGCAACAGGTTAACGAGATAGGCCTTGAAGAACGGTCCTGAGGCGACGGACTCACCAAGCGACATCACGTAGGCGTTGAGTTTCTTGATCGCCTGCTGGACACGCTCCTTGTGGTTATCCAGGATGTCCAGCACACCATTGAGCTTGTCCAACATAGGTTTAAAGGTGTCGCTGTTTTCCGCGATGAACCCCTCGAGCTGGCGGGCGGCCGAGGTGATGTTGTGGGAGATCTGGTCTAGAGCGCCGCTTTGACTTTGCAGTTGGGCCAGGAGAGCGTTGGTGTTGGCGAGCAGGGTGACGATCTTGTCGCTGTCCTCGGCCAGTATTCCGGTCACTTTGTTGGCGTTGGCTAAGAGGTTGCGCAACTGTGCATCACGTTGGTCCAAGGTGTCGGAGAATCGCCCTACACCGCCGATGGCCAGCCTCAGCGCTGGCGGGGTGTCCTTGAAGGTGTCTGAAAGTACGGCCAGCGAGTGGGACAGCTGATCGGTGTTGAGCCCGCTGATCGTTGACGTGAGATCCCCGAGCGCATCGGGCAGCTGGTAGGGCGAGCGGGTGCGGTCGATCGGGATGGGGCCGCGCTGTTGGCCATCACCGCGCGGGGTGACTTCAAGGATCTTTGCGCCCAACAGAGTTTTTGTCTTGATCGCCGCCTCGCTGCGGTCGCCCAAGTG
The DNA here is from genome assembly GCF_010728725.1 of Mycobacterium branderi. NCBI lineage: Bacteria > Bacillati > Actinomycetota > Actinomycetes > Mycobacteriales > Mycobacteriaceae > Mycobacterium > Mycobacterium branderi. Next base: position 395,285 of record NZ_AP022607.1, read on the forward strand.
GATGTTCTTGCCTACGTTGAACTTCACCAGGACGCGGGGGCCGTCTAAGCCGAGGCTTTCTACTTTGCCCACCTGGTAGCCGGAAACCTGCACTGCGGCACCGGTTATCAGCCCGCCGGCATCACCGAAGTATGCCGAATAGTGTTTGTTTTGATTGATGAAGGGCACTTTGTCGTAGTTGAGGGCAACCGCCGCTATGGCCACGGTGAAGGCGACGCCAACGACGCAGAGGACGAGAGGTTTGCGTTCGGCGAAGGTTTTCATTTGGGCGCGCACCTTCCGCTGGCCTGACCGGCCAGCTTGATGTAAACCGGCTGGCCGCCCTTGCCGTTGACTTTCAGGATTGCGTCACACAGATAGAAGCTGAAGAAGTCGCCGTAGATGCCTTGCCGGGCGAGAAGCTGGAATTTGTCGGGCAGGGTTTGCAGCAAGTTGTCCATGTAGGGCCGGTCGGCCACGATCAGACCGGCTGTGCGGTCGGCCTCGCGAACGATCTTTTGGAACGGGGGACGTCCCTGGGCCAGTAGGTCGGTGAGCGAGGAGGTAGCCGCGTTTGTGTAGGCGACCGAATTGCTGATGTCGTGCTTGCGTTCGGCCAGAGTGGTTACCAGCTGGGACAGAGAGTCGATGGCTTTATGGAATTGAGTCCGTTGCTCGCCGAGTGAACCCACGACGGTGTTGAGGTTGGTGATGACCTGTCCGACGAGCTGATCCCGGTCGGCGAGGGTGCGGGTCAGTGCCGCGGTGTGTTCGAAAAAGGAGGCGATGGTGTCACCCTGGCCTTCGAATGCGCTAATCAGCTGTCCGGTAAGCGCATTGACCTGGTCGGGGTCGAGTGCACGGAACAAGGGTCGGAAACCGCCGATCAGCGCATCGAGGTCCAGCGCTGGTGAGGTGTTGGACAGCGCAATTGTGTCTCCTTGGTGGAGTTTCGTGGTTCCGCCTACTCCTTCCTCGAGTGCCAGGTAGCGCCCGCCGATTAGGTCGTCGTAGCGGATGACGGCCCGGGTGCCCTGCGTCAACACGACCGAATCGTCGGCGCTGAACGCGACTCGCACCGTTGTATCGGGCTGGACCGCAATACTTTTGACCTTGCCGACTTCCACACCGGCTATGCGGACGAACTGACCTTCTTTCAATCCAGTCACGTTGGTGAAGTCGGCGTTATAGACCTTCTCCGACTGGAACCGAAGCTGGCTGAAGATCGCGAACATCGCGAACATAAAGAAAAGGCAGACAGCCACGAATGCAGTGAGACGCCAGATGGTGCCTGGCAGTTTACTTCTCACGCGGTGACCTTTCGATCTTACTAGGGGCTATGAAGTGGTCAGGGTGATGGGAGGGCGGGCGTGGGGAGCGGCGGCAGCGGAGTCGGCTGTTGGGAGGCTGGTGCGGGCACCGAGAACGGCTCCGAACCTGGGGGCGGCGGGCCAGGTTCTTTCGGGGCACCGGGCGCAGGTGCGGGCGGCAGACCGGGATACAGCGGCGTGCCATCGGGCGCGTACATCGGCGCCCCGTAGGGCGGGGCCCCGGGGTAGGGCATTGGGCCAGGGGCCGGACCTCCGGGGTGGCGGATGCTCGGCGGTTTGGGTGCTCCGCGCGTGACCGGGAAGTAGTCGGCCCAGCCGGGGAAGCCGATGCCGGGATTGGGGCGCCAATCGATACCGGTTCCCCAACCGGTGTTGGTGATGAGTTGGCGGAGCGGCCAGTTCTTTGCGACGTCGGGCAGTGAGCCGCATCCCGGCTGGCCGCCTGGGCCGCCCTTGGCGCCGACCACAGGCAGATTGTCGGGGTACCTGTAAGGGTCGTCGCCGAGCAGAATCGCGGCGTCGACGATCGTTGACTTTCCATCCCCGCCGCCTGCGGCGTCATAGCCACCGTGGTCGAGGAAGTATTTCCCGCCGACGATCAGGCAGGTCAATTCAGGGTTGTACTTAAAGAGCAGGCTCGTTGTGGGTTCAAGAGAATTGACCGCATTCACCAGATTGTCCTTGCTGGACGCGATTAGGTTGACGCCGCTTTGCGCCAACCCGATGACGTTGACCAGAGCGGCGTCTAAATCCCGGGAGTTGTCTGTGATGGCGGAACTAGTTGTACTCGCCGAATCGAGCACGGCGAGGATGTCGCGGGCTGCTGCACTGTAGGTGTCACTGAATCCCGATACCGACTGCCAGTCATTACGCATTGTTTCGGCGCGGGGATTGAGTGCCAGCAGTACTTCGTTGGCATCGGAGGTCGCTTGTCCGATGGTGGGGCCCTCGCCCCGCAGACCCTGCGACAGCGCCGTCAGTACGCTGTTCAGCTTGGCCGGGTCGATCCGGTTCAACAGATCAGTAAGGTTCTGAAAGACCGTGTTTACCTCGGTGCTGACATTCTCCGAAGTAATCACTGATCCCGCTGAGATCCGTTTGGCGCTAGGGTGTTTGGGATAGACGAGGTCGACATATTTCGCCCCGAAGACGGTGGTGGCCCGGATCCGAGCCTGCACATTGGCGGGAATGTGTCGGATCTGATCCGGGTAGAGCTGCAAGGTCAACGTGACTGGCTTATTTCCTCCGTGAATCGTTCCGACACGACCTACCTGCACGCCGCGCATCTTGACCTTGGCCCCGAGCTCCATGACCAGCCCCGACCGGTCTGCGGTCAGCGTGACCGGAACATACGAGGCGAATGTTCCGGCGAATAACGAAAACGTGACGAATGCGAACAATCCGATGACAGCGAGCAAGATCAGCGTGCACAGTGCGGGGTGGAGTCGCCTTTCTCCTGGTCTTGCTTCCATTGCCGCTATCCCGCCAGGTGGAAGTTTCCGGACTGGCCGTAAATGGCCAGGGAGACAAAGACGGTGACGAACACCGCGGTGACCAATGATGCCCGTACGGCTCGGCCGACCGCCTCGCCGACCCCGGCGGGTCCCCCGGAGGCGGTGAATCCGTAGTAGGTGTGTATCAGCATGACCACGACGGCCATTGCTATGGCCTGCAAGAACGACCACATCAAGTCGGTGGGGTTCAAGAAGGTGTTGAAGTAGTGATCGTAGACGCCGGTCGACTGGCCATAGATGGCTGTGGTGCCGAAACGTGTGGCCAGAAAAGCCATCAGCACGGCGACGCAGTACAACGGAATTACCACGATCACGCCGGCGACCAATCGTGTCGACGTAAGGTAGGCCACTGAACGGATAGCCATCACCTCAAGCGCATCGATTTCTTCGCTGATTCGCATGGCCCCCAGCTGTGCGGTGGCTCCGGCGCCGATGGTGGCAGCCAGGCCGATACCTGCGACCAGCGGTGCGATCAGTCGCACGTTGAGGAACGCCGATCCGAACCCGGCCAGTGCTCCAACGCCGATCTGCTGGAGATAGCTATACGCCTGTACTGCGACGAGCGAGCCGCCCGACAACATCAGGAAGCCAACGATGGCCACTGAGCCGCCTACAAGAACCAATGCGCCGGTGCCAAGGCTCATCTGGGCGATCAATCGAACTAGCTCCACTTTGTAGTGCGCGAAGACAGTTCCAATGCCTCGCACAGTCTGTCCGTAGAACTGTGCTTGTGCACCGAGTCGATTCCAGCTGCTCACCACGCCGTGAGCAGTGCGGTAAAGCCTGGGGTGGAGTCCGCTTGGTTGGGTGGTGTTCATGTCGCCACCTTCACACCGACTGCGGTGGCGATCACATTGATGACGAAGAGCGCTAGGAAAGTAAACACAACGGTCTCGTTGACCGCGTTGCCGACAGCCTGCGGACCGCCGCCGACGTGGGTGCCTTTGTAACAGGCGATGAGACCGGCGACCAGGCCGAAAATGGCGGCCTTCGCCAGGGACACAACCACTTCGGGCGTTCCGACTAACAGGGTGAGGCCGGCCGCGAATGCACCGGGAGTGACGTGCTGGAAGTAAACGGCGAAGAAGAATCCGCCGACAACACCCGTGACGGTCACCACCGACGACAGCAGCAGCGAGACGAGTGTGGCCGCCAGCACCCGCGGTACCACGAGCGCCTGAATCGGGTCAATGCCCATCACGCGCAGGGCATCCAGTTCGTCGCGGATCGTCCGAGCCCCGAGATCTGCGCACATCGCGGTGGCGCCCGCGCCAGTGATCACGAGAACGGTCACCACTGGGCCACTTTGGGTAACCGTCCCCAGTGCCGTGCCGGCGCCTGAGAAATCCGCTGCGCCGATCTCAACCAGGAGTACGTCAACGTCAAACGTCAACAGCACGCCGAACGGGATACACAACAAGGCGGTCGGAAGCATGGAGACCCGTGCCACGAACCACATTTGGAAGAGGAACTCTCGCCATGCCCATGGCGGCCGGAACATCTGGACAACGGTGTCCAGGCACATCGCGAAGAATGCGCCGAGTGCATTGGCCGGTTTGGTGACCGCGTCCATCGTCACCAGGGGCAGCCAGCCGCCGTACTCGCTGCGAACCGGGATGGACAATTGGCTCCTCTTCATTGCTGAATCGATTGCTCGTGGTCGTCCGCTGTGACATAGCGACACAGTCAGTTTCGAAAACGGTAGGTCACTCTTCATCGGTCGAGCATTGGCTGATCCGTCAAAAGCGGACATCGGACTTTGACTGCGCTATCAATTGCCCTCGCGTAATCGTTTGGTGCACTGGGCCTTGCGAACGTGCTGCGCCAGCCACCTACCTACTTTCAGCTCGAAGCTTCGTGGTGCGGTCGGTGCCGTTGCACACGAATTAACACTGCCCAACCCGGGACGGATCGCCGCATGAACCTGAGAAGTGATGCTCGGGCGCTGCAAGATGACCTTGTCGCGTTCCGTCGCGACCTGCATCGCGAACCAGAGGTCGGCCTACACCTGCCGCGCACCCAGGAACGTGTGCTGGGTGCAGTGGGGGGTCTTCCTCTAGAGATCGGGGTCGGCGAGACGGTGTCTTCGGTGACGGGGGTCTTGCGCGGAGGCCGACGGGATGCAAATCGCCCTAAAACTGTGTTGTTGCGCGCCGACATGGACGCCCTGCCGATCGGCGAGCAGACCGACGAGGACTTTGCATCGCGCAACGGCGCGATGCATGCCTGCGGCCACGACTTGCACACGGCTGCCTTGGTTGGTGCCGCACACTTGCTAGCAGCGCATCGTGACGGCATCGCTGGCGACGTGGTCTTCATGTTCCAGCCAGGCGAGGAGGGCTGGGACGGCGCACAGGCGATGATTGCTGAAGGAGTGTTAGACGCCGCCGGACGTCGAGTGGACTTCGCGTACGGGATGCACGTGTTGTCGAACACGATGCCTGCGGGAGTTTTCTGTAGCAAGCCCGGCCCGATGCTGTCGGCCTCGCACACACTGTCGGTCACCGTCCGCGGTGCCGGCGGGCATGGTTCTGCACCCCACTCGGCTAAGGACCCGGTGGTTGCCGCCGCTGAAATGATCACCTCACTACAGACCATGGTCACCCGGGGGTTCGATGCCTTCGATCCGGTTGTGGTCACCGTCGGGGTCGTGCAGGCCGGGGCGCGCGCCAACATCATTCCCGATATCGCGACGTTCGAGGCAACCGTGCGACGGTATTCGGCCGAGAATGCGGAACGGTTGGCGACCTTAATCCCGCGGGTTCTGCAAGGAGTTGCTGCCGCCCACGGCGTCGAGGTAGACGTCGATTTTCATGTCGAATATCCACTTACCGTCAACAACGCGGGCGAAGTCGCGTTTGCACAGCGCGTTGTCCAGGAAATGATCGACGAGGATCGCTATGCGCCAATGGATAGGCCGCTCAGCGGTTCGGAAGACTTCTCCAGAGTGCTCGACATCGTTCCTGGCGCGTTCGTGGGCCTTGGTGCATGCATGCCTGATCTGGATCCCGTATCCGCGCCGATGAATCACTCCCCGCGCGCGCGGTTTTCCGACGACGTTCTGGCCGACGCAGCGGCCGTGTATGCGGCGCTCGCCGTCGAACGGCTCGACGTCGAAGCTTCGAGTTAGCTGGATCCGCCGATATGCAGGGCGCCGCACCACATGTCGGTAAGCAGGTCCAAGACGTGCTCGCGATCACTGTCCATAACCTGCTGAACGATGGTCCGAAACCAGAAACTGTCGAGCATGAGGACTAGATGCACGACCCTTAGGCGGGCGTCCTCGCGCTCCTGCGGCGTCTCGAATCGTGCTAGGTAACCACGCATTTCGTTGGCGAGGCCACCCAACTGGAATGCCAATCGACCCGCGATCGTGCGGTCGACGGCAAGTGCCTCCTCCCAGGCCGGTAGCAGCGCGGCATGCTGCTCCCACCAATGCACCGCCTGGGCCAGCCACTCCCGCATGGCGGCCGGCGTGTCTGCCAGTAGTGCCTTGTCGAGTCCGCGCCAGTATTCCGCCGATTGAGCGATCACTCCGTCGAGAACGGCCAGGAAACACTCGGCCTTATCGGTGAAGTGGATGTAAAACGTGGCGCGGTGGATCTGGCATTCGGCGGTGATATCGGCGATCGACGCTGCACCGTACCCGCGGGTCTCGAACACCGTTCGCGCGGCCTCGACCAGCCGCTCGCGGGTGCGCTGCTTCTGTTCGGCGCGAACCGAGCCGCCCTGCCAACCACGTCGGCTGGTGGTTGCCAGATCGTCGGCGGACATCCTCATATCCTAGATAATTCAATGCGGTGCAGCGTGCTCACTCCTCTACATACGGCTTGCCGAGAGCGCCGGCCTGCCCCTGGTCCTCCGCCGGCCCTGCGTTTCAGTACAGGCGAGGATCGCGCCAACGTTGTCCGACCACACCGGTGCCGGGCCACAATCACAGCACCGAGACCAGTGTGTGTCGACGATCCGCGACCGTGCACAATCGCCCCCGTCACGGCGCCGTCAACGCTGAGGGCATGTTGTGTCCCATCCGGTCTCGCTTGGTGCGAAGGTAGTGAAGGTTGTGGTCTGTTACCGCGGTGGGCAGGCCGACGCGCCCGACGATAGAGAGCGAGAACCCTTCGAGGCCACCGTACTTGGCCGGGTTGTTGGTGATGAGCCGCAGCCGGCGGACACCGAGATCGGACAGGATCTGAGCGCCGATTCCGTATGTGCGGGCATCCACCGGCAGGCCCTGCGCGATGTTGGCTTCGACCGTGTCCAACCCGCCATCCTGCAGGGCATACGCGCGGATCTTGTGCGCCAACCCGATTCCGCGGCCCTCGTGGCCACGCAGATACACCAGGACTCCGCAGCCTTCGTCGGTGATGGCTTGCAGTGCACACTCCAGCTGGTCTCCGCAGTCGCACCGAAGCGAGCCAAGGACGTCGCCGGTGAGACATTCGCTGTGCACCCGTACCAGTACACCTTCAGGCGACCGCCCGGCGGCGGCGACGTCGCCGAGCACCAGGGCCAGATGCTCAAGACCATCGACAGCGCTTCGGTACGCCACGGCCCGGAACAAGCCCGCGCGGGTAGGCAGGGCCGACTCGGCGATCGGTTCGATCGTCCGCTCCGTGGCTTTGCGGTAGCGGACCAGATCTGCGATAGCCACGAGCGGCAAACCGTGCTCGGCGGCAAAGTTTCGCAAGCTCGCACCGCGTCTCATCGAGCCGTCGTCATCGATGATTTCGCTGATCACGGCCACCTCGGGACGTCCTGCCAGCCGCAAGAGATCGATGGCGGCCTCGGTGTGTCCTTGCCGCACGAGCACGCCTCCGGCTCGCGCACGCAACGGAAAGATATGTCCCGGCCGGCGTAGATCCGTGGGGGTCGTGCTCGGATCGGCGAGCGCACGCGCGGTGCGGGTGCGGTCACGCGCGGACACGCCGGTCCCGGTCTCGACGTGGTCGACCGAGACCGTAAACGCTGTTCCGTGCCTGTCCTCGTTGTGCGCAACCATGAGCGGCAGCTCAAGCCGGTCGGCTCGGTCCTCGCCAACTGGCACGCATACGATTCCTGTGGTATGCGCGACCAGGAAGGCCATCTGCTCAGCCGTCACGAGGTCGGCGGCCACCACGAGGTCGCCTTCGTTTTCGCGGTTCTCGTCGTCGACGACGACGACCATGCGGCCCTGCGCGAGTGCGGAGACCGCGTCGTCGACGGTGGCCGCCGGTCCGATGTACTGGGATTGTTCCGACATTTGCGCTAGCGCCTTCGGTTGGCTCACGCGGCCGCGAGCCGACGGAACTGGCTGGCATGGAATACCAGTGGGGCAGCTTCGGGGTCGCACCGCACCCCGTGAATCTCGAGTAAGACGATCACATGGTCACCGGCGGGCACCTCGGCGTGGACGGAGCAGTCCAGCCAAGCGGCCGCGCCGTGGACCAATACGGCACCCTGCGACGTTGGGGCCCAGTCGATGTCGGCAAATCGATCGCCGTTCTTCATAGCCAGGGCGCGGCATTGCAGATCCTGGTCCTCGGCGAGGACGCTCAACCCCAGCCGAAGTCTTCCACGCAACCTCGGCCAGGTGGTCGAGGTGTTTTGCACGCACACTGATACCAGTGGCGGGCTGACCGATACCGGGGTGAATGAACTGGCGGCGATACCCACCGGTTTGCCATCGACGAGCGCACATACTGCGGTCACGCCGGATGGGAAGCAGCCGTAAGCATTTCGGAGTTTCGACGGGTCGGTCGGAACCGGGTCGACGTCGATCGTCTGGGCTGTGGAAGCGGTCATCGATGGGTCCTCGTCAGTTCGTGGCCGGCGCGGTGGCGAACGCATGCGCGAGCTGTGCGGCCGCATCATCGAGTGCCTCGGCGGTGCGGTTGAGCATCCCCACCATTGAGAGGAATCCATGGAATACACCGGGGTAACGTTTGACGGTCACGTCGACGCCGGCGTCACGCAGCCGTTGGCCGTATTGCTCGCCGTCGTCGCGGACGGGATCGTGCTCGGCAGTAAGGATGTACGCGGGCGGCAATCCGGCCAATGACGACGCATTCGACGGTGTCGCGCGCGGATCGGTGCGGTCGGCCTGATCCCGTAGATACTGTGCCCAGAACCAGGTGACGTCGTCGACGGTCAGCAGGGGAGCGGAGGCGTGCTCACGCCACGACGGACGCTCCACCGCGTATTCGGTGACCGGGTATGCCAGAAGTTGGAAGGCCAACGGTGGGCCGCCGCTATCGCGGGCCAGGAGGGTGGTGGCGGCCGCGAGGTTGGCGCCGGCGCTCTCGCCGCCGATTGCGATCCGGTTGGAGTCTGCGCCGATTTCGTCGGCATGGTTCGCGACCCACTGCACCGCGGCGTAGCAGTCGTTGACCGCCGCGGGGAATTTGTGCTCCGGAGCGAGCCGGTAGTCGACCGAAACCACCACGCAGCCAGCCTTGTCCGACAGGGAACGGCAAAGTGCTTCGCTCGCGTCGAGTGTGCCCATCGCCCACCCGCCGCCGTGCAGGTGGATCAGAACAGGTAGATCGTTCTCAGGGCCGGGGCGGTACACCCGGGTCTGCAAGGGGCCGGCTGGGCCGCCAACGGTGTGGTCTTCGACCGAATGTAGTGGCGGCGGTGGCGGGCTCTGCTCACTGAGCCCGGCGAGGACTGCGCGTGCGCCTTCGACGCCGAGCGTGTGCAACGGTCCGGGCAGCAGACCCGCGAGCGCGTCGGTCAACTGCTGAGCATCAGGATCGAGTGTCATCGCGAAACTCCTTTCTGCTCACCCGAGGAATTCAAGGACGCGGCGGCTGACCGCTTCCCGCTGCTCGACATACGGGTAATGGCATGCGTGCTCGATGATTTCGACTTGGGCGTCATCGATGCGGGAACGGAACTCCTCGGCATACACGGCCGGGACCAACAGATCTTCGGCGCCCCAGACCAGCAGCGTGGGCGCCGTAACGCGCCGCAGCCGTTTGGACAACCCCCGCTCCGGGATCGGGGCGGTGAAATGCGCAGCGCTCGCGATCGTCGAGAACCGGTGGATCACCTGCGCCTGAGCCTCGGCTGGGTCGTCGCTGAGTGTGGTGCGCTCCTTGACTTCCGGTTTGTCGAAGTCCAACCATAGCTGCGCGGCAAGTGCCTCGGGGGCGACGGTGACGAAGTCACCGACCGGTGCGTCGTCCAGCCACAGGCCCATGCTGTCGATCAGCACCAGCTTGCGAACTTTCCGGGGATACGTCGCGGCATATTCGGCCGCGACCATCCCGCCGTAGGAGTGCCCGACCAGATCGAACGGGACGCCGATGCCCAGGTTGTCGAACAACTCGTCGTAGTAGAGAACAAGGTCATGCATACCGTCGAGCAGGTCGAGTTCGGCGGGTTCGTCGATGCCCGGGTTGGCCGGCGCGAAGACTCGGTGGTCCGCAGCCAAGTCGTCGAGGAATCCGGACCATTCCTGGCCGAGCGGACCGTGCAAGAACACCACTGGATCGCCCTGTCCCTCGGCGATCACCGGATTTGACGAGAAGGGACTGCTGAGTGCGACGGGGTTGGGCGCGGTGGTCATTTCGCCTCCTTGGTGGCGAGGGCGGTGGCTGCGGATTGGTTGCGGGTTGCACCGGTCGGCCACCAACGGTCTTCGTAGTCGGGCCAGAGCTCACGCAGTCTCGGCATGACTTTTTCGGCATACAGTTTGGTGCTGTGCTTGGTCAGCTCGGTCGGCATGGATTGGATCTGCATGAGGGCGATGAGATGACCGATGCGTAGATCCTTCGCCGCCTGGATGAGCCGTTCGGCGACGGTGTCCGGGCTGCCGGCGATCACCGAACCCGATTCGATCGCGTGGGCGTAGGAGGTCTCGAGCTTCGCGAAGGCATTCACATCGCCCGCTTTCTCGGCTATGGCCGCCAGGCTCTTCTTGCTCATGTAGCCGGGCACCATGATGTAGTGCGGGGGGATGTGCCAGGCCTTGTTGAAGAAGTTCTCGATGTGCTTGCCGTACAAGCGTTCCGCCTCGCTGTCGGTATCGGCGACGGCGAGGAATTGCGCGAATCCCGCGCGGTACGGGTTGTCATCGAGGCCGGCTTTTTCGATCACCTCCCAGAATCCATCCATCTGCGCCTTGGCTATCTTGGCCCCCTGGAAACTGAGGTAGTTGTAAGGCAGGTCGTACTTGGCGGCGTAGTCGTAGGTCTCCAGCGATCCCCCGCCCAATAGCCACATCGGCGGGTGCGGCTTCTGCAACGGCACGGGCCACGGGTTGACATACCGGACCTTGTTGAACCGCCCGTTGAACGGAAACGGCCCAGGTCGCGTCCAGGCCTGCCGGATCAGCTCCATGCCCTCGTACCAGCGCGGGCGCACGTGAGTCGGAGGTAGACCCGCGACGCCGCAGGTGTCCATTGGGATACCGACCGGCATGCCCGCGACGAGTCGCCCGCCGCTCATGCAGTCCACCCAGGCCATCTCCTCGGCCACCCGCACCGGTGTGGTCGTCGCCAACGTCGAGCCGAGTATGCAGATCGCGGCGTCGGATTTGCGGCGAGCCAGCGTCGCCGCGGTGATTAGCGGCATCGGGAAGCCGTAGATATTGGAGTGGTGCTCATTGGTGCCGATGCCGTCGAACCCGAGATCATCGGCGTATTCGAGCTCATCGAGGTTCCAATTGATGTACTTGTGCACCTGCTCGGGATCGCATAACTCCCGGTTGGGCACTGTCACCCAGCTGCTTTCGTACCGCTGGGCGAAATCGTCGGGCAGGTCCCGGTAGCCCTGCATGTGGAACCAGATTGTCTTCATGGATGACGTCCTCTCTTGTCGACGGCCGGTGCGGGCCTGTCCCGGCCGGTCGGTTAGCAGGGCTCTTAGTGGCTTGCTGTGATGCGGGTCGCATCAGCATCTCGCACGACACTATGTCGTGTCAATAGCGTGATGTTGAGTCACCCACGACACGTCGTGTAACTTTGGGTGAGTGGGCCAGCGCGCGGGCCGTGGCCTCGGACACGATTCCCGCCGCGGCCAAGCGCGCCCCCATGTCGTGCAGTTGTGGCCGGCAGTTGACCATGGCGCGAAACTCGGCATGTGCCTCGTCGAGGCGTCCGCCGCGTGCCAGCAACACCGCGCGCCACAAGTGGATTTCGGGATTATCCGGTCCGAGCGCCGATGCGGACTGGTGCGCGTCGGCGAGGGCGTCGTCGAGCAACGCGGCGGACGCGTTCTGGTCGCCGCTGACGATCAGACCGACCGCGGCGCCCAGCTTCGTGGTGGCTTCGTGCACGCCCAGCAGGCGGTCGAGTTCGCCCACCGGATTATGCGAGTCGTCCACGCGCAGATTGACCAGCACCTCGTTGTCCGGCGGAGGGCGCCGTGCACCGCTGACCACGAGCATCGCCGCCGACTGGGAGCCACGGACGTCACCGCCGCCGTCCTCGGCCGCCTGCAGTGCCGCCAGCAGCCGGTGCGGCAGCGCAGGATTGGCGGCCGAATCGGCGACGGTTGCGGCCATCGCGTCGAGGACGTGCTCGGAGTCGAGGAGGTTTCCTTGCACGCTCCACCCGTCGCCGGTGCGGCCGCCGGCGGCCGGTATGCACCGCGCACCGGAGTGCACCGCGACATTGCCCCGGGCGTCGAGCATCGCGATTTGGCGCCATTGCGGTCGGCTGTCGACGGCCAGCAGCGCCTGCAGCGTGTCGGCCGCGCTCGTGCCGGCTCTCATGGCGTCCAAACCGCGCGCTCCATAGCGCGGGTCGGGAACGAATTGTGTTGCCACTGCGCCGACTCCGGCCTCAGCCCAGGGCACCACCGCGCCGACAGCGAAGAAGTGTGACTGTACGGCGACACCGAGGTCGCCGGTGACCGGATCGCGGATAAGGACCGAGTAGGTCATCGCGGCGCCTCCTGCGCGTCGAGGAAGTCGCGCACCAATGCGGCGGTCGGCTGCGGTGCTTCCAGCATGGGCAGGTGCCCGATGCCGGGCATCAAGGCGAACGAGGTACCCAACCGTTCGGCCATCGCTTTGCCCTGGTCGGGTGGGCAGGTGCGGTCGCACTCGCCGGTGACGACGAGCGCGGGTACTGCGATACTTTCGGCGAGGTTGGTGATGTCGGTGTCGATGGTTGCCCGCCAGATTGCGCTGACGGTAGGCACATCGTTCGGGTTGGTCATGTCGACGATCATCGAAACGATTTGCTGCGGCGTCCCGGGGGCGACCGTCACCTCCGGGATGCCGTGCTCGAAGGTCCTGCGGACGCCGTTGTCACGCAGGGCGTCGAGCACGGCTTCCAGGTCGTGGCCCGCCAGGGCCAGTGCGCTGCCGAACGCGGCGATCGACACCACTCGCTCAGGTGCCCGGTCGGCCAGGGCGACGGCCAGCGTGCCGCCGAGCGACCCGCCCACGACATGGCAGCGTGTCACGCCGAAGTGGTCGAGGACCGCCAGCAGGTCCTCGACCCAGGCGTCTACTCCGAACGGCCCCTTGGCGGTCGAACGACCGTGGCCGCGCATGTCTGGCAGCAGACAAAACCGTTCACCGGTCAGTGCCGTCGCCACCTGCGCCCAGGCCAGCCCTTGCAGGTTGATCGGGTGCACGAATAGCACCGGGGTGCGGGGGCTGTCGGTGACCGCTCCGGCGGTCCAGCCGCGTAACGTCTGCGACGGCGTGGTCAATTCGAACGGCGTCAGCTCGGGTGCCGTCTGGGGGTCCACGGGCCGGTCCCTGTCAGCGTGTCAGAGGGCTAGGGGACGAGTTCGCCGCGGCTGCGCGCGGTATCGCCGAAAGCGGGCCGAGGCTCGTCGGCGTCCGGCGCGGGAGAGCAATGGAAATGCCACATCGTCCACTTGGGCGCGCCCTCACCGTCGTCGCGCAGGTAGCACTCGGTGGAACGGACGCGCATGCTGGTGTCGACGTGAAATGCGGAGCTGGGGGCCGCCAGACCCTCATCACCGATTTCGGTCAGGGTGAACAACACGTCCGCGGCGATCCAGGCGACGTCGCCTTCAAGCACAAACTGGACGATGCGACTGACCGGGACGTCGGGTGAGAAGACCTGCTGGTTGTAGTGCTCCCACAGCTTGACCTTCTCGGCGATCCCGTAGTAGGGGTGGCCCTGCAGGTTGAACATTACGTAGTTGTTCTCTCCGACAGGGAAATTCGGCACCATGCGCGGAATGTCACCGCCCTGATTGGATATCCACCATTCCCGATGGGCATGCAATATCGCGTCGATATCGGCGTCGGGAGTCGAAGAGTTCACCCGTTGGTTGTGTGTGGCGATTTGCCTGTCTACTGCGGGCATGAGAATTTCTCCTGTAGTCGAATTTCTATACGTACATCAGCTTTTCAGTATCGTTGCGGCATCTCATTGGTCAGAACGCTGAAAGCGCAACCAGAGATTTGTCTGAGTAGGCAACGTCAGTGCGCCGAGGCATCAGTGGCTTTCCGGATCATCAACAGCCGCAACTGCATTTCGGTTACCAGGCGGTCCAGGGGATCGTCCAGGTCCAATCCGCAGATGTCTCGCATCCGTTGCAAGCGATACCGAATCGTGTTGCGGTGCAGGTACATCGCGTTGGCCGCACCGGCCAGATCGCAATTGGCGTCGAAATACGCCAGCAGCGTCGGGATGTAGGCAGTGTTCTTGGTTTGGTCGAATTCCGCGAGCACCTCAAGAGAGCCGGCGAGCAGGTGCGGTCGTTCCTCGGTTACCTCGGCCAGCTCGTGCAGGATGCAGTGCAGGCTGATGTCGTCGAGTGTGACGACATTGCCGCCGCCCGCGTGGGCATGGATCCGCAGCGCTCGGTCGATCTCGGCGCCGGCTCGGCGCAGCTCGGACATTTTGGTCTTGACGCCTCCGATGACAGCGACAAGTTTCACGCCGAGCTGGCGTCCGGCCCTGACCACGATGTCGTCGGAGAGCGATCGCAGCCCCGTCATCGGGCCGTGTCCCGTGCCGACCAACGCATAGACCGTGTTTCCGATCATTGCGGTGACCGACACGCTGCCGAGGGACTGAATGCGCGTTGCCACCAGCGATTCCAGATGGCAGCGATCGACGTGATGCAGCGGAGCGTCGTCATGCGAACCAAACCCGATCACCCGCAGCTGGGTGGTGTCGGAGGCATCGAGGACGGTCGAGAGCGCGTCTGCGACCAGCCGGCCATCGAGCACGCCGCGCAAAAGGTCCGAGGCGTGTCGTTGCCGGTCGGCGACGACGGCGCGCGCCAGCCTGCCGGCGAAGACGCGGGCAATATCGCGAGCGGTCTCCGTCGCGGAGTCGTCCAGGGAGCCGGAGAACGGCAGCAGCCAGAGATAGCCGATCACCTCGGGCCCCGCCCTCAGCGGCATTGCCAGCCGTGGGCGGTGCCCCGGCGGCACAATCGGCACCGGTTCGGTCGCTCTGATCAGCCGGGTCAGTTGCCCGTTGGCGCGAAGCCAGGCGCCCACCTCCTCGGGGACTCGACGGTGCAGGATTGTCTTCACGCGCAGCTGGTCATCAAGCTCCTCACAGGCTTCATCCATCGAGGAGAAAGCCATCAACCGCAGCCGGTGGTCGGTCACGTCCACCGGAGCGCCGAGGGCCAACGCCGCGGCGTCGGCAAGCTCAAACAGGTCTGTGCCGCCGTCCCATGGATGTCCGTCCTGCTGGTCACCGCTGGCGGCGAGTGCTGCCCGGACTAACGCCGCTGCCCGATCCCAGGTGATGCCCGAGCCCGGCGCGAGCACCCACAGTCCGGACTCGGCGGCACGTTGCGCCAGCCCGGTTTCGGTTGCGCGGACAACGATCGCCGCCGCGCTGGCGCTCTCGCACGCCGACAGCAACCGCTCGACTTCATGCCTGGAGGGCCCAACCGCGAACACCATCGCACCGGCCGCGACGCCGGTGTCACATTCGGGTTCCCATATCTGAACGGTCGTGACCTCTTGCTGCGGTTCCCGCGGCGTCACGACTACGTCGAGAACACCTGGCGCCAGGTCAGCGAGCAAAGTGCTGAGCGGCATGCCGGTAGAGCCACGTTGGTCCATCGCATCGACGGTGCTCACGTCCATGATCGCGAGTATTTGGGCACGAGCACGTCTCCGACAATCACGGAAAGTACTTAGGGTGTACGTAGACCGACGGTCGCTTGGAGGCAATCCGTTGAGCACACCGGGCAACTTGCCCCCGAACTTAACGAGTCTTATTGGGCGCGACGACGAGGTCCGTCAGCTACGAGCGCTGATCCGCCGGGCCAGGCTTACGACCTTGACCGGCCCGGGCGGGGTTGGCAAGACGCGCCTGTCCCTGCACGTTGGCCATAGCGTGCTCTCCGGGTTCCCGGACGGCGTGTGGTTCGTCGAGTTGGCTTCGATACGCGACGCCGGGCTGCTCGAGCCGGCAATAGCCTCGACCCTCGGCGTGGATGACAGCCGGGCCCGCGGCGAGAGTTCCTCCCTCGGCGACAAGATTGCCGGCTGGCGGGCCCTGGTCATCCTGGATAACTGCGAACACCTCGTCCAGTCCTGCGCGGCGATGGCGGGTCGACTGCTGCACCTTGCTCCTCACTTACACATACTGACCACCAGCCGCGAACCGCTGCGCATGACCGGCGAGCAAGTGTTGCCCCTCTATCCGCTGCAAACCCCCTCGCTTGAATCGGCGGACACCCCGCAACAGGTCACCCAGTATCCAGCCGTGCAGTTGTTACTCGATCGCGCACGGGCGGTCGAGCCCGCGTTCATCGTGGACCGCGATAACGTTGAAGCCGTCAAGGTGCTCGTGCATCAACTTGACGGACTGCCGCTGGCGATAGAGCTGGCCGCGGCGCGGCTGCGGTCGCTGTCGGCCGGTGATATTGTGCGCCGCCTGGACAACCGGTATCGATTGTTCACCTCGCAGGTGCGGGACGCGCCCGCGCGTCATTACGACTTGGAATCGCTGGTCGGCTGGAGCTACGACTTGTGCGGCGGCGCAGAGCGCAGGCTTTGGGAGCGGATGAGTGCTTTCGCGGGCCCTGCTGATCTTGATGCGATCGAGACGGTCTGCTGCGGCGACGACCTGCAGGTGTACGCGGTCGCCGATTTGGTCGACTCCTTGCTCGCCAAGTCGATCCTCATCCGCACGGCCGGCAGCAGCAACTCATACCGGATGCTGAGCCTGGTGCAGGAATACGGCCGCGCCAAGCTGGCCGAGCACGGCGAAACCACAGAGGTATTGGCCCGCCACGCCGCCTATTACCGCGACCTGGTGATGGCTGTCGCGCGAGACTGGTTCGGCCCGGACCAGGCGACGTTGGCACAGCGCTTGCTGGAGAACCTGCCAAACTTGCGCGCCGCCATGGACTTCTACCTTGATGGTCCACGCGACGGGGCAGCTGGCACAATGATGGCCGCCGAATTGTGGCGGTTGTGGACCGCGCAGGGCATGGTGCGTCAAGGGCACCTGCGGCTGCGGCAGGCGCTGGAAGCACAACCGCCTCCGGCAGCGCGGCGCAAGGCGATGTGGGTTTTGGGCTGGATCGAGCTAGCGGAAGGGCAGCTCGATGACGCCATGTCGCTGCTGCAGTGCTGCGCTGAGGATGCAGCGGCGGCCGAGGATGCCGAAGCCCTCGACTATGCCACCATGCTGCTGGCTGCCGGCCATGCCTTCCTGGACCGATTGGATGCCGCAAGCGACCATATCGGACGTGCCCTGGACGGCCGACGGCGCGCCGGCGACATCCCGGGCATCGCGATCGCCCTTTACCTCAAGGCTGAGATCGATTGGGGTAAAGGAGATTTCGGCAGTGCTTTCGAGTGCGGGCTGGAGTGCGAGCAGATGTGTGCCCAGTTCAACGAACGGTGGGCGGCATCGTACGGGCTGTGGATGCAATCGCTGGCGCAGTTCATGCGCGGTAAGTACTCGGCGGCGATCGAGCTCGGCCAACGAAGCATCCGGGCCAAACAGCCTCTGCACGACACCGCCGGCGTGCTGCTTGCCGCCGAGGCAGTGTGCTGGGCGTACGCCGCCGAGGGCCATGTCCGCCATGCCGCTGAACTCGAAGCTGCTATCCAACCGATGTGGGCGACCACCTGCTCGCCGCTCTTGGGGTTCAAGAGCCTCATCGAACAGCGCGATCACTGTAGTGACCGGGTCCGTGCCGCGCTCGGGGAGCAGCAGTACCGGCGGCTGACAGAAAGTCCAAGCAGGATCAGCCTGGATCGAGTCGTCGAACTGGCGTTGGCCGACGCGAACTTAGACGAGCCGCGGCAGTCCGACGCATCCGGCGACGCTGCCGGCACCCAACCACTCACAGATCGAGAGTGGCAGGTGGCACGCTTGATCGCTGAAGGACTGGCCAACAAGGAGATTGCCTCACGCCTGCACGTCGCGCGTCGGACCGTCGAAGTCCACGTGGCCAACATCATGCGCAAGCTCGAAGTCAACAGTCGGGTCCAGATCGCCACCTGGTACGCGACGGCGCACTGAGCGCGGCGTGCTGGGGACCTTCAGTCGAGCGCGGTGAGGCCTGGCAACACCGTCTTCGCGACCAACTCGAGTTCCTGTTGTGCCGTAGCGGAATTGGCGGGGGAGAGCAGCACACTGGTGGACCCTGCACCGAGTAACGCGCGGATGGCCGCGGCGACGTCATCGGGATCTCCGGAGACGGTCAACTCGTCTACCCACTCCGCCGGCACCTCTCGCAGGACGGTCTTTTCGCCGCCGCGGCTGGCCATGTTGGCCAGCGCGTCGCCGTAGCCGTACGGCTTCGTCAGGGAGTTGTGCGGGCCCAAAGCGGAAAGATAATGCGCTAGTAGCGGACGAACCGCCTTCTTGGCAGCCGCCCGATCGGTGTGGCAGCTGAACATCGCGAACGTGGGGACCAGGTGGGTGGTGCGGCCGGATTCGGCCATGCCACTACGGATGTGCGCCAGTGCCGCCTCGACGTACTTGCTTCCCGACATACTGCTCAGCACCGTCCCGTCGGCGATCCGCCCGGACAGCTGCAATGATTTCGGGCCCAACACGCCAGTCAGGATCGGCACCTCCTCGTTTGGCGGATGAGCTAACGCCACGGCGTTAAACGCGAAGCTCTTGCCGACGGTGTTCAATGTTTCACCCGCCAACAGCGCACGAATGCTACCGATGCACTCGCTGAGCGCCGACAACCGAGATTTCGGGGCCAACCCCATCTGGTCGATCAAGAACGGGGCGCCATGTCCCACTGCCGGCAGAAACCGACCGGGATAGCAGCGGACCAGCGTGGCGATCTCCATCGCCGTGACCGCCGGATGCCGGACGACCGATGACACCACGCCGACACCGACTTTGACGCGCTCCGTTGCCGCCAGCGCCACGGCCGCCGCTGCCAGTCCGCCGTGAAAGTAGTAGTCCTCAGCCACCCACACCTCGGAATAGCCGAGCTGTTCGGCGCGGCGGGCAATCGGTGCGATTTGCTCCGGGGGGGTCGCCGATGCGATGAAAACGCCGACGGGGATCATAGACATGACTGGCTCCTGTGCGATATGCGGTGTGCCCCCACTCTGGTGCGGAGCGGCGCCCGCCGCCAGAACAATTGCGGCCAAACAGCGGGCATCGACTTGGTCACCGCGCACAACACATTCGCCATCCACACGGTCCGGTATTGGGCGAACCGTCAAACGCCGGTGTGGCAGTTTGACGGCGCGATCAATGGTTTGGTGCGTGGCGACGGAGCACTCTACTGGTTATGGGACGCGTGGAACGCAAGGTCGCGTTTGTTACCGGTGCAGCTCGCGGTCAGGGTCGGTCGCACGCGCTACGCCTGGCACAAGAAGGCGCCGACATCATCGCCGTCGACATCGACGAGCAAGTCGAAACGGCGATCACGCCGACAGCCACCGCCGATGATCTCGCCCACACAGTCAAGCTTGTCGAGGAGACGGGCCGGCGCATCGTGGCACGCACGGCCGACGTGCGTGACCTGACTGCGCTGCAGGATGTCGTGGCCGAAGGAGTCGCCGAGTTGGGCCGGCTTGACATCGTCGTCGCCAACGCCGGCATTGCCAGTTCAGATCTGCTGCACACCATGGACGAGCGCGTCTGGCAGGAGATGATCGACATCAACCTGACTGGCGTATGGAAAACCACGCGCGCAGCGGTTCCTCTCATGATCGAGAAGGGCGAGGGCGGCTCTGTAATACTCATCAGCTCCATCGGCGGATTAGTCGGCTTCTCCCATCTCGGTCATTACACGGCCGCAAAACATGGCGTGACTGGCCTGATGCGAGCGTTGGCTGTGGAACTCGCTCCGCACCGGATCCGCTGCAACTCCGTGCATCCGGGCACGGTTGACAGCCCGATGCTGAGTAATCCGATCGGATACGAGTTCTGGACCGGCGTACCCGGGGCGACTCGAGAGGACGCGGCCAAGCTGCTGGTGGCCATGAATGCGCTGAAGGTGCCCTGGGTGGACGAAATCGACATCAGCAATGTCGTGCTGTTCCTGGCGTCAGATGACGCGCGCTACATCACCGGTAGTACCCAGGTGGTCGATGCCGGCGCCACCGCCCCATTCAAGATTCCGCACGCCTGAGCAAAGGTCGATTCATGAAAGCGCTGATCTACAAAGGTATATCGCGTGTCGAGGTCGAAACCGTGGACGATCCGGTCCTGCCCGGCGATGACGGGGCGATCGTTCGGGTCACGATGTCGGGGATCTGTGGCAGCGATCTGCACCAGTACCACGTGGATCCTGGCGTCGGATCGTACTGCATGGGTCACGAAGCCGTCGGAATCGTCGTCGAAACTGGCGCAAACGTAGCGTCTTTCAAGAAAGGCGATCGGGTGCTGGTGTCGGCCATCCTGAGCTGTGGCCGGTGTGCATCGTGCTCGACGGGCAATGTCCAACTCTGCCAGGTTTTCGGCCCGCGGATCTTCGGGCAGGGTATGCACGGCCTGGGTGGATGCCAAGCGGAATTCGTTGCCGTACCCGAAGCGGATCACAATATGACCGCACTGCCGTCGGCAATCTCTGACGACGTCGGAATCATGCTGACTGACAACCTCGCGACGGCGTGGTACCACGCCAAGCGCGCGCGAGTATCGCCGGGAGAATCCGTTGCCGTGATCGGGCTCGGACCGGTTGGCCAGCAATGCGTGTTGGCCGCAGCGGCGCTGGGCGCGGAACGGATCTTCGCCATCGACCTCCTCGCCGAACGGCGGAAGCGCGCCGCCGCTTTGGGGGCCGAGCCAATCGATGATGGCGATGCGGTGCAAGGCGTTCTGGGGGCAACCGCCGGCATTGGTGTCGACGTGGTGCTCGACGCGAACGGCGGGCCGACCACCGTGGCGATGGCGCTGGACATGATGCGGTTTGGTGGTCGCGTCGCCATGATCGGCGTCCCCGAATCTTTGACGATGGACTTCCCGGTCTTCGCCAGCGTTCTCAAATCGCTTGAGTTCCACACCGGTGCAACCCCGGTGCAGGCTCAACTACCGGAACTGCTCGACGCACTCGAGACCGGGCGCTTGAACGCAAAGACGATCGAATCACTCGTCACCCACCGGATGGGTTTGACTGAGGCCCAACAGGCCTTCAGGTTGTTCGCCGACCGCAAGGACGATGTCCTCAAGGTGGTTCTCGATCCAGCTCGCTAGACTATCTACCGCTTCGCGTCTGGGTACATGAGTGTCGAATCGGCGCGACCACAATGCCCGTTGCTAGGAAGCATCGAGCAGCATGCGGACGGCGCGAAGGTGAGATCGTGGTCGACTTCGATCCGGCATACCGCACACGAACTCGCCCATGTGCTCAACAGTTTGGTATTCAGACACGCGTATTGGTTGATCTGTCAAACGCAGACTCTCGGGTTTGACTGCACCATCAATTGCCAACTGCGTTGTCGCGGCGCAGTGTTGGTGTGTCAAGGCGTGTTGTCAAATAGCGCCACTCCACCGTCACAGCAGTTGGAGCCGCCATGGACGTCGATACAGCCCACACCGGTCACCCGAGTGTGTTCCAGGCCGGGCTTCCGACCCTCTCTTACGAGCGCGTCGAGAATAGCCATGAGGGATACCGCCTCCTACGGGAGGCACAGCAGCGGGCGCCGATCGCACTGGGTCCGCACGGACCCGAAGCACTCAGCTACGAGCTGGCCCGATTTGTGCTCCGCGACGAGCGTTTTGTTTCCCCACGAGGGCTTGGGCTGGACGCCCAAGGCATCACTTCTGGTCCGTTGTGGGAACGCAGCGCCAAGTACATCGTGAGCCTCGATGGTGCCGAGCATATCCGGCTGCGCCGCTTGGTGGCGAAAGCGTTCACGCCGAGATCGGTGGAACGGCTACGCGATCTGATCAACGAGATCATCACTGGCCTAGTCGAACCGGTTAGTTCCATCGGCGTCTGCGACGTGGTCGCAGACATCGCTCGCGGATTTCCGACACCGGTAATATGCGCGTATTTCGGTGCACCCAAGGAGGATTGGCACTTTTTCTCCGCTTGGGCCGACGACCTGGAGAAGATCTTTGGCTGGAACGTCGCCAATGATGGACCGGCGATCCTCGCGGCCTGGGAGAACCTTGACGCCTACGTCGACGCAATGGTGACTCGCAGGCGCGAAAACCTTACAGACGACCTGCTCTCAGACCTGATCCGCGCAGAAGATGAGGGTGATCGGCTGACCCGCGATGAGTTACTGATGTTGGCAGCGGCCCTGCTAACGGCCGGCACCGACACCACGCGTCATCAACTTGCGGCGGCAGTTGGGGCTCTCCTCGAACACCCGGATCAATGGACGCTGCTGGCGGAACATCCTGAGCTGGCACCCAAAGCGGTCGAAGAGGCCATGCGCCACTCGCCAATCGTGATGGGGATAGTGCGTAGAGCGGTCGACGACGTGGGACTGGCCGGGGTTGTGATCCCCGCCGGCACGACCGTCATTGCCAACGTTACAGCCGCCAACCGTGACCCGGCCGTGTTCGAGAATCCCGACACTTTGGACATCACCCGCGAAGGTGCCCCGGCCGCACTGACCTTCGGTGGCGGAGCGCATTATTGCCTGGGCACACACCTTGCGAGACTTGAGCTCGCCGAGGCGCTCACCGTCATGGCGCATCGACTGCCCAATCTACGCCTTGCGGCCCCCGTCCAATGGCGACCGAGGATGGTGGGGATCAGCGGGCCGACATCGGTTCCCATCGCGTTTGACACCGCTGTGAACGCGGCGGCAGCGTCAGTGTAATGAGTCGCATGGTCCTTGAGGCAGGCGCTCATGCACTGCCGGGGCGCTGGCCGCGCTGCGGCCGCGGGCGGACGGCGGGCTCAACCTGCCCCGCTCCTAAAAGGATGCACGGAGCAGGCTGCATCGAGCGATGAAGTCCTACGACGCCGGACCGACGGACACCCCGCTCCTGCAAGAGACGATCGGGGCGAACCTCGAGCGCATCGCGGCGAGAAACCCGAACGCCGAGGCTCTGGTCGAGGTTGCTCGGCGGCGCCGCTGGACCTATGGCGAGCTTAACGCCGAGGCCGATCTCATTGCGCGGGGGCTGATGGCGCTCGGGGTCGAGCGCGGTGAGGGGGTTGGCATTTGGGCGCCGAACTGCGCGGAGTGGACGATCGTGCAGTACGCGACGGCGAAAATCGGTGCCATCTTGGTCAACATCAATCCCGCGTACCGCACGCACGAATTGGCCTATGCACTCAACCAATCAGGCGTTCGAATACTAATCTCGGCGTCGGTATTCAAGTCTTCGGACTACCGCCGTTTGGCTGAGCGAGCGCGTCTGGAGTGCTCGCACCTGGAAGACGTTGTCTTTCTCGACACTGACGACTGGGAAACGTTACGGAGCCTTTCCGAATTCGTGCCTGAACAGGAGCTTTCGGTTCGATCGGCTGCCTTGGTCAACACCGATCCGATCAATATCCAGTACACGTCGGGGACGACGGGATTTCCCAAGGGTGCGACGCTGTCGCATCGCAATATCCTCAACAATGGCTTTTTTGCTACACAACTGCTCAACCTTGGGTCTCATGATCGGGTGTGCATTCCGGTGCCGTTCTACCACTGCTTTGGCATGGTGCTGGGCAACCTGGGTTGTACCGCGCATGGCGCCACGATGGTGATCCCTGCGCCGGTGTTCGACGCGGGGGCCACGTTAGCGGCGATCGAGGCCGAGCGCTGCACGGGTGTCTACGGGGTCCCGACGATGTTCATCGCGATGCTGGGTCATCCCGACTTCGCCGCTTTCGACCTGTCGTCGCTGCGCACCGGGATCATGGCCGGGTCGGTATGCCCGGTCGAGGTGATGAAACGCTGTGTGGCCGAGATGAATATGACCGAGGTGGCCATCGCCTACGGCATGACGGAAACGTCGCCGGTGTCGTGCCAAACCCTCATCGACGACGATCTCGAGCGGCGCACGGCGACGGTCGGCCGGGCGCACCCGCATGTGGAGATCAAGATCGTCGACCCGGATACGGGCGAGGTTGTGGAGCGCGGGCAGCCGGGGGAGTTCTGCACTCGGGGCTACTCGGTGATGCTGGGCTACTGGCGCGACGAGGCCCAGACCCGCGAAGTGATCGACGCCGACGGGTGGATGCACAGCGGCGATCTTGCGGTGATGCGAGAAGACGGCTACTGCAACGTCGTTGGGCGCCTTAAGGACATGGTGATCCGCGGCGGGGAGAACGTGTACCCGCGAGAGATCGAGGAGTTTCTGCTTACCCATCCAGACATCGACGAGGCGCAAGTGGTCGGCGTGCCCGACGAGCGCTACGGCGAAGAGATCTGTGCGTGGATTCGGATGAAGCCCGGGCGGTGCCCGCTCGACGCCGGGGCAGTGCGCGCCTTCGCCACCGGCAAGCTGGCGCACTACAAGATCCCGCGCTACGTCCACGTCGTCGACGAGTTTCCGATGACCGTCACCGGCAAGATCCGCAAAGGTGACATGCGCGAGGAAAGCATCAGACTTCTTCGTCTGTAACAGGCTACTGTGGCCGGCAAAACGCCATGGGAGAAGCAGTCTCGAGGAGATGTGGTGTGCAGCGACAGCGCAACTGGCTGCAGGTCGCCGCCGCACGGAATACGATGCCACACAGGCGAATCTATGCCAATACCAACTCTCGGTCGGTGAATGCAAGGCTCAGATCGGACGCGACTTGGTGGTTGAGCAACGCGCCATCGTGGGTTGTAAGCCCCCGCGCGATTACCGGATCGGATTGGCAAGCCACCCGCCAACCCAGGTCAGCCAGTGCAACTACGTACGGGATGGTCGCGTTGGTCAACGCGAACGTCGAAGTGCTCGGCACCGAGCCGGGCATATTCGCCACACAGTAGAAGATTGCTCCGTGGACGGCGTAAGTAGGGGCTTCGTGCGTGGTTGCGCATGAGTCCTCAAAACAGCCCCCCTGATCGATCGCGATGTCGACTAGTACTGCGCCCGGTTTCATTTGCTCCACCAGGGAATTCGCGACCAGCTTGGGTGCTTTGGCGCCGGGTACCAGCACGGCACCGATGACGAGGTCCGCGCGCTTAACCGCAGTTTCCAGTTCTAACGTCGAGGAGTACAGGGTCTGTGCGCGGCCGCCGAACTTGGCGTCTAGTTCCCGTAACTTGGCGAGGTTGACATCGAGGATGGTGACGTGCGCTCCCATTCCAGCAGCTACCCATGCGGCGTTGTACCCTGCCGTGCCGCCCCCAATCACTACAACGTCGGCCGGCCGGGCGCCGGGAACTCCACCCATCAGCACACCACAGCCGCCAACCGGTCTCATCAAGTGGAAAGCCCCGACCTGTGAGGCCAGCCGTCCCGCTACCTCGCTCATCGGGGCCAGCAGTGGCAATGTGCCATCGTCGGCCTGCACAGTTTCGTAGGCAATCGACGTGGTGCCTGCATTAAGCAGCGCCTCGGTGCACGCGGGGGATGCCGCGAGGTGGAGAAAGGTGAACAGGATCTGGTCGCGCCGCATCAGTCGGAACTCGTCCTCGACGGGTTCCTTTACCTTCAACAACAAGTCGGCCTGCTCCCAGACCTGCTCGGCGTCTGGGATGATCTCGGCGCCAGCCGATTTGAACTCGATGTCGCTGATCTGCGACCCCTCGCCGGCGCCTGCCTGGATTAAGACCTGGTGGCCCCGGCGGACCAGTTCGGCAACACCGGCGGGGGTGATCGCTACCCGGTATTCGTTATTCTTGATCTCAGTCGGGACGCCGACCCGCATAAGCGCTCCTCCTTGATTGCGGCTACCGGCACAGTCTGAAAAACATTCAGGCTGACTACAATCCGCTTACGTTAAATTCGAGCGCGCCGGTTTTGTTCGAATGGTCAACCAACCCTGCGATATCGGTTGTCAGTTCGACGGCGCGCTTTGTCGTTCGGGTTCCAAGCCCGACGCTGTCTGACCGCGTGGATGACCTGGCCGACTTGCCCGGCCACTTCCGGGGCTTCGCAATGGGCGAGATCTCGGTCGCGACCAAAGTCCGTTCGACGCTTAGCCCTCGGCCATCGGGGTGACCAACAGGTCGATCGTGTGACCTCGCGTTGCTCTGCGGGTACGCACGTAGAGCGCCAGCGCTGCCCGCAACGTATCAACCTCCCCGACGATGTCGGCGCCAGTAGGGGTGCTGTCCCAGATCTCGTAGTGATGCCGATGCGTGGCCATCAGCCATTTCCTGAATCGACGGTGTAGGCGGCATTGCCGATTGGACTCGAGTAGGCGAGTTTGCCGCGATGGAGTACATGGTTAATTGCGGTGGCGACCAGCTGGAGTGCCTCGTGCAGGAGCATGTGCCCAGCTTGCGGCTCGTGAATGCGGATAGCACCTGCAATGCCTGCAGCAATGTCTCGCGCGTGAGACGGCGGGGTTAGCAAGTCGGCTCCACCACTAAGAACAACTGTTGTGGCGGTGACGGATTTGAGGGTTCGATATTGGTCGTAGTGCCTTAGCGCGTGCAGCGCAGCGGCTTTGGTTGCCAACGGCGTGGCGTTGATCGCCGCGGCTGAGATAGCAGCGAGCGCGTCGTGACGGCGTGTGCCGTACCCCCATTGGCTGACCAATGCCCCGCATAACGGTCGAGTGAGGAGCCGAAAGGCCCCCTCTGCGATCGAGTGCGGTACGTGCTGTGCCAGTAGGTAGAGGATGTCGATCGCTGGGGTTGCCAGCAGTCGGCCAAGGCCGCGCTCAGTTAGCTGGCCCGCCGCGGTCGCCACCAATACCAGCCCATGGGGATCGACCGGCCGCAGGCTCGCGGGAAGACCAAGGTAGGCCAGGCTCGCCATGCCGCCCATGGAATGTCCCACAAGCGTCAACCGCGGTTTCACGTGCAAGGACGTGAGGACATCGCCGAGATCAGCGCCGAGCCGCTCAATTCGGTAGGTATGCATTGGCGCGCCCGCGGATTTGCCGTGGCCGCGATGGTCGTAGGCGATGATGCGAATATCCGAATTCCATTGGCGGAGAAGCTCGGTGATCTGGATGTTCCACGAGTCTTTATTCAGAGAGCATCCATGAAGAAGCACGACGGTGTGGGCGGCGCGGCGAGTGCCGTATTCACGGACCGACAATCGCACCCCATCGCTGGTCGTTACTGTGTAACCGGTGCCACGAACCGGGTCGCTACCGCGATCGCTCAGCAGCGTTGCTGTGCGCGGGCCCCTTTGCGCTAGCGACGGATCTAGCGGCTGAGCGCTGACAGCATGATTCGGCTCGGATCGCGCAGCAGCCGCCGCAATCAATGGAATCGTCATCGCCACACCAAGCCGGAACAGAGGACATTTGTGCAGAGCGGCCGCGTCATGAATTGCCAGACGACACCCGTCTGGCCAACGATCTCTTGTCGAGTTTGGCGCGTGTCAACGGGTTTCACACTTGACCGGCTCGGGCGCTGGATATCCGGCAATAGACAGGTGTAGTCGGCACTGAGACCCGTCGCCGTCCGACTCCACACCAGGGCCGTTGGCCCGGCGGCAGGGATCGGCGGAAACTGTATGACGACACCTGAGGTGTCCCGGCTGATCACTGCCATGCTGCGAGTGTCAGGCCGCCCGAGAAGTCCCGGCAATCGCGGAAAGTACCTACTGTGTGTGGAGGCTACTTAGTGCTTACGTAGGCTATGCGCATCGGCGATCAGCGCTGTGTTCGCGGTGGTAAGTTGGCCCGAGCGCTGCGTGAACGCGCAGTCGGGTACCGATCGCTGCGGTAGACAATGGCGGGTGTTTCGGCGTGGTCGGACCGGTGATGGGGTGCCGGCGATGGATGAGGCGGGTGCGGTGAGCGCTGCAGAATCGACGCCGAGTTCTGATGACGGGCTTGCCTTCCGCGGCGAGGTGTTCGTCAACTTCCGGCATAGCCGGCAGTGGGTGGACATCAAATTGTTCGCATTGCCGGAAGGCGCCGGCGACGACGCGGTATTAGCGATGCTCATTGGTCACCGTCTGTATCGGGACAGCTATGCCTTGGGCAGTCAAGAGAAGCACGAGGCACCCATTCACGGTCCGTACCGGTTGGAGGTGCTCACTTCGGCGGCGTATTCGCCGGTGTCGGCCGAGGACGCGGAGGCGTTGTTGCGCACCTGGGCCGAATACGAGGTGCCGCTGCCGGATATTCAGCGCGACGAACTGGAACGTGAGCTGTATTCACGGATCAGGGCGGCGAGCAGTTGTTATCAGCTGGCCAATCTGGGTAGGAGTGCCTGGCACGACTGGGGTGGGGTTGTCGGTTCATCGACTGGCTTTCACGAGTTCGTGTTGATCGACCGCGCGACCGCAAGTGTGGCGCTGGTGGTGGCCAGCGACGATTAGCCGCTGCGCTGTGCGTCGCGCACCGCCGCGACGAAGCCGCGATGCACCGCGTCGCTGCGTGCCGTGACAGTGGCGGCCAGCTGGGCGCGCCAGGCAGTGTCGACGAACATGCCGTGCACGATTAGCCGGCCGGCCAGGGGTTCCTCTGAGCCGATGAGGTAATGGCTGAGTTGCACCCAAACGCGGCGCTCGCCGAACGTGATGGTGCCGGCGCTGCGCAACGCGGCGACACCCTGAACTGGTGGAACGCGCATCATCTTCGTGGTGATTTCGGCGGCGTGCAGGTTCCGCAGGGTGCGCGCAGAGTTGCTGAGTAAATCGGCGAACAGCGGCGAGCCGGTGAAGCGGAAAACGCTCAACGTCTCGGCAGCCTGCCAGCTGCCATCGCTAGGCGTCCCGTGGACGGCAAGGCGCAGCTGCGGGTTGTGGGGCAGCCTGACCGGTTGCCAGGTGGTTACCTCGCTCAGTTGCTGCAACCAGGTGGGCGTCGCGTCAGCTGGCAGCGCGGCGATGTCCTGCACGTCTTCTTCGTCGCTGAGCAGGTCGGGTACCGACGTCGCCATGGGCTGCATGATCGGCGGTAATTCTGCAGAGGTCATGGGGTCGGAACCCTTCCGCCGGTGCCGCCGAAGATCCCGCTGAGCAGGCCGCCGGCAATGACCACGACTGTCCAGATGCCCTTGCCGGCGCTTTCCAGATCGTGTCCTATCTGCGATGCCACCGAGGGGCCTGGTGATTCCGGTGCCGCCGCGGGCGGTGCCGCCGCGGGTGGTGCTGCGGGCGGTGGCGGTAGCGGCAGGTGGACTTTGGGGAGGCGCTTGGAGTCGGGTGGCGTGAACTCGACGGTGGGGCCGCCGGATTTGCTGTCGGGCCGCATACCGACCTCGGTGCCGTCGTCAAAAACCTTGCGGGGGAAGCCCGGCGACGGCAGGTCGCCCTTGGCCCCTTTGCTGAGCCAGTCCCAGAAGTCTTTGATTTCCTCGGGTGTGTCCAGTTGCCGGTGTGGTTTGTTTTCGCCTTTCTGCAGCTGATCCAAGATCTTTTTGATGTCTTCCCAGTTCTTGGGTGGGGGTTGGTCTTTCCATGGTGGGTCGGGGTTGTCTTTGGGCTGAGGTTCTTGCGGGTCGGGCGCCTGTTTCCACGTTCGGTCGACGGCTTGGATGCCACGGCGCGCGTCACCATTGATGGTTGACACCTGCGATCGGGCGCCTACCTCCGCGATCTTGGCCGCGTTCTCGGAGTCTTGGGCCTGCAGCCTCGACAGTGCCGCCTGGGCCGTGGCTTGCAGCTCGGGGCCCTTACCGGCCAGTTGAGTTGACATCGCCGCGATCTTCGTGCGGACGCTGGTAGCCAACGCCTGGGCGGCAGCATCGACCGGCGACCCCGACGTCGCGGCGACCGGCGTCGGACCCGGCTGCGCGGCCCGCTCCAGACGCCCGGCCACCGTCGCCGCGGCGTGCATCACATTTTCGGCATCAACATTGATCGGCTGGCCTGAGACCTGCGCCATGGGGGCAGTGTATGCACCGCCGACGCGCACGCCGATCACCGCGGGCGGATCGACACAATGGCCTTGGCTACGGGGCTGTGCCCATCGCAGATCCTCCGGCCGCCATTCGCGGCTCGACTGGGACGGCTGGGCGACCCTGCGGTCAAAGGCCCTGCGGCCGGCGCGAATGCCTTCGGGCGGTAGGCCTTACACGGGACCCGCAGGGCCCGCCGGTGCAGTACGCGATTTGCGAGACAATGACGGGCATGACCGACACGGTGAAGGTGACGCTGGACCGCAGCAGCGTCGCGATGGGCGATGATGTCGAGTCCCATCGTGTTTTCTGGATCTTCCCCGAGTCGGCCACCGTCGATGACCTGCTGGTCGAGATCTCCACCCGCTACGTGCCCGGAATCGCCGGACCGGCCGGGTGGATCGTGCACGTCAATACCGATGACTATGTCCGCCGCCTCGATCTCGGGCTGATCTACACGCGCGATGACCTCCGGCAAGAGGATCACATCTGCAGATTGGTGAGCGGCAGAACAACTTTGGGAGATCTGGCCCGCCGCGCGAAGGTCCCGGACCTTGACGTGTACGCGCGGTATCTGACCTGGGACATGGGACGTCCGCTCGCGCTGACTGGATTCGCACGAACATTTTCTCGGCGAAAACGCCACCGCCGGGGACCAATACGTTCATCGCCCGTAATTTTCACTTTCTGACGGACCTGCACTGTCCCGCCAGCATGGATGTTGCCGCACAGCTGCTGGGAACCGACGAAGCCAGTTACGAAGACCTTCCGGCGATAGTCGATATCGATGAGCGCCCCGCCGCCGTGACTTTGGCGATGGTGCTTGCAGCTTTCGAGTGGAACACCGCCCAGCGCAGCTGGCGAGCCAGCGGACGTCCCTATTGCAAGCCGTACTTCGAATTCCTTGCCGACCACGGGTATCGGCTCTCACCGATCGAACAGTTCATGGCCGGCCACCTCAGCCTCGAGCAATTGAAGTTCTCGGGGGACGACTCCGCCAGGCTCGACCGCATCCGGTACCTGCGCGACCAGGAATACCAGCTGCGCATACAGCGCTACTACACGAAATCTCTGACTGACGAGCAATACCGGGCAGCCATCGAACCTGTCCACGCAGAACTCTCCGCTCTGGGTGAGCTGCCCGGTCCCATGTAGCCGCACGGCGCACCGCTAGCCTGCGCTCGCCGGCGTGCTCGGCACCGTCCTGGCCGAGGTCACCGCACTGTCGCAAACCGGAAGCTGGGTCAAGGTCAAAGCCTGCAAAAACTGCCATCACGGCTTCATCGACACCAGCCGCAACCCCTCAGCCACCTTCGGCAGCACCCAATGCAAATCGCAAGCCGGCATGCGCGCCTACCGAAGCCGCCAACGCGACATCACCGACAGCTAGCACAGCCCTATCCGTCGACCCGAGTTGTTCAATGTGGGATTCTCGCGATGATGGCGTTGGCGAGGTCGACGCCCTGGTTGTTGATGTCGATGCGGCAGGCCCATATGTCGGCGACCACATTGTTGTGGATCTGTAAGGCGCGCTGACACGTACCGCCCTGTGGCATGACGTTGGCGGGACCGTTCCAGATTTGCTTCATCGATATCGCCGCGTCGGCCTTGGTGAGCGGGCCGAACTTCCACTTCTGCGGGGCCATGTCCGGGTAGGTCACCGTGAAATCGGTTCCCGAGCAGGCCGACCACTGGGCTGTTTGGTCGGCGAGCAACTTTTGCCCGTCGGCGGCGGTGGCGAATTGCACCACGGTTTGGATGATTTCGAATGCCTTTGGGACCGGGCCCGGTTCGTGGATGGCTTGTACGCGCGCGGCGTTCCATCCACTATGCAGATAGACCATGGCCTGCGCCGGCGCGAAAGCGCCGATGCAGTTTTTCTCGGCGAGTTTCGACGAGTCGTCGATCAAGTTGTCACCCGATACGAAAAGAGCCAACTCAGAAGCGCCCATGATCTGCGCGACTTGTTCGGGGCTGGGCAGCAGGCCATCAAGCACCTTGGGCGGCAGCGGGGGCACTGGAGTGGGCGGGGCGGTGGTTGTGGTGGTAGGGGCGGCCGACGGGGCAGGGGGCTCGGGATGTTCACCCGAGCGCCGGCTGAGGGCGGTGGCGCCGACCCCGGCAGCGGCCAGCACGACCACCGCGGCCACGGTGGCCAGGATCAGTGTTCGGCGCCGCCGCCGTTGCTTGACCGGGACGGGGGAGAAGACGAAACCCGGTGCGCCCCACTGAGTGGGTGCGGCGGCCGGGCCCGCATGGGTGGGCAACGCGCCGGTGTGTTGCCACCACTGCGCGCCGGTGCCGTGCGCGTCGGGATAGGAACTCACTTCAGCACCCGCAAGCGGCTGCCAGGGCACCGTCACCGAGGTGGTGCGGTCGTGCAGCACCGAAGCCGCGGCCGCGGCCAGTTCGCGCGCCGAGGAGAACCGTTGCGCGGGATCTTTGGCCATCGCCTTGGCGATCACGGCGTCCAGCGCGCGCGGCAATGCGGGTACCTGGTCGGTGATCCGCGGCGGCGGCGCTTGCAAGTGGGCCATCATCACCGCGCCCGGCCCGTTCGCGGTGGAGTACGGGGTCTTACCCGTCAGCATCCGAAACAGCGTGCAGCCCAACGAATACAGGTCCGCGCGGCCGTCGAATCCGGCCCCGGCGAGCACCTCGGGGGCGGCATAGGCGAGCGTGGCCACCAGCGACCCGGTCACCGTCAAACCGACGTCGTCGAGCGCGCGGGCGATCCCGAAATCGCCCAACAGCACCCGCTCCTCGGCGCCGACGGGCCCCGACAGCAAGAAGTTGGCCGGCTTGACATCACGGTGCACCACGTGGTGCGCGTGCGCGTAATCCAGCGCCTTGGCGACCTCACCGACGATGTGGACCGCGCGCGCCGGGGTCATCGTCCCCGCCCGCAGCGCCCCGTCGGCGTCGGTGCCATCGACGAACTGCATCGCGATCCACAGCAGCCCGTCGTCGGTCTGGCCGCGCCGATAGATCGACACAATGTTGGGGTGATCCAGCATCGAGGCAACTTCGGCTTCCCGCGTGAAGCGGGCCCGAAACTCGTCGTTGTAGGACAACTCGGCGCTAAGAACTTTCAGTGCGTCCCGGCGCGGCAACTCGGGGTTGGCGACCAGATACACCGCGCCCATGCCGCCCACCCCGAGCAAGCGCTCCACGCGATAGCCCGCCACCACCGACCCGACACCCAGCACAGCCGAGTGCCACGTGCCGGGGCCCGTGCCCGGCCGTGGATCGTCTGGCGTGCTCGTCATCGATTCCTCACCGGTAACTCAGCATGCCATGCAGTGCCGGCGCGCACGCGCACACCGGCGGTGTCACTCGTCGCCGTCACGTGATCGCCCACCCCGGGGCCGGCGGACACACTTCGGCCGCAGCCTTTCGCCCGCAGCCGATCACCCGGTGACCGCGATCACCCGGTGGTGCGGCGATCGACGCCGGCCACTGACGCGTCTCGGTGCCACATCGACCGGGTCTCAGTGCCAGAAGGGTTGGGGCATCAGCAAGTACGTGCCAGGCGTGGCCGCTCGACGGTCAGAACGCGCGCGGCACCCGGTTGGTGAGCCGGCCGCCCGCGATGCGACATGCTGGTTTTCAGGTGTGTTATGCACGGTTGCGTGAGAATGTCACGGCGCCCAAGACCGCCGAGACAGTGAATTGGTAACGGGCTAGGTGGATTTGGCCTCGCTGAGGTCTTCGACCTTAGCTGTCGGGGCGTGGGTCTTGACCGCCTCAACACCCTTCTCGGCGCTTGCTTTGGTCTCATAGCCTTGGCTGGCGGCGATGATCTCGCCGTTCGGCGCCTTGAGGTGAAACCGGAACTTGCCCGCGTGGTCCTTGCTGATCTCGAACTTAGCCGCCATCGTCTTAGCCTTCCGGTCGGAGACTGTCAGCAATCACGCGCTAGCAACGACGGCGGGCATGCGCTGGTGTTTGCGGCGGCCGACAAGCACTTACCACGCCGGGCAAACCAGCGGCACCCGCCGCGAACGTGTCCACCAGGCGGCTTGACCCGGCGCGGGCACGGGCCGGGTCGACTGTGCCGAACCGCTGAGACATCCAGTTCAGACCTGCGGCGCTGAACACGGCAGCCGCCTGTCGGGGGTCCACTTCGAAATGCGGCCACGCGGTCGGCTCCCACACCTTCGCTCTCCCGGCGGACGGTCGTCCGGTGTCCAGAGGGTTCCGGCGCACAGGTGGCCCGATGGATCGCGGCAGCCGACCATCGTCGTGGGGCCCGTGGGCCGGTTCGTTCGCTCGTGACTTCACCGCTTCTCGTGGTCGGTCGGGCGGCCTAGGCTCGGTACGTGACTTCTGGTCCGGACGCTGATTGGGATGTGCTCGTGGCCAAATGTGAGGCTCTCGGCCTCACCGGCGACGAGCTACACGAAGAGATCCTGCGCACGGTTACCACGCCGCACATCCGCGGCCCCTTGCCTCCGCTGCCGCCTGTTCGGACGGGACCGCCCGATCCGGACGAGACGATCGAGTACCCGCTGTCATTGCCGGAATTTGTCGAAATCGCCGATGAGAACGGTATTTCCGGGCAATGGCAGATCGTGCGCTACGACGAGCCGAACCTTGCGGGCAAGTCTGCAAGAATCTACCCGAATGGCTTTCGGCTGCTGTGGTCCGACGCTGGACTGCCCGCGGAACTGCCCGATGGATCGCCGCTACCGGTAGATGCCGGTGAAGTGGTTGTCATCAGCGGACCGTCCGTTTTTGGTGGAGTGCTGGTGCGCCTGCCCGGTCTACCGGCCCAGCAAGCATGGGTCCGCCACGACCAGTTGGTCGTTCGCCCGACGCTAGCCCAATATGATAGCGAAGATGGAGACGTTTTTCGTGGATAATGTCAAATTATCCATGAGCATGCGTGTGGAACGGCTCACCGAGTGTGTCGCTCACTTGCCTTGCATGAGGCCTGGTGTTTTGCATCTCATTGGCTACCAGTCGTTTCCCCGTCGAGCCGCTTCGGTCGACCCAGCCGGTCGTGAACAATGCCGTAAAGCGGGTTTTGTGCGGCGGCGGTGCGGGTTTCACGGGCGGCGCCGGCGACGTAGCGCTGCGATGTTGCCATCGACTCGTGGCCCAGCAGCTTCATCAGCGTGTAGACGCTGACCCCCGCGTTGGCCAGCTCGGTGGCGTAGGTGTGGCGCAGCCCATGGATGAGCGCGCCGCGGACCGGCTGGGCACCCGGCCCGGCGCGGCGGAAAGCGCGCCGGACACGCGACTGAACGGTGCCGCGGGTGATGCGTTCGCCGTCGCGGCCCACGAACAGTGGAGCGTTCGACGGCCAGCGCGAAAGCCCGGTCGCCCCTGAGGATTTCGTTGTGGCGGGGAAGCGGGACGCCCGACTGTCCAGGTAGCCTTCGATGATCGCCAACAGCTCGGCCTCGATCGGCACGGAGCGGTCCTTGCTGCCTTTGCCGCGAACATGAATGACCGCCCCGCCGTCACTGGTCGTGCGGATGTCGCCGACGTCGGCCCGGCGCAGCTCGTCGGCCCGCAGCCCGGCCAGCAGCCCGGTCAGGATCAACGCCAGGTCTCGCTCGGCCCAGTCGGTGCGCCGTGGTGATCCCTGGTCGGCCTCGACCGCCTCGAGCAGCGCTCCGACCGCAGGCTGGGGGAGGGCGCGGGGAAGTGTTTTGGTCGCTTTGGGCCGGCCGACGAACGGCATCGGGTTGGCCGGTATCAGTTCGGCGGTATAGAGGAAGTCGCACAACACATTCCACGTCGACCAGCAGCGCCGGATCGAGGCCGGCTCATGTGTCGAGGCATAGGCCGCGAACGCCGCACGCAGCTTGCTTCGCGTTATGTCAGTTAGCGCGATGTCACCGGACCTGCCGGCGGTCAGCAGGTCCGCCACCGCGGCGAAGTCCTGACGGTAGGCCTTCATCGTGTGCTCCGAGGGCTTACGCGATGCCCGATCGATCAAGAAGTCGGCGAACCAGTCCGGAATCGCGGCCGCGGTGGCGCTATCGGTATCTGGCCCGGTCGCCGCGGCCTCGGCACAGGCCGACGCGCCAGCGGGCGTCGCTGTGGAGCCGAAGTCGTTGCTGCGCACCATGTCTCACAGTCTGACCGAAAAAAGATGGATAATCACGCTTATCCATCAAAAAGTACCGCATATTTCATCAGATGAATCAATCCCGCCTCTTCGCGGCACGGCCGCTGAGTCGATCAGCTCACACGAAAACTGGCTTCGAGCAGCTGGTTTGAGGTCATCAGGGCAGTGCGCGCGTGCGCAGCCGCTCGATGCGCTCGACCACGAAGTCGCGCACCGCGGGCTCGATCGACACCATCTGCTTGGGGGTGAATCCCTTCGCGACCATCCGGCGGAAGGTGGTGTGCTGCGGCGGATCGAGCATCACCAGCGGAGGATTGTCGGTCAGGCCCAGCCGCTCCATCTCCCCGTAGTCGACGGTCAAACCGTGAGCGGAGGAGAACGTTTCGTGGTCGCGGGCGGCGGCGCTGACATCGGCGTAGCGAGACAGCACCCAATAGTCCTTCTCCGGCGCATGTGCGGGAACCACGTGGTGTACCGGGTCGTGCTCACGCAACTGCGCATACATCGGCCACGGATCACGCCACGAGGCGCCCGAGCGAGGCGTGAACGCCACCCTCTGGTCGTGCATGGTCGCACTCA
Source organism: Mycobacterium branderi (assembly GCF_010728725.1). Classification (NCBI taxonomy): domain Bacteria; kingdom Bacillati; phylum Actinomycetota; class Actinomycetes; order Mycobacteriales; family Mycobacteriaceae; genus Mycobacterium; species Mycobacterium branderi. The sequence goes on from NZ_AP022607.1 coordinate 432,014, forward strand.
TCACCAACCTCCGACGAATATTTGTCGCTCAACCGACGAATAATTGTGCATCGACGATCGTACGTCGCGCCGAAACCGCACACAAGGACCGCCCCGGTCAGCACAACCCCCGCAGTGCCGACGTCGCCGCACCCCGGTCGGGCCGGAAAAGATATGGCTTGCGACCGGTCGCCCGATCTCTGATTTCAGCCGGCGGGGCGGCGTGGTCTATTACGCGCTGAGTTTGGCTGCGGTCGCCCAAACTTCGTCGATGTAACGCTTGCGCTCAGCGGCGCTGGCCGAAGATTGCAGCGGCCCCAGCTGCAGTTCATATGCCGCCTGCCCATCGGCATTGAAGACCGGGGCGATGAGATAACCCACCGACAACCGTTTGCGCGTCGCGAGCTGATCTACCGTGTAGGGGTTTGCGCCCAGGCCGATCAACAGCTCGAACACCTGCTGGCGCAAGGCAACTCGGCGTGGATGCTCGGCGAGCAGTTCGGCCACCTCACCGAGCACATCGAGTACTTTCGGGTCCGATTCGCCAAGACCGAACACGGCAACGCCACGGGTGCGCACCTGCGAGAGCACGTCTTCAAATGCCGGCCGAAGGGACGTGGGGGCCGAGGCGAGCCACCTCTTGCGTGTCCGGGCATCTCGGTGCGCGATCACCGCGGCGCCCACCGGCGCGGTCAGTGGCAGCCGTACTCCGGCACCGACACCGGGCGGCACCCGGCCCTGCCCGCGAACCACGCTCAGGAAGGTCATCTCACCGGTCCCGACCAGCGCCAGCGACGCCCCACATCCGCTGCGCTGCGCCAACTCCGCGATCGCATCGTCGAAGCGAGCCGGCAGCGGCAGCGATTCGCGGACCGCCTCAGCGACCCCCAGCAGCCCGGGACCAAGTACATAGCGCAGATCGGGTCGGCGAACCACCCACCCGGCCCGTTCCAGGGCCACCAAGATCGACGTGACCGTGGACCGGTTCAACTCGAGCCGCGAGACAATCGACGCCACCGAACTGGGCTCAGATTGCCGACTCAGCAACTCCAGGATGGCAACCACTCGATCAGTCGGCGGCGACTCGGAGCGCTCGTCCGCATTGTGGGTTTTGCCGCGTTCCATCCCGCTCCTGGTGTCGATTACCGCCGGATTACCGATCCTATGACGAATAGTTGACATCGGCTCAGATCAGGACCGCGTGGCCTGCGCGCATTCCGGCGCGGCGCAAAGCGCCGCCTGCCGGAGATGCGGTGGGCGGGTCGGAAATTTGTCACCGCCTGGTCGCCCTAAACCCCTATATACCCGCCCGGGTATGCGCTATGCTGTCCTCATGTATACCCCTATGGGTATATGCGTCAGCGGCCCGCAGAGCGGCCGGCAATACCAGGCGCCTGCCACTCGCAGCACCGCGCCCGCCACGCCGGATCGTGGCAGGCGCTCCGGCCGTGCACGGCTGTGCGCCGGTTCACGCGGCGGGCTGCTCACCACGATGAATGCCAACACCCGTTGGCCGCCAAGCGCTTTGCGTGCGATGAGCACGCAATCGGCACTGAGAAGGGGAAACATGTCCATCGCGATAGCCACATCGGCCGAGGCCGCCGACTTCGACAAAGTTGTGTCAAGGACCCGGGAAGTATTGCTGGACAAGGGCTTCGGGGTACTGACCGAGATCGATGTCCAAGCGACCCTGAAAGAGAAGCTCGGAGAGTCGATGGAGCGCTATGTGATTCTCGGTGCCTGCAACCCCCCGCTGGCGCATCGCGCTTTAACAGCCGACAAGCAGGTCGGATTGCTGCTGCCCTGCAATGTTGTGGTTCGCGAAGACGCGGAGAACCGGGTGCACGTCGAAGCGATGAATCCCCAGGTGATGGTGCAGGTCATCGACGAGTCGGCACTCTTGCCCGTCGCCGAAGAAGCGACACGCCAATTACAGGCGGCGATCAGTGCGCTCGCCAAGGAACTGCAATGACTTCGATCGAGCTCTACGTCGACCCGATATGCCCATTCGCCTGGGTGACCTCGCGCTGGTTGCTGGACGCGGCCACGGCGACCGGGCGCCGTGTCGCACTGCGGCAAATGAGCCTGGCTGTGCTCAACGAGGGTCGCGATGTGCCGCCCGCCCAGCGGGCCAAACTCGACTCGTCGCGTCGGGTGGGGCGGGTGTTCGCCGCCGTCAGCGACCCGGGCGGGCCCGGCACGTTCGGCGATCTCTACGAGGCCTGGGGTGCCCGGGCACACGACGGGGCGGCCGACGCCACCGACAGTCTGGTCAAGGAGGTGCTCGCGGCGACGAACTGCAGCCCGGCCCTGCTCGATGCACTCGATGACCCGGGATGGGATGACCTCGTGCGCGCGGCGCACCAACGCAGCCAGGATGCGCTCGGCGGCAATGGCGGCAGCCCGATCCTCGCGGTGGACGGCAAAGGATTCTTCGGGCCGGTGCTGACCAGCCTGCCCGCTCCAGTGGCCGGCGCCGCGCTGCTCGACGCCGTGCTGAGCGCGGCGTCGGTCCCCGGGTTCGCCGTCCTGCAACGCCCCTATAAGGGACCGCCATCGACCGCGACTGCAAAGAGCAGCTGATGTGCCACGCCGTTGTATGCCGGACCTGCGGGCTCACGACGTGCCCGCGGCGCCGGCGATAACCCTCTGCGACAGAAAGAAAGAAGGTCCGATATGGCTTCCACCGACGCCGACGCAATGGATCTGGTACTCAAGCGGTTACGGCGCGCACAAGGCCAGCTCGCCGGGGTCATCGCGATGATCGAAGCCGGCCGTGACTGCAAGGACGTCGTCACCCAGCTGGCCGCGGTGTCGCGTGCGCTCGACCGCGCCGGCTTCAAGATCGTCGCGACCGGGATGCGCCACTGCATCACCGGAACCGGCGCGGAACGCGGCGCCATACTCACCGAGGAAGAGCTCGAAAAGCTGTTCCTGTCCTTGGCCTGAGGCGATCCCCACGCCGCCAGGGAATGGGCCTCGGCGAAAACCGCTGTGCCGCAGTCGATCCGCTGACCAAAGCCGTGCAGGCAACCAACCCCCCACATAGCGAAGGGGGACTTCGATGTTCAGCATCCTCAAGCGAGTCTGGGTACCGCTGGTCGTGATCGCGGCAATCACCGGCGGCGGCCTTGCTGTCGATCGGCTCCGCGGCGTTTTCGGCTCCGATGAAATATTTTCGACATCGCCCAGCGCGCAGACGCTGGTGTCGCTGCACGAAAAGCGGGTTACCTACCAGGTTTTCGGGCCGCGCGACACCGCGGGACGGGTGAGCTATCTGAATGAGGATGCCCAGCCGGAGAAGGCGGATTTCACCAGCCTGCCCTGGACATTCACCGTCACCACGACGACGCCGGCCGTCATCGCCGACGTCGTCGCACAGGGTGACAGCGACACCATCGGATGCCGCATCATGGTCAACGGTGAGCTCAAGGATGAGCAGACCTCCACCGGGCACCATGCCCAGACTTTTTGTCTGGTGAAGGCGGCATGAACGGCCCCGACGAGCCGCGCCCGTTGCTGATGCGGGCGGTTCACCGGTTCGCGGTGCCGATCATCCTGGCGTGGCTGGGCCTGGCGGTCGCGGTGAACGTTCTCGTCCCGCCGATCGAGGCAGTGGCGAGAACCCATGCGATCACGATGTCGCCGCGCGATGCGCCGTCAATGATCGCCGCGAAGCGGATCGGCGCGAAGTTCCAGGAATTCGACTCCGACAGCATCGTGATGGTCGTCCTGGAAAGCAACCACGGACTCGGCACTGACGCGCACCGCTATTACGCCGGGCTGGTGAAAACACTCGAGGCGGACACCAGGCACGTGCAGCACGTGCACGACTTGTGGGGCGACCCGATCACCGCCGGTGGCGCTCAGAGCGGCGACGGCAAGGCCGCATACGTGCAAATCCACACGGCCGGCAACCAGGGCAGCACGTTGGGAAACGAGTCCGTCGACGCGGTCGAGAAGATCGTCGACGAGTCATCGCCGCCGGTTGGAATCACGGCCTACGTCACCGGCCCGGCAGCACTGTCCACCGACATGACCGAAAGCGCCGACAAAAGCATGTTCAAGATGATGGGCGTGACCGGCATGGTCATCATGATCATGCTCTTTGTCGTCTATCGCCGCGTCAGCACCGTACTTCTGGTGCTCTTCGTGGTCTTCATCGAGATGGGCACCGCCCGCGGGGTCGTCGCAGTTCTGGGCTACCACAACCTTTTAGGATTTTCGACATTCGTCGTCGCGATGCTGTCGTCGTTGGCGATCGCATCGGGAACAGATTACGCAATATTCCTGATCGGACGTTATCAAGAGGCACGCCAGGCCGGCGAAAATCGCGACGCCGCCTATTACGCGATGTTCGCCGGAACCTATCACGTCATCTTGGGCTCCGGCCTGACGATTGCCGGAGCGACGTTTTGTCTGCATTTCGCGCGGCTGGCCTATTTCCGGGCGCTGGGCATTCCGTCCGCGCTGGGATTGCTCATCGTGATCGCCGGGGCGCTCACCGTCGGGCCGGCCGTCGTCGCCGTGGCCGGCCGGTTTGGCCTTCTCGACCCGAAACGAATGATCAAAGTACACGGATGGAGGCGCATCGGCACCGCCACCGTCCGCTGGCCCGGACCGATCTTTGTGGCATCACTGCTGAGCGTTGTTGTCGGCATGCTCATCGTGCCGAGCATGAAGATCAGCTACAACGATCGCTTCTATATCCCCCACCATCGCGCATCCAACATCGGATACGCCGCCGCAGAGCGCCATTTCAGCCCGGCGAGAATGAATCCCGACATCCTCATGATCGACGGCGATCACGATATGCGCAATCCCGGCGACATGATCATCCTGGATCGAATAGCCAAACACATCTTCCGCACACCCGGTGTCGAGAGGATACAGGGCATCACCCGGCCATTGGGCAGTCCCATCGAGCACACGTCGATCCCTTTTCAGGTCAGCACGCAATCGATTCCGGTACAAGAAAATCTGCAGTTCATGAAGGACCGGATGGCCGACCTGCTCACGATGAGCGACGACCTCGGCGCGATGATCGCGTCGATGCAGCGGTTGCATCAACAGCTGGGACAGCTGGCCGGCACCACTCATCACATGGCCGGCGACATGGTGAACACCCAAGCCACCCTGGACGACATCAGGGACCATCTGGCGGATTTCGACGATTTCGCACGTCCGGTTCGCAGCTATTTGTACTCCGAACAGCACTGCTTCAACATCCCGGCCTGCTGGTCAGTGCGATCACTGTTCGAGGCCATCGACGGCATCGACCACTTCAGCGACAACATGAACGCACTGCTGAGCGACATCGACAACATCGACCGAGTGCTGCCGCACATGCTCGCGCAGTTTCCGCCGATCATCGAGGTTTCCAGGTCAATGCGGGCCACCCTTCTGACCCTGCACAGCAGCTTTTCGGGGCTGGTGACTCAGATGTCGCGGATGACCGAGACAGCCGGCGCGATGGGCCAGGCGTTCGACTCGTCCAAGAGCGACGACTACTTCTATCTGCCCCCGGAAGCATTCGACAATCCGGACTTCCGCCGGGGGCTGAAGCTGTTCTTATCGCCGGACGGCAAGGCCGCGCGGTTCATCATCACCCACGACGCAGACCCGGCAACTCCGAAGGGCATTGCGGCCGTCAAGCCGGCACTGTGGGCCGCGCACGAGGCGGTGAAAGGCACACCGCTGGCCAACGCCAAGTTCTACCTCACCGGTACGGCCGCGGTGTACAACGACATCCAAAGCGGCGCGAAATACGACATCATGATCGTCGGAGTAGCGGCACTGACGCTGATATTCGTTGTGATGCTTATCATCACACGAGCCCTGGTCGCCTCGGTGGTGATCGTGGGCACCGTGCTGCTGTCGCTTGCGGCGGCCTTCGGGTTGTCCGTGTTGGTGTGGCAACACATTTTCGGCCTGGAGCTGAACTGGATCGCGCCGGTGTTCGGGGTGATCATCTTGTTGGCGGTCGGCTCCGACTACAACCTGCTGCTCGTCTCGCGGTTCCAGGAGGAAATCGGCGCCGGGCTGAAGACCGGCATCATCCGCTCGATGGGTGAAACGGGCGCCGTCGTCACCGCGGCGGGCCTGGTGTTCGCCTTCACCATGATGTCCATGGTCGCCAGCGATGTGCGTTCGATCGGCCAGGCCGGCAGCACGATTGGCCTGGGACTGCTCTTCGACACCCTGGTGGTGCGTTCGCTGATGACACCGGCGGTCGCCGCGCTGCTGGGACGATGGTTCTGGTGGCCGCGAATCATCCGCTCGCGCCCCGCCAGTCATCCGCGTCGGGTAACGCGACTGCGCCCAGCTTCACCCGCGGCACTAGCCTCGGCACGCAATCGTCAAGGGAGAGGGTGAAATTCGATGAATACCGACCAAGGCCAAGCCACACTCGAGACTGCAGCGTTCGGCATGCCCCGACCGCAAGGCTGGCCGCTTGAGCGCGTCGTAGGGCTGATGGCCGGAACGGTGGTGCTGGCGAGCCTGGCCCTGGGCCGCCGGCACAGCGCCCGCTGGCGCATCTTGACCGCTCTGGTGGGAGCGAACCTGCTGCTCAACGCCGCAGCGGGCTGGTGCCCGATGAGCGTTGTGCTGCATCGGGTCGGTGTTCCCACAGCGGCCGAACGCGCCGCCGACACAGACCGGTAAGCGAGTCCTGGACCCCGAACGGCGATCGGCGCCGCCCCAGGGGCACCTGCCAATTCGCGATGTTCTGCCCGCTCAGCCGGGGCGGGATCGCACCGCCGCACCGGCTGTTTCAACGTGATTCACACCGTGATCGCCGCCGGCGCCGAGCCGGCGGCGTTTGACGCAGCGGTAAACCGGCAACTGCACTGTCGGAAACCAGGCGATCGGCGACTTGGAGCCACCGCCGTGACTGCGAGGGCGCATTCATGAGTTTCGACCTGACACCGACGCAAGCACAGCACGACCTGGCGCGGCGCACCCACGAGTTCGCCGAAACGGTGATCCGGCCGGTCGCGCTCGACTACGACCAGCGCCAGGAGTTCCCCTGGCCGGTGCTCGAGGAGGCCGCCCAGCGCGGTTTCTACAGTCCGCTGTTCTACCGCGATCTGATCGGGGATTCGACCGGGCTGTCGCTACCGATGTTCATGGAGGAGCTGTTTTGGGGTTGCGCCGGAATCGGTTTGGCGATCGTCATGCCAGCGCTGGCGCTCTCGGCCATCGGCCAGGCCGCCTCGCCTGAGCAGATGCTGCAGTGGGCGCCGGAGTGCTTCGGCACACCGGGCGACCTCAAACTGGCCGCACTGGCGATCTCCGAGCCCGAGGGCGGCAGCGACGTACGCAACCTGCGCACCCGGGCCCGCCGCGACGGAAGCGACTGGATCATCGACGGGCACAAGATGTGGATCGGCAACGGCGGCATCGCCAACGTGCACGTGGTCAACGCGGTTGTCGACGAAGAGCTCGGCCACCGCGGCCAGGCGCTGTTCGTCATTCCCGGCGGCACCGCCGGCCTTCAGTTGGTGCGCAAGCTCGACAAGCTGGGCTGCCGGGCCAGCCACACCGCCGAGCTGCGCTTCGAGGGGGTCAGGGTGCCCGAAGCCAATCTACTTGGCGGACAAGACAAACTCGAACACAAGCTCGCCAAGGCCCGCGAGGCCGTCGCCGGCGGTAAGCATTCCGGCTCGGCCACACTGGGCACCTTCGAGCAGACCCGCCCGATGGTGGCCGCGCAGGCGATCGGCATCGCCCGCGCCGCCCTGGAATACGCCACCAGCTACGCCACCCAGCGCGAAGCGTTCGGCGGGCCGATCCTGGACAATCAGGGTATCGCGTTTCCGCTGGCCGAACTGGCCACCCAGATCGATGCCGCCCGGCTGCTGACCTGGCGGGCCTCCTGGATGGCCGCCAACGGCATCGCATTCGACCGCGGCGAGGGTTCGATGTCGAAGATGGCCGCCAGCGAGGTCGCGGTCAAAGCCACCGAGCGCGCCATCCAGACACTGGGCGGGTGGGGCTACATCACCGACCACCCGGTGGAGAAGTGGTATCGAGATGCCAAGCTGTACACCATCTTCGAGGGCACCAGCGAAATCCAGCGCATCGTCATCTCCCAGGCACTGGGCGCCTCCGAAGGTGCTCCCCCGCTGCACATCGAGATCGAGCCGACCGGCGGGCCGCTGAACCGGATATTCGGCCGGGGCACCCCGCTGCGTTCCCGGGCGGCCACCGCCGCGCTGTCGGTGCAGGACCGCATCCCCCAGCCACTCATGCGGGCCGCCATGAAAGTATTGCGGCCACCGCGATGAGCAACCTGGAGACCGCGCCGGCCGAAGTCGCCTGCGCCACTGCACATGTCGCGGGCACAGAGGTGCTGCGCCCACGCGACGTGCCACTGGGCGGGCCACGCGCGATCCGGGTCCGGCGCACACTGCCCCAGCGGCAACGCTCGCTGATCGGCGCGTGGTGCTTCGCCGACCACTACGGCCCGCACGATCTGCGCACCTCACCCGGGATGGTGGTGCCGCCGCATCCGCACACCGGGCTGCAAACCGTCAGCTGGCTGTTCAGCGGCCAGATTGAGCACCGCGACAGCGCCGGCGTGCACGCCACGGTTCGCCCGGGCGAGCTGAACCTGATGACCGCCGGCGCCGGGATCTGCCACTCCGAGGTGTCGATCCATGCCGATGTGGCACCGATTCTGCACGGCGCGCAGCTGTGGGTGGCGCTGCCTGACTCCGACCGTGACACCGGCCGCGACTTCACTCACTATGTGCCCGAACCGGTTTCGCTGCCCGGCGCGCAGCTGCGGGTGTTCTTGGGCGAGCTGGCCGGTGCCCACTCCCCTGTGCACACCTTCACCCCGCTGCTCGGGGCACAGATCGACCTGGACGCCGGCGCTCAGCTGGTGCTCGACGTCGACCCGGCGTTCGAACACGGCGTGCTGTGCGATCAGGGCCCGCTGAGCATCGCCGGGATGGCACTCGACGCCGGCGAGCTGGCCTACCAGGGCCCGGGCAGCTCGTCACTGCAGCTGCACAACACCGATAAGCGACCGGCCCGGGCGCTGCTGCTGGGCGGCGCCCCGTTCACCGAACAGCTAGTGATGTGGTGGAACTTCGTCGGGCGAAGCCACGACGACATCGTCGAATACCGTCGACTGTGGGGCGACGCCGATGCACGCTTCGGCGCCGTCGAGGGCTACCGCGGCTCGCCCGCACGCTTGCCCGCTCCCCCGCTACCGACCGCCACGCTGCGGCCCCGCCCGCAGCCCAGCCGAAAGGACCCCCGATGACCACCGACAAGACCGGCGCCCCCACCACCGTCAGCCCCGCAGACGGCAAATACACCATTGCGGTCGAGGGCAAGACGGTCGGGCACGCCGCCGTCGCCGACCGCGGCGACCAGCGCGTCTTCTACCACACCGAGGTCAGCGACGAGTTCGGTGGACGCGGCCTGGCCACCATCCTGGTACGCGAAGCGCTCGAGGCCACCCGCGCCGACGGCAAGCGGATCGTCGCGGTGTGCCCGATGGTGGCCGGTGTGCTGGAGAAGAACCCCGAATTCAACGACATCGCTGACCCGGTTACCCCCGAGATCCGCAGCTGGGCGCAAACACTGCCCATGGGCTAACCATGCCCGGGCGCAAACCGAGCAGCCTTAGTGCCGGCAGGTGTCGAACCGTGACCGTAGTCGTTGCTGCAGAGCAACTGTCTGTGCGGACAGGAACTTTTCAGGATGGTTTTCTTTTTCACTGTCGGTGTAGCCACTGTTGGCGTAGCTGCAGCCACCCACGTCGACGCTGCCCGGCCAGTCGGTGGGTTTTTGCGCATCGCTGAGATGGAACATCAGCCACATCGGATGGGCGGGGCCCGCACGGGTCGCCTCGATGGTGGCCGCGAGGTCGGCGTCAGCGTTTGCAGGGTTGCTCACCTCGACAACCAGTTTGGTGAATACCGCGCCGGGGCCAACCTCAATGTCGGTGACACCCAACGGAATTGCGGATAGCTGTTGGTCGATGCGGCGTTGATCGTCGGCGCTGAACGGAAACATCACCGTCCATTTGGGTGCGCCGACGGTGCCGAAGCCGCCGGAGGGCGGCTGGATGTCGACCTTCGGGATCGAATCGCCGAACTCGGCGCGCACCGCGGCCAGGGTGTCATCGATCGGGGTGGAGACGCCCCCAAGTCCCAGATAGGTTCCCGTCTTGTCGCCGCGGGCGAGGCTGACTGTGCCGGTCACCGCCGAAGCCAGCCGTCGCACCTGCGTGGTGTCGGCGGCGATGCTGTCCGGGTCGAGCTCGGCGTCGCGGCGGATCGTGCCACGCTTGTCGGCCATGACCTCGAATTCGGCGCTCTGGTCGTATCCGTTGAACGCGTCGCCGCGGATTGTGTTGATGCGCTTGACCACATCGGCGATTTGTTGCGGTGTCGCGTCGGGAACCGACACGTCGATGTCGAGCAGGGCACTGTCCCAGCTGTGGGCGTAGTTGACGTGCGCGACTTTCACACCGGGCATGGCGTCGATGGCCGTTTGCAGCCGGTCGGCTTCGGCCCGGCGGTCGGGGGGACCACCGCAGCCGACCAGACCGGCCACCAGCACCGCAGCCGCTACGCCCGCGATCAGGCGCGCGGCGCTGCGACGCAGTGCTGCGGGACTACCCGCAGCACGCGGGATCAGAGTGCGCATTCGGTGATCGGCAGACCCAGCTTGATATCCAGTTCCGTTCTCGCAATACATCGGCAAGTCGGCTTTCTCGCGGGTCCCCGAATGGCTATGCACCGTAGCCCACAATCGCCGTCTGGTGACTTTCATCGGTGAGCACCATCAGCGTCGCTCCCGCCACGACCCGCAAGAACTCGAAGCGCTGGCCGGGAAGGAGGGGCGTCGGCTGCCGCCCGAGTTCTTGGCAGGTGGTGCGGTCGAACGCGTGGATCACCGGCTGTTGCGGTTTGGGGACGTCCCACATGAGGATCTCATCGCTCAGAAACGCCAGGGGAACGCCGTAGCGGCCCGGCAGCCTGAAGGTGCAGCGCGGCGACCCGTCGGGAGCGCGGACTGTGACTGTGACCCCGTCGGCGGCGGATCGGGTCAGGAAATCGCCCGAGGTGACGGTGTACTCAGGTTCGTCTTTGCCGAGGTCCACCTGGCGCCCGGTGTCGTAGTTGAGGTACACCAGAGCCCAGCCCGGTGCGTCCCGCAGAGCGAATTGGACGGCAACACCAAGCTGTCCGACCGGGCTCGCCATCCAGGCGCGGATGTCGCGGCGGGTGAACCCGTTGGCGATGTCGACGGGCCGGTCGGTAACGACCGCACCGGTGGTCGGGTCGACGGCGAACAGCCGAAGATTCACCTGTTGTGCGGTCGAGCAGTCGACAACGGTGGCCAGCCGCGTATCGGTGTCCACGCGCCATCGCAATTTCGGCTCGCCGCGCATCCGGAGTTGATCCAGCGGCTCCCGCGCGCCAGGGCCGCAGTGCGCGGGATCGGGGATCTGCCAGCTTTGTTGGCCGGTGTGGGCGTTGAATGCCGTCCAGTGCTGGTCGTCTCGAGCGACGAGAAAAAGGGAGCGTCCTTTGTCATGGGTACCGAAGGCGGCCCGCACCGTTGGGTCGCTCGATGTCCACAGCTGTGCGCCGGTGAGCGCGTCGAGGCCGACCAGCATCGTGTTGGGGGCCTCGATGGCCGCCACGACGACGCGGCCGTGGTCGTAGACCGCCATGTCGGTGACGCGTGTGCGACCCGGACCGGCTCGGCGGAAGTGCCAGCGCTCATGGCCTACCGCGTCATAGGCCACCACGGCCAGCGTTGAAGTGTCGTGATAGGGCTGCAGGACAACGTATCCCGCGCCGGCACTCTCAAAGGGCCGGTTCCACGCCGATCCGTCCAGCTGTTTCGCGAAGCGCTGCGGGCCCAGCCGCGCCGGTGTAGCGGGGACGGGTGCGGGGGCCGCGGTGGTCGCGTCGAGGTAGGTGCTGTCGCGTCCTTTAGGCAGCGCCGGTCCCATCAGCGTGACCGCGATGCCTGCGGTGATCACCACACCGACGATGATTCCGACGGCGCCGAGGCGATCGGGCCGGCGCACACCCGGGCTGAGCGCCACCGCGACGCCGAGCGATCCGAGCACGCCCAGACACACCGCGGGGGGAAGCGTCCACATCTGCATCGACACCGGCAGGTAGCCCGCCGCCTCGGATCGGCGCGCCGGGAAGTCGCTCCACCAGTAGCCGGCCCACAGCGCCGCGCCGGAAGCGGCCGCCGCGACGCGAACCGCCCACCTGCCCGCGACGCGGACCGGCCCGCGAGTTCGTGACGTTCCCGCCAGCCCGATCAGGACCACGGCGCTGCCCGCGACCACCACCCAGGCCAGCGTTGTCGCCAGATGTGTGATCCTGGTGCAGGCGGAGTCGGCGCAGGCGGACCGGGTGGCGACCGCCGCGGTGTACAGCGCGACGGCCAGCGCGGCGATCAGAGAGCCGATGCCGAATCCCAGGACCGCCCAACGGATGCCGCGCCCCACGGCACGCGCGGCCTCACTCGGCGCTTCGTCCGGCGGTGCCTCCACCTGGGTCATTGCGAAAGCCTAACCGCGGTTCGGCACCGTCACCGGCACCAATTGCCCACGCACCGGCCCAGTGACAGCGCCGTGGCCGCCCGGTTTGCCACCGCTTCGGCCCTGGGCCGCTTCGGATTTGGCCGGAGGCTTGCCCCGCTCCTTCATCAGCAGCGCTGACTTGCTGGTTTACTGTTCGAGATTTTGTCGCAACGGCAATGGGCCAAGGGGGCAGCGTGTACACAAGCGGCGGGCCGGGCGGGTACGGCTGGGGCCCGCCACCCGGATACGGCTGGGCGCCCCCACCCGGGGTCGATCCGCGTCAGCGCCGGCGACGCCGGTGGTACTGGGTGCTTGGGGTGAGCGCCGCGTCTGTGGTGGTGCTGCTCATGGTCGGGGTCGTGGTGTTCGGGATTCAGCCCGGCTTCTTGCCCCGAATCGCAGGGGTGCACCTGCCGCCGGTCAACTATGCTGGCCGGCCCGGCGTGCCCGGCCAGGTATTGCTGCCGCCGCTGCGATCACAGCCCGTGCGGGGTTGGCGCGTCGACGTGAAATCGATGCTGCCTGCGGACGCGGTCGTATCGAGCATCGAGTATTTCGGCAATGTCGCTGAGAAGGCTTACTTCACCATCGAAGCAATCGAGCGCGCTGACCTGCCGACCAGGACATGGGTGCTGGGAGTCGATGTCTCCAGCGGCGCAACAGTATTCGCGCCTGTGGAGATCGGCGGCGATTACGCCGACTGCTACGTCAACGGCCCGCATCGTGTCGTCTGCCTGACTAAGATCGGCGACATCGATTCGGGCGCCGACTTGGGCGATGTGTGGGTAATCGACGCCGATGCGGGCAAGGTCATCGCGCACGGGCCCACCGATCTGCGTCCTAACAAGGGAGAGCCGCCCCATTTCGAGGTGACGCAGGCAGGCGACTACGCAATAGCGTCCCAATACGACGTGGGCACCTACGGGATCGGTGATCAGGGCCAGCGGAGCTGGTTCGTCGCCGGGCAAGGTACGGGCCTGTACCTGTTCCCGAAGAAGGATTTCCCCGGCGACCCGCCGTCCAACCTCGCGATGACCAGCAAGGGGCACCGACCGCCAAGCGTGTTCTCCGTGGCCGACGGCACCGTGGTGGCCGAGGCGATCGACGGATGGGTCAAGCTGTTCATGGGCGGCTATGTTGTGAACCGCAAGGAAGACCCGGAGCTGTTCGAGTTCTACGACCAGCGCGGGGCGAAGGCCGGCCAATACCGGACACCGGGCCATGCGATCGCCACGGCATCAGATGTGGGTGAACTACCCGTGCTGACCTTCAACCTGAATCGCCGCGATGAGACGCAGCTGGTGTTCGACCACCGCGGCGCACCAATGGCCGTGGTGCAAACGCGGTTAACCGGTCACGCTGCCAGATTCCTGGGCCCGTACCTGTACGCGCGGACCACCGGCGACCCCGACAGTCCGGATGCTGTCTGGGACAAATTCGACCTCAAGACCGGATCGCGGGTCTCGTCGTGTCATGGGCTGCCGCTGGACGATACGACTTTCGTGGGTTCCGACGGAACCATCGTGATCGGCCGGTTCTACCATTCCGCCGGCTCCGATCCGCTGATCGCGGTCGACACCAACACCTGCGATGTCGTCTGGCAGATCCCCCACTCGCCGCCGATGTGGACGATCGGCAAAACCCTGGTGCAGGCATCGCCCGACAACGCCGAAATCACCTCCCTGGTGCCGCCCGCGAGATAAGCGGCAAGCCAAGCGCATCACGTAGCAGCGCAACAGTAACGCAACAAAAGCTGTGACCAGCTGCGCAGCGGCATTCACCCGGGCCTTTGCTCCCCAGCTCGGGCACAACCAGGCACGGAGCAGTAGGCCCCCCATGCGCTGGGAACATCTCGCCCTCAGGAAACCGAAATATAAGTGTTGCAACGCTACGGTTAGGCATGGTATGGTCGGCCCATCCTGAAGCAGTTAGCGCAACAGTTAAGAGGTTCCACCATGGCTATCGCTTCGATGAAGGGCACACCGCTTAGCGGTGAGCCCCGGCGCTCCGCCGGCCACAAAACGACACGCGGCGCCGCGGCGCGCGGCATCGCGCTGGTAACAGTCGGCATGTCGGTGCTGCTGGCGGGCTGCACGGTCACCGCCCCGGGACATCCGGTGGCGGCCCCCGACATCGGTCATTGGCAGCCGCCGCCCATCCCCACCACCCGCCTGGACGATCTGCTGTTGAGCGGCGCCGACGTCAACGCGATCGGCGGCGAAACGAAGCTGGTGCTGCGTAAGTCGACCTCCCAGATGATGGGCGACGACGACGTCATCACCGACGTCAACTGCCTCGACGCGTACGCGCCGATCGAAGACGCCGTCTATGAGGGCAGCAACTGGAATGCGGTGCGAGGCCAGCTTCTCAACGACGCCCCCGCCGATGACACCCCCGCCCAGCACACTCTCCTGCAGGCCGTGGTCGGCTTCCGCGACGCTGATTCGGCCCAGCAGTACTTCGGGCAGGCCAAGCAGCGCTGGTCGCAGTGCGCCAACAGGCCGCTCACCGTGACCCGCCCCGACCGCGACCCGGTCACCTGGGATTTCGCCGACGTCGCGAGCACTCCCACCACGCTCACCATGATGCAAACCGAAGAAGACACCGGCGGCTGGGGATGCCAGCGGGCGATGGGATCACGCAACAACGTGATCATCGACGCGATGTGGTGCGGATTCGACGTGACCAACCAGGCAGCCGCGGTGGTCACCAAGATCGCCGACGAAGTGTCTCGAGCATGACCGGCCCGGCCACCGCCCTTGGGAAAGACCGGCAATGAACGGGCTGTACGGGCTCAAGCCCTGGTACACCCGCCGGCTGTCCTCGATCGTGACAATGGCGGTCGCCCACCGACTTTCGCCCGACCTGTTCACCGCGGTGGGGGTGGCGGCCGCCGGCGCCGCGGCCGCCGCGATCGGCGCGGGCTGGTGGGTGCTCGCCGCCGTCTTTTTGGCGATCCGCCTGGCCGGCGCCAACCTTGACGGCGCGGTCGCCCGGGCCCGCAACGTGAGCCGGCCGTGGGGCTTCGTCGTCAACGAAATCGGTGACCGCAGCGCCGATCTGCTGGCATTCGCCGGTTTGGCGGTGTGGGCGGCACGCCAGGGCGGCGCCGGACTGCACTGGCTTTCGTGGCCGGTGCTGGGCACGTTGCTCGCCGCGCTGGCGGCGAGCTTGCCGACTTTCGCCGCGCTGGCCGGCGCGGCGGCCGGCGCGACCCGGCCCAACGGCGGCCCGCTGGGCAAGACTGAGCGCTGCCTGGCGATCGTGGTTGCCACCGCGGTCCCGGCCGGTATCGGCTGGATCTCGGCGCTGATCGTCACCGGATCGCTACTCACCGCCGGCACCCGGCTGGCGGGCGCACACCGCGCACTGTCCGAAGAGCAGTAGCGATGCTGGTCGACGAGTATCTGCGCCTGCTGCACCGCAACCGCAACCTGCCGATGCACATCGACTGGGGCCCACTGCATTTCCACATCGTCGGCCGCTCGGTGTTCTTCTTCTGGGTGACCCTGATCATTTTGGCCGCAGCCGGCATCGTGGTGCTGGCCTCCCGGCGGCGAGAGCTCATCGAAAAGTGGACCACCTGGGTACTCATCGTGCCGGTGGTCGGGATCCCGATCTGGTGGGGCCGCGGCTTAACCACCGTGCTCGCCGCCGCATTGGCGGTGATCGCCGTCGTGGAATATGCCCGACTGACCAAACTGGGTCGCACCGACACCGCGGTACTGCTGGGGCTGGCGTTGCTGTATCCGGTTGCGGCGCTGTGGCGCCCGCAGCTGCTGGGGCTCGCCGCGATCGTGGTGCTGGCCTGCGCGCTGCCGGCCGTGCTGGCCGGCGACGCGGCCGAGGGCGGGCGGCGCAGCGCATTCACCGCTTTCGGGTCGGTGTGGATCTGCTGGTCGCTGGCACATCTGGTGGTGCTGTGGGAGAACGCATTTCTGGTCTGCTTCGCCGCCGCGGCCACCGACGTGGCCGCGTGGTGCGGCGGGAAAGGCCTGCGGCGCTTCGCCTGGGCCCGCCGCCCGCTGTCGCCGCTGAGCCCCAACAAGACCGTGGGCGGGCTGGCCGGCGCCGTGATCGGGGCATTTCTTGTGCTGACGCTGCTGGGCACCATCTCGGTCGGCTGGCTGATCGCGGTGGCGTTCGGCGGCGTGCTGGGCGATTTGCTGGAGTCGATGGTCAAACGCCAGGCGCAGGTCAAAGACGTCGGAGACTGGCTGCCCGGTTTCGGCGGGCTGCTCGACCGCATCGACTCGCTGCTACTGGTACTTCCGCTGGCCCACCTACTGGCATGAAGACCACCATGATCATCGGTTGCCTACTACGCCACTGTCTTTGGCGAGTGATATGCACACTGTCCGGTGGCCTGCGCATCAGCGGGCGCCCGCCGGCCCCCGGCGGATGCGTGCTGATCGCTAACCACAGCTCACACGCCGACACCGCGGTCCTGCTGGCGGCGCTGCCGCCCAGTACGCGGCCGGTGTTCGCTGCCGCCGCCGACTACTGGTTCGACGTGCCGATCCGGCGGGCTCTGGCAACCACCCTCGCCGGTACCCTGCCCGTGCACCGCAGCACCGGCGGCGCCTACGCCGCACTGCTGGCTGCCGCCAAACCCGCCCTGGCCGCCGGACGCGCCGTGGTCATCTATCCGGAAGGCACCCGCAGCCGTGACGGAAGCATCGGCGACTTTCGAACCGGGGCACTGCGGTTGGCCCGCGACTGCAACGTCCCGCTGATCCCGGTCGGGCTGCGGGGCACCGCAGCGGTGCTGCCCAAGAACGGCCATTTCCGCCGGGGAGCCATGCTGGCCCACTTCGGTGACCCCATCGACCCGCGCAGCATCGACGCCTGCGCGCTGCGACAGCGGGTAATCGCCCTGCGCGACAAGTGATCCCAGCCTCGCGACGCGACCGGCTTGCCGACTGCAAAGTTCCTACGGATGATCACTGCCCGCCCGCTGTTAACGCTCTCTGAGCGTGCGTGCAGCCTCCCACCAGCGGCGCAACACACCGCCGTCGCCGGCATACACCGTCGCCAGATGCTCGGCGACATGGGTCGCGCGCCCGCCGGACAGGTAAGGCTCCGGGTGGTAACTGCGTTCGAAAGACCAGCGCGACCCGTCAGGATCGTGGCGGCGTAACACTTCGCCGAAATACCATGCCGCGCCTTCGACGAAGTCGGCGTTGACCTTGTCTTCGAGTAACTCTTCGGGACCCGAGGCGCGCCGCCTGATGAGCGCTTCTAACGCGTCGAGGCTATCGACGCTGAAATCCCAGTCCTGTGCCGACCCGAACCGCTCGACCCAGCCGGGAAACCCGTCGGTGCGGGCAGTCAGCCACCGCGACAACGTTTCCTCGTCGGAGCGCCTGCGGCCGGCGCGCCGCCTGGCTTGCTCACGGCGCTTCTGCGATTGCGAGATTCGTTCGCGGATCAACGCGGTGACCCACAGATCGTAGGTGTCGCGCAACCGTTTCGGGTTCGTCTGCGGCACGTCGGGCTCCCAGAGCAACGTGGGCCGCACGACACCGTCGAGCTCCTCCAGCAGATACACCGCGAGGGGAAAGCCGGCCGGGTAGCCGTCGAACGGCACGTTGGCGCAGATATTGAGGCCCGTCGGCGCGCGGCCGGTAACCTCGGCGACTTCAGCGCTGAACGACCACCGCGACGGCTTGGCCCGGTGCAGGGTCTCACCGAGGTACCAGATGGCGCCGTCCACGAAATCCTGCCCGGTCGCGGCGTCGAGCAGCGAGGTGCCGGCCGGGCAGTGCTCGAGCACCACCTCGGCAAGCGCATCGAGGGAATCGGTGGTGAAGTCCCACGCCTGTCCGGCGCCGTAGCGAGCGATCCAGTCCGCAAACCGGTTACGCCTTTGGCTGGCCCATTGTTCGGCGGGAGTGGGCTGCTCTGAACTCTGATCAAGCCCCGGCGTCGGCTCACGCTGCAGCGCGTGCTGATCGCCGCGCCGGCGGTTGTCCTCGGTGTCGGCGATCCAGGCGCGGTGCACGCGGGCGAAGGTTTGGCCGTCGCGGCGGGCCCGGGCGTATTCGATGAGGTGGGCCGGCGACACGGTCGTCAACGAACGCTGCGCCACCGGGAACCCGTTGGTGAGGTGCTCGGGGTGCTCATCCCAGATCCATCTGCCGCCACCCGAACGCAACAGGCACTCGCCCACGTAGGCGATGACGGCGTCGCGCACGGTGGGTTCCTGGGCTGCGGCGTTGGCGACGGTGAAGATCTCGACGGCTTGCAGCGAGACCGTCGAATAGTCCAGGGCGATATCCGGTAGCTGCGCAGCCAGCACCGTGAGCAGACCCGCGATGCTATGACGCCACCGGTCACGCTGCGATACCCACCGCTGCGCTGTCTCATCCCACGACCACGCACCGGTCTCACTGGAGTGGATCCAGGCCGGCCACGGCTTACCCCACAGCGGCGCAACGTAATGGGTGTAATAGGAGCGCAACCACATCGGATCACCGCGGTAGGCCACCGACCGCAGGTGCCCTTGCGGGTTTTCCGCGGCCCACGCCTGTGTCCTGGCTGTTGGCTCCACCACGTAGTGACCGGCATCCAAGCCGAAGTCCCGGCGCGACCAACGCAGCTTTTTCGGATCACTGCGCCGCACGATTTCACCGAGATACCAGGTGGCGGGCTCGCTGAATTCGGCGTTGCCCGGGTCGTCGATCGCCTCCCGGGTCGGAAATCGGTCAAAGACGATGTAAGACAGCACGTTTAGCGAATCCAGCCCGAAATCCCACCGATCCGGATCGCCTCCGCCGTGACGTGCGACCCACTGCGGGAACGCCTCCTGCTGCCGCAAGGCCCAGGCCTGCCCATCGGCCACCGGATCGGCTAACTGTTGTTGGCTCATCGGTTTCCGATGCTGATCCGCCTACCCAACGCGACCATCCCCCCTGACTGCCGACGCGCACGTCTTTGCCGTCGGCGTGGTCGGGTTGGCGGGAGCGCTCACCTGCCGGACTCTACCGCCGCCCACCCAGCGGTGCGGCGCATGCGCCAGCGGCTTCCCGCCCGCCCTCGCCGGCACTAAGCCGCCCCGGCGTGGCGGGTCTTTGGATTACCGTCGCGGCGGGGCACCATCGCCGGACTCCGGATCGGCGCTGCCCACGGGGTCGCGATTGTGTGGTTGCCGCCCTGTCCCCCACAGGATTCGCCGTAGCGGTGCCGGTGAATGCCGGCTCGCCGCAATAAGCCGGGCCGTTGCGGCCCGCAGCAGGGCGGTGGCCCAGGCGAGGGGTCCGCCGGGTGCGCCGGCAAGGACGGTGAGCAGTCGGCGCCGATGATCGGGCATCCGATCACCGTACCGGTGATCGTCGGCGAACGATCCATGCGCGCTGCGCGACGGGAGATGCCAGTGCCGACCCCAGCCCAGTACCGTTGGCGCGCACCGTGATCGAGTTCGGCGCCCGAGCAGCCGCTATTGCCAATCGATCGGCGGCGGGCTTTTCGAGATATCCGCTTTCGCGCTGACGAAACTGGTGGCCGAACCGGTCTTTGTTCCGCCTTTGTCATCTTTGGCCGAAATCGGGTACGTGACCTTCCCGGCCACCGACGCGGTCAAGGCAAACGCGTCAACGTAATTGATCTTGAGTTCGCTGGTGTCGGGTTTACCCCACTGCACAGTTCCGTCCACGATCGTCGGATCGTATACCCGTATCGGGCAATTCGGCGGGTCCATCAAGTTCGACTTCGTGCACTGCTCGAGATCAGACTCCACCGCCGACATCACCGCCTTATTGCCGGCGTCGCTGAGCTCGAACTTGAAGTCCGAGCTGAAAACCGGGACACCGTAGGAGCTAAGGCGGTCAAGCAACATCGGTTTGGTGGTGACAGCCAGATTGTCGTTGGATGAGCCGACGTCCTGCCAGCCGGGAAACACGTACACCGCCGACTGGGCGCCCGGCCGGCCGAAGAACGTCACGGTTTTCAGCGCCTTGTTGTCCGAGCCGACGTTGGTGGTGAGATCAACCTTGATGGCGCCATGCTCCAATTTCCACCCGTGCTCGGTTTTCTTGACGCTCAGCGTGGTATCGGAGGATTGGCTGCCGAAGCTGGCCGTCACATGGACCCTGCTGGTGCCGAAGCTGGAATCATCACCGAGGATCTTGACGTTGCTGATCGGCCATTTGGCGATCTGCTTTTTCAATATCTCGTCGGTGAGCAGGTCCGTTGAGGCGGGCTGATCCTGGCTGTAGGACAGGGCGGCGGCGGCGTCGCCGCGGGCCAGCGCATCCAAATAGCCCTTTACCGCATCGCCGCCCGACCGCGCGCCCGAGCCTTCATCGCCCGACATGACCACCGCCACCACCGCGATCACGACGATAATCGCCGCGGCTACCGCACCCCCGATGATCCAGGGCTTGCGGCTGCGGCGATGCGGGCCAAAAGGTGGCGCCGCCCCGGGCGGCGGGCCGAACGTGCTCGGCGGCCCCTGCCACCAACCCGGCGGTGGTGTCGCAGCAGGCGGCGGCGCAGCCGGGGGTGGCGGCGCAGCCGGGGGCGGCGGCGGTGGCTGCTGCCATGGCCGTGTTGCCGCCTGGGTGGGAGCCTCGGGTTCGACCTGGCGACCGGGACCCGGCCAGCTACCGCCGCTCGGACCCGGGCCGCCGTAGCCACCGCGCGGATCGGACCAACCTGTCACACCAACCTCCTGGGGGGCACGCGGCACATCATCGACGTGGCGGCGCCGCGCACCGCTATGTCGCCACCCTTTGCGGTGACGCATTGGCATCATAAGCCGCGGCAAACCGGCACCCCGGCACTATTTCTTGATCGCCAGCCGACGACGGCACCCGATCCCTGAGGCGCCGGCAGCGCAAACTGCCGTTGCGGCTGCTACACCGCCGGGGGCTGGCACAGGGAAGCACGGAACCGCATGTATACGGAGCAAGCCCGGGGCTGTTGGGGGCCACCCCGGGTCGGCGGAGCGGTCGGCGGCGCTAACCCGCTTCCAGCCGCGTCACGTCGCGGCGGGCGCAGTGCGCAGCCTTCCAGCGGCCCGACGGTTTGAACGGTCCACCGGCCGGCCGGGCCTCCGAGGCGCCAACGCATCGGGCAGCACCACCGCACTTCAAATGCATTGCCCGCATCGGTCGATAAGCGTTGATCGCGTAGCGCGGCGACATGGAAGTCACGTAGCAGATCTGCGTCAGATCCTTCGCCCAGTAAGCGAATCGATGCTTAATGTGTTCGATGCCTGAAATACGTTCTGTAACACCAGGGTCCGGCAATCCACTGGTAATTGGCCGGCATTGACGGCAGCAAAACAGCCGTGCATCAACCGTTCCGATCCCCTGTTTTTGCAATAGCCCGGCGCCGGCCATGTGGCGGCCGGTTGCGTCCAACCACGGTGAACTGAGCACACGGCGTGCACGGCCCGAATATTGCCGCCAATCGGTTGAGCTGGTGGCCAATACGATTAGCGCATGGCAGAGGAATCGCCCCCGACCAACTCGCGGCCCGGTCGAGTGCGTCGGGTGGTGGTCAGCGTCGGTGTCGGTGCGGCGATCGCGGCGGCAATGGCAGCGTTCATCGCGCCGATCGCCATGTGGGCTGTGCGGTCGCCGCACGACTTCATGTCGAAGCCCCTGACCCGTATGGGCGTTGCCGCCATCGTGACCGGAGTGTGTGTGCTTGTCTTGGTCGCCAGCCGGCTGGTGCGGCGATACCCGTCTGTGCAGCGTATGGGCGTAGCCGCTGGCTGTGTCGCCGTGGGGTTGGGCGGGTGGAGTGCCTGGAATGTCTTCGGCCTGTACAAGTCTCGTGACGCACTCGCCTTCGTGGATTCCACCGGGGCCACGGTGATCGCGGCTGCCGCAATGCTTGCCGCCGTCGCGGCGGCGACGTTGGGCGTGGCCACGGCCGCCTTCACCCGCTACCTGAGCAGTCGAACAGCGTTGTGCGCCTGCCTCGTCGTCGCCGTGGCCATTCCGGCGCTCACCTACCGGTCGGTCCGCCACTACAGGGCCGGCGTCTGGCGGCCCCAGCTCACCGCCGCCGCCACAACGCCGGCCGCAATTCCCGATGCCATTGGGCCCGTTCGTTACCGGATCCCCCTCGACCCCAATGACCACACCGCCGACATCTATGCCGCAGGCAACGGTTTCATCATCGACACCCGCAAAGGGCTGACCGCCTACGACGGCTCAACCGGAGCCAAACGTTGGCACATCGGCGATTACGGGACCAGCGGACGGCTTCTGGTGGTGCGCCGTGATCGCGACGACGCATCAGGGATTGTCGTCGTGTTCCTGTACTACGGGCTGATTGCATTTGACGGCAGCTCCGGCGAGGTGCTGTGGCGCCGCCAGTACGGCGGTGGCGAAGTGACCGCAGCAACCGGATCAGTCGACGCGCTCGGCATGGCCGTATTCACGGCGGATTCCACCAGCGATGGCCCCGACCGGACTCGCCTTCACTCACTGGATCCAGCGACCGGCGAACTGCGCTGGAGCCGGCCCATCTCCTGCAGCAATCCGACTCTGAGCCCCGGGACGCCCGGCCAATTCGGGTTCAGCTGCGCAAAACCGTCGATCGTGGATGCTCACACCGGCAACACCATCGACGTGCCCGGTAACTACACCCCGAGAGCAGGCCCAGACGCGTACGTGATCGAACAACAGCCACCAGAGGACGGCGCACCGGCGGATGCGACCCGCGTGATGGATCCGGCCGGAAAGATCATCGATGAAGTTCCCGGCGCCTACCCGGTGTCTGTCCCCCACAACGGTTTTCTACTGGTCTACGGTGGCGGTAGCACCTGGGTGTTGCGCGACTACCACCACCATCGATCGACACCGGTACTGATTCGCACCAACCCGGGCAGACTGCAGGATCTCGAAACGGTCTGGCTCAGAAACAGCCTGCTCATCACCAACCCATACGACCATCCGCGCCGTTTCGAACTCGTGGACCCGAATCGGCCCGGCGGCAGCCCGCGCATCATTGAATCACCGTGCGCCCACGACAAATACCTGGCGGACATTCAATCTGTCGCCGGTGCCGTTGTCGCGCAATGCAGCTCGAGCGATATGGTCGGAATGGTGCCCGAGCACCGTTGATCACGGCACTTGGCGGTGATCAAACTTCAGGATCGCTTCCGTCGTTTCAGACCGCCGGGCCACCGGCGCTTAGGTCGCGTTGGTTCGGCGCACCGTCTCGGCGAGCAGCTCATCGAGAGTGGTCAGCGGCAGCGGCGGCGTCGGCAACCGATAGACCCCACCGCCCTGAGTTGCCCTGCTGTTGACCGGAATGTTCTTCGGCGCAAGCCCTCGACTTCAGTCGGGGGGTAGCCGGTCCCGGTTTTTGGTCTGCGTAGCGGGCCGTTGTTGTCGTAGGTGTGGTTTAGCGTGAGGTTCATGCGGTACCGGTCGAGGCGTATAGCGGTGTTTTCGGTGAAGTGCCATGTGATTTGGTGTCCGAAGTATCGCCGCCGTGTGCTGGGCGGCGCAGGCGAACGGCGGTTGGAGCAGATCATCGACGAGGTGGTTTGTGAGTTCGGCGGCAGGGTGATCGAGGTTGAAACGATGCCCGATCACGTGGCTCTGCTGGTCGAGTTGCCGCCGCGGGTAGCGGTATCGCAATTTGTGCAGATCCTGAAAGGCCGTTTCTCGCGGCGGCTGCGGCAGGAGTTGCCGTATCTGGCGCGGATGAGGTGCTTGTGGTCGCCGTCGTGGTTCGTCTGCACCGTGGGAGGGGCGCCGCTGGATGTGGTGCGCTGCTATGTGGAGAACCAGAAACTCGCCGGCGCCCGAAAGCCGACGGCGGCGTAGCGATGGCGCACCGCTACCGCATGTATCCGACTGCCCGGCAGGCGGTGTTCATGTTGGAGCGGCATTGCGCCGATGCCCGTTTTGTGTGGAATCTGGCGGTCGAGCAATTCAATTGCGGTGGGCGGGGGCGGCGCGGGCCGGGTCCGGCGGCCCGGCAGAAACAACTTGCTGAAGCCCGGCAGGAGTTCGGGTGGTTGGCGGCGGGATCCTCGGCGGTGCAGCAGCAAGCTTTGCGGGATTTCGACCGCGCGGCGGCGGCGTTTTTCAATCACACCCACGATCGGCCGACATGGCGCCGTAAACATCTCGACGAGGGATTCTGCGTTCGCGACAGCCGTGTGGAGACGGTGAATCGTAAATGGGCGCAGGTGTTTGTCCCGAAACTGGGGCTGGTGAAGTTCCGGCTCTGCCGCCCGGTGCCGGATGGCAAGCTCGGCATGGCCCGCATCACTTATAAGGCGGGCCGCTGGCATGTCAGCTTCCCGGCTGCTCAGCCACAGGTGCCGGGCACGCCGGGGCGTGAGGAACGCCTGGTCGGCATCGACCGGGGCGTGAAGACAACGCTGGCGTTGTCGGACGCCACGATGCTGCGGGCGCCGGTCATGCGCCGCGGCGAGCAGAAGATGCTGGCGCGCCTACAGCGTCAGCTGGCCAACTGCCGCAAAGGCAGTATGCGGCGTGGCAAGGTGAAAGCCCGTATCGCCAAACTGCACGCGAGGGTGGCGGATCGGCGTCGCGACTGGGTCGAGAAGACCACGACGCGGATCACCGCGACCTATGGCGTGATCGCGGTGGAGAAACTGCCAACCCGCACTATGGTGCGCGCGCCGAAACCCAAACCCGACCCGGACAACGAAGGCCGCTACCTGCCGAACGGGAAAGCCGCGAAAGCGGGTTTAAACAAAGGTATCTACGCCAACTGCTGGGGTGTGATCGCCCAGCGTTTGCAACACAAGACGTCCGCATCCGGCACCACCCTCATCGAGGTGCCGGCCGCGTACAGCAGTCTGGAGTGCCGCAACTGTGGCCACAGCGTGAAGGAAAACCGTAAGAGCCAAGCGGAATTCCGGTGCGTGCAATGTGGCCACCAAGACCACGCCGATATCCAGGCAGCCAGCACCATCCTCGCCCGGGCCACCCAGCCCGCGCACACCTCCGGGCCGGAGGCAACACCCGCCACCACGGGTGTGCTCGCGCAAGCGAGAAGACCCGATGACGCGCAAGCGGCATAGGGAATCCCGCGATCTTCACTCGCGGGAGAAGGTCAATCTCATCGCCTCGACACCTTCTGGGCTGTCCTTGGCTCCGAACCTCGGCAGATACCGGCACTGCTGGGGGGCAGCCTCCCGGGCCGCCGACGGTGGCAGCGCGTCGAAGCCGGCAAAGGGTTTGTACACGGTGACCTCACCGAAGAGGTTCTCGTCGACGTTTGCCAACCCGGGTACGCAGCGCGCCAACCGATCTGGCGCGCACCCCGAGCTCAGCCGGGGCCGCAGTAAGGGTGACCGGCGCAGCACCCGGTTGCTGGTGGTGCGCTGTGCACCCACCGCCGGTGAAAACAACCGCTGCGACAAGGCCCAGCCGCGCCAGCGCATGACCGTAACCGTGCCGGGCCGACACCACCCGCCCGACTCTACGTGGAGCGGCCCCACCCACGATCCGAACGCGTCGAGGAAGGTTGATCCGCTGCACGACATCTGCACCGAAGCGCCGCGGGCCGGCTATGGCTCGATCAGAAACGCCGCCTCGTGGCGGCGCGCCCACGCGGAGTGGGTGATGGCGGTATGTCCGTCGCATTCGACGGTCACCAGGTGGGCGCGCTCGAATTGGCCGGCGAGTGCGACCGCCCATTGGATCGGGGTGGCCGGGTCGTGTGTGCAATCGATGACCAGCACCGGTGAGGTGTTTCGGATATGTTGCGGTGCAGGCGGATTGGCCGACGGGATCGGCCAGCCCAGACATGACGTGGACCACGCCCAGGTCTCCGAGTAGCGCCACGTCAGCGGTGCCAGCTGTTGAAGTGTGCGCACTTTGGTTTGCAGGTCGCCAAGTCCGCTGATCTCCGAAGGCAGGTCGTGGCAGCCGATCGCGGTGTTGGCGGCCTCCCCCGGATCGGGCGAAAGATGGCCGGCGGCCAACGCGATCAGGTTCGGTTCGCCGGGCGCGAAGGCGAGTCGCAGCCGCCGGGCCAGTTCGGGCCAGTCGTTGCGGAACAGCAGTTCGTAAACGGCCTGGGTGATCAGGCGCCCGTCGACGCGCGTCCCGTTGACGGTGCGGGGACTCTCATCGGCTCGCGCGAGGATGTCGCCGAAGCGGCCGGCGATGTCGACACCGCCCAGGGGGCAGGTCGGCTCGTGGGTGCACCACGCGGTGAAGCGATGAAATTGCTCTTCGGTCGCGATCGCCTCGTCTTGAGCGTCCTGCCAGGTGGATCGGGTGTGGTCGACGGCACCGTCGAGGACTGCTGCGCGCACCCGTTGCCCGAACAATGCGAGGTAGGTGCTGAACAGTTCGGTGCCGTAGGACTCCCCCAGTAGCGACACGGTCGATTCACCAAGGGCGACCCGCACCGCGTCGATGTCGCGGGCGGCGCTGATGGTGTCGACGTGGCCGATCAACGGGCCGGTGCGCTGCGAGCACTGTTGGCCCGCCCGGCGATTCGCCGCGACCAGCAGTGCGTAGGTCTGCTCGGAGTCCGGGAACGTATTGAGGCCGGGGTCGTGTATCGGGCTGGGGCAGCGCACGGGTGTGCTGTGTGCGACCCCGCGTGGATCAAGTCCGATGATGTCGAAGCGCTGGCTCACGATGTCGAGTTCCGGTCCGGGACCGGCTCCTTCTTGGGCGACGTCGTCGACTCCGGAGTTGCCCGGACCGCCCGGGTTGGTGATCAGGACGCCGATGCGGTGCGCCGGGTCAGCTGCCGGAATCCGGTTGAGCGCCAGGGTGATTGCGCCTGAGGTAGGGTCCGCCCAGTCCAGCGGGACGAGGATCGTCGCGCACTGCAGCCGCGGCGACGTCTTGTCGGTGTGGCAGTCGCGCCACGCCAGCGCCGGTGTCGAGGCGTGCTCGGCGCTGATCGGCACCGCGCACAGCGCCGCCGCGGTGAGCACCGCGGCGGCGCGGCTCAGGAAGCGCACCAGCTTAGCCATCGCAGGTGTCGACGGGGCGGTGCATCGCGACCCGCGGCGCGATCGCGATCCCTGCCGCTTGTTCCTCGGCCCAGATCGCGCGCAGTTGCTCGCCCCACTGCGACTCGGGGAAATCGGTGAAACCCCGTTTGCGGTACCAGGGCCCGTTCCACGGCACGTCGCGGAATGTGGTCAGCGTCAGCGCGGGCACGCCGCGCTCGGCCGCGTAGTCGACGGCGCGTTGCAGCAGCCGCGCGCCCAGACCCTGCCTGCCGTGGCCTGGGTGCACGGAAAGCTGGGCGACGTGAATGTTGCCGTCGACCCATTCGACTGCGACAAACCCGACCAGCGGGTCACCGGCCACGAAGATGCGCTCGGCCTGGCGGGTCAGCACGGTCGGCTCGTCGGGCGGCAGCACCATCCCCGCGTCGGCATAGAGCTGGTCGGCCGCGCGGCTCACCGCGACGAAGTCGTCGAAATCGGTTGCGCGGTAGGCGCGGATGCTGTGAGTGATGGTGTGCTCCTTTCCCTCCGGGCGGACATCGCCCAGCACATCAGCAGTAAACACCCGCTCAGCGCCACGCAGATGTGCGTCGCGGAGCCGAACGCGTGCCGAGCGGCATCGATCACGGCGGTGTGCTGCGCGGCCGGGAGACCGGCCGCGTAGTCGAACGCTGCGGCGATGGAGCGGTGCGCGTGCGCTTTGAGCGCCGGTGAAAGGCCGGCGTTCGCGTCGACGCCGGCTGTGTAGTAGGCGGCGGCCAGCACGCCGGGGATCGCGACGCCTAATCCGCTGCCCAATTCGAATGCGGTGGAGTCCAGGGCGCCTGCGGCCCCGGCACGGGTCGCGGGAGCGATTGACAGGACTCGTGCCGAGCAGATGTTGGCGGCGACCTGGACGCCTGCGCCCAGGCACAGCAGACTCGCGCCAACCAGCGCCGGGTTGGCGAGCTCACCGGTGGCGGCGAGCACCGCGGCCGCGGTGCTCGCGACGCCGAGTCCGATGCGCAGCGCGGCGCGCGGCCCGCACGTGCCCGCCAGAGGGGCGCCGGCCAGGCCGCCGGCGACGGTGCCGATCGCCAGCGGGGCCACCCGCAGGCCGGCCGCGAATGGTCCCAGGCCCAGCACGTATTGAAAGTATTGGGCCAACAGCACTTCGACACCGGTGACGGCGATGACGCTGCCCAGCACGATGACGATCGAGGTGGCCAACCCCGGTATGCGGAAGAGGCTGAGGTCGAGCAGCGGCTCGCGCAGATGGTGCTGTCGTCGCACGAACCAGACCATTGCGGTCAGCGAGGTCACCACGGCGGCGCACAACGCCGGCGAGAAGTGCAGGTGGGTGGCCGATTTGAGGCAGTACACCAGCCCGAACATCGCCGGCACCCCCACCACGACGCTGGCCAGATCGACCCGGCGCTGCTGCCGGCCCACGCCCGGACCGGCTGTGTCGGCGCGGACCAGTCGCAGCGCGGCCGGCAGCAGCACCGCGAACAGCGGCAGGTTGATGACGAAAACCGCGCCCCACCAATAGTGTTCGAGCAGTGCACCGCTGAGCACCGGTCCGGCCATCGAGCCGATCGACCCGGCGGCGGTCCATATTCCCAGCGCGGCAATCCGCTGTTTGGGCTCCCCGAAGCTACGACGGATCAGCCTCAGCGAGGAGGGCAGCAGCAGCGCGGCGCCCGCACCGGTGATCATCCGGGCGGCGATGAGCGCACCGGCCGTGGCCGCCAGCGCGCCGGTCGCCGAGCCGGCGGCGAAAAGCGCCACGCCGGTGGCGAACATGGCCCGGTGGCCGAACCGGTCGGCGCACGCCCCGGCGGGCACCAGCAGCGCGGCCAGGGTCAGCGCGTAGCTGTCCAGGATCCACAAGGTGGCGTTCGGGCCGGGCGCCAGGTCGTGGGCGAGGGCCGGGACGGCGATCTGCAGCACGGTGGTGTCCAGCCCGACCGCAAACAGCGCCGACGCGCAAATGAGCAGCACCGGCCAGCGGCGCCAAGCGCTCACGGTGTCTGCCCCCCGGCACTCCAGGTGCCGCGGATGACGCTGAAGGCTTCGGCGGCGGCCACGCCCGCGGCGGCGCCGAACAGTTCGGCCTGGCTGCGCAGAGCCTGCAGCGAGCGGGGATGCGGGAAGTCGCGCAGTTCGGACGAATAGTGGCTCATCGCCGCGAGTTTCGTGTCCAGGGTGTCGCTGATGTCGCTGTACACCGATGGCTGAAACACCGGCCGCCCGGCGTAGCCGGCCTCGGTCGCCGACAAGGTGGAAAACGACAGCAGCCAACGCACCGGGCTCACGTGCGGGCGGCAGGCGATCATGGTGGCCCGCGCGGTCAATTCGTGATCGATGTTGAGGTCGCCGCTGTGATGGGTGTACACCACCTGCGGGCTGAATTCCTCGACCGCGTCGCTGACGTGACGGGCCAGCGTCAACAACGGATAGCTGTCGAGTTGGTTGTCGCGCAGATCGAGTCGTCGCCACGACGCGACGCCCAGCTCGCTCAGGGCAGCGCTGGTCTCGTCGAGCGAGCGCCGCATGCTCTCGGGCAGGCAGGCGTCGTCGGCGCGCGACGTTTTGCCTTCGGCCAAGATCAACGCCGCCACCGTGTCGCCGGCGCGCACGTGTTTGGCCAGGGTTCCACCCGGCCCGATCACCTCGTCGTCGGGGTGCGCGGCGACCACCAGGACCCGGGTCACGGCGAAACCTGCTGTGCGAGCGCGGTTGCGGTCAAGATGGCGCGACTGTGCGGTCCGCAGTTCATCAGCAGATCCAGCACCGACAGGTGCGACACGAAACCGGCATGACGCTGCGGGTAGCTGGGATGGTGGTACTCGAACACCTGCACGCGCACATCGCCCAGGCGCTCCCACTGCAGGTAGTCGCGGGCGTGAATGCCGGTGACGAAGGTGTCCGCGCCGAACTTCGCGCTCAGCGCCGCAATGATGGAGGTGCGGTCGAAGTCGCCCAGTGCCAGCTGGGAGCTGCGGTAGAGCGGCATCGTCAGGCCGAGCTGGCCCCGGCAGTATTCGATGAACGGCAGGCACAGTTCGGTGATCGTGGGGTAGGGCCGCGAGTAGTAGTCGGCCAGGAATTCGGCGTGCTCCGCGAAGTGCGGGGCGCGCCGATACGCCATCTGGATGGCCTTCCAGTGCCGGCGGCGCCAACCGTCGTCGAGGACCGCGATCGTGTCAAGGGTGTGCTCGTCGCGGACGTCGGCGTGGCGGATCGGCACCGTCAGCCACTGTTCGCCGGCGGCGGTGCGAATCTTGTTGCGGTTCACCATTCCGCCGCGGTCGAATCGGCTCAGGTCGTGCACCACGAACGCATCAGCGGTGGCCATCTTCGCGAAGTAGCCCAGCCACGGCAGATAGGCGGGCTGGTGCGCGGTCAAGATCATGCGGACTCTCCTTTGCGCCAGGCCACCCGGCGGGTGGCGTGTGCTGTTGCGCCCCAATCGGTTTTGAATCGGGCCTGGCCGTCGTTGCCGGCCGCGCCCAGATCCGCCAGCTGCACTCCGCGCGCGGTCAGGGCGCCGAGGGCTGAGAAGAACGACAGGTAGCCGGCGTTGGTGCGTCGCCCGTCATCGGAGGTCAGCTGCATCACGTGGTAGGCGAGGCGACCGCCGACGGCGAAGACGCTGGCCGCTTCGACGCCGCGGCCGCTGCGGGCGAGCACCGCGAGCACCGCATCGTCGTGCTGAGCCAACAGTGCGCGCAGCTGTTCGGCGCGCTCACCTCGGGTGATGTCGTGGCGGGCCATTGTCACCGCGTGCAGCGTGTCGATGGCTTCGGCGTCGGCGATCGTCGCTACGGTGACCGACAAGCCCCAGGTCTGGGCGCGGCGCACCGCGGTACGCATCCGGCCCTTGGCCGCCGCCCACACGGCGTCGGGGCCTGCTGAGAGGTCCAGCAGGTAGGTGTCGCGGCCCGGTGAGCTGGGCCAGGTGTCCAGCCAGGTGGGCAGGCCGGGCAGCGGCGGCGGCAGCAGGGTGTGGATCTCGCGTAGTCCGAGCGTGTCGCCCAGTGCGGCGGCCAGCGCCGAAAACGGCAGCGGTTGCCCGGCGGGCCGGCCGGCGGCGGGATACACCATGCCGTAGCCGTAGGCGCCGATCTGCGCCTCATCGCCGTTGCGGCACAACGGGATCAGCAGCGGCCCGTCCCCCGGCCCGTCGATCTGGACGGGGGTGAAGCGCAGCTGCGGCGAGTCGATCAGGCCCACAGCGATCCAGGGCGCCCGGCCGAACGGGACGGGTTGGGCCGCGGCCTGCAGGCGCTCGGCCCACTGGGCGTTCGACAGCGTCTGCACACCGGTGTGGTGCGCCACCATCACCGCACCTCCTGCGCCAGCGCCGCATCGGCGGTCAACAAAGCGTCGACGAGTCGGTCGACAGGGCGGCGTTGCGGCAGTTTGGGAATCGTGAGGACCCGGGTCCACAGCTGCTCGGCACGCTGCATCTGGCCGCTCGCGAACCGCTGATACTGCGCCAGTTTGTGCAACGGGTAGTGATTCCAACCGGTTTGGATGCCCAGCGCAGCCAGCCGGGCGGCGAACAGGTGCCGGTGGCCGCGCTCGGTGAACAGCAGCTCCACACCCCCGCTGAGGCACGGCTGTGCCCCCGGGACGAACCGGGCGCAGCGCAGCCGCGGGCCGAGTTCTGCCAGTAGCGTTCGGTGGGTGTGCCGCGCGGACGCGCTGAGCCGCTCGGCGTCGCGCAGCAGCACCGCCGCCGCCGCGGTCTGCCAGCGACCCGGCCCACGAAGCGGGACGTCGCCGCAGCGTTGCGGCAAATGCGCGGCCTTGCTGGGTGACCAGCCGGGCCGGCGTTGCGAGCGGCGCGCCACGGCGGCGCGCACCGGGCCGGGACTGGATTCGATCCAGCGTTGGGTGACGGCGGCCAAAAGCTGTGCGCCGCCGGTTGTTTCAGCCGGGCCGAGGTCGTCGGCCGGGTCGGCGGCGCATAACAGCGCCGCACCGCCACCGACGCCGCCGAGTGGCTTACCCACCCCGAAGCTCAGCACGATCGGCACACCTGCGGGCAGGTATTGGCTGATCAGCGTCGTTGACGGGATCGCCTGAGCCAAGTCCAGGATCGGCGTGGCGCCGCGCCGGGAAAGCCACCGGCCATGCTGCGCCCACTCGTCGCGGCTAAGCCCGTTGGTGAGCACCACGAGGGTGTCCTCGACATCGACGTCGCCGAACGCCGGACCACTGTCGGGATCGAAGTCCACCAGCACCGGGGTGGCGCCGGTGGCCAGGACCGCGTCGGCGACGGCCGGGCAGTTGAACGTCGACAGCACCACCCGGGCGCCGGGGCCGGCACCGCAGCGCTGCAACGCATACCGCAGCGCCGCGCGCCCGGACTGCGTCAAAACAGCGCTGCCGTTGGGTGTTTCGGCCAGCAGGGTCGCGCACAGCCGGCGGCGCGCCGACGTGGTCGGCCCCCACCCGGCCACGGCTGTCGCGGCCAGCGCGCCCAGGGTGAGCCGGCTGGGATGCAGCACCAGCTGCGGGCAGCCCGGCGGCGGTGGGTAGCGCAGATCGGCGGTTTCCGGCGCCAGCTCGGTCATCGGGACGGCGCTGCGATCTGCTTGCTGTGCAGGGCCCAGCTGTCGTGGTCGTTGATCCACCCCACGGTTTCGCGCAGCCGAGCGTCGAAGTCGCTTCGCGGGTCGTAGCCCAGCAGCGCGCGGGCTTTGCTGATGTCGGGGCGGCGCCGGGCGATGTCCGGACCGCTGCGGGTGTGGTGGCACACGCTGCTGCCCGAACCGCTGTAGCGCACGATCCGCTCGGCGAGCTCGTTGACGGTGAGTTCGGCGCGGTCGTCGCCGATGTTGAATGCCTGCCCCTCGGCGGCCGGGTCGAGCAGGCAGCGGATCAGCCCGTCGGCGAAATCACCGGCGTAGCACCAGGCCCGGGTCTGCGAACCGTCGCCGTGCACGGTGACCGGCTCTGCGGTGAGAGCCTGCTGCGCGAACGCGCTGACCGCGTAGCCGCCGGTACGCAGCGGCCCGAATACGTTGAAGGGCCGCACGATCGAGAACGGCAGCCCGTGTTCGGCGTGGTAGGCGTACACCCACGACTCGGCGGCGATTTTGCTGACCGCATATGACCAGCGCGGGTCGTCGGTGCGCACCGACAGCCAGGACTGTTCGGTGGCGTGCGCGGCGTCGTCGCCGTACACCTCGCTGGTGCTCAGCAGCAGGAAGCGCCGGCAGTTCGCCACCCGCGCCGCGTAGTCCAGCGCCACCCGGGTGCCGTCGATGTTGACTTGCAGGGTGCGCGCCGGCAGGTCGCGCACCGTGCTGACACCGAGGACGGCGGCCGCATGCACGACGTAATCCACCGGCCCGAATCGGTCGAGCGCGCCGAACTCGGTGATGTCGGCGCGGCCCGCGGTGATCCCCGGTGCGCACAGCAGCCCGGACATTTGCAGCGACGAGCCCTCCAGGGGGCGGTTGTCGACCAGCACGACATCGTGGCCCGCGTCGTGCAGCGCCTTGGCGGTCCAGGTCGCCAGGAAGCCGAAGCCGCCGGTAATCAGGGTGGTAGTCAACGCTTTTCCTCCTGTCGATGACTGGCGCCGGGTCGGCTCACCAGCTCTTTGACCGCGGCGATCACCCGGTCCTGGTCGAGTTCGGACATGCCGTACCACAGCGGCAGCGACAGCAGCCCGGGATACATCGCATCCATCACCGCAAAGCCGGTGGGCGGCGCCAGCGAGCGCCGGAAGGCGCCCAGCCGGTGCAACGGTGTGTAGTGGACCTGGCAGCCGATGCCCGCCGCGCGCAGGAACGCGATCACGTCGCGCTTGGCCATGCCCAGTTCGTCGAGGTCGAACACCACCGGGAACAGGTGGTGCGCCGAACGAGCGCGCCCGATGGTGGCCAGTGTGCGCAGCGCGGGCAGTCCCTCAAAGGCGGCGCGGTAGCGCTGCGCCTGAACAGCTCTCGCTTGCCGGGCCGTCTCGAGCCGGCGCGCCTGCACCACTCCGAGGGCGGCGTGGAACTCCGACAGACGGAAGTTGGCCCCCGGGGTGTCGATGTCGTAGGGCCAGGGCGCGAGGTCGTCGTCGCTGGGTGCGACCGGCGTCATGGCGTGGTTGCGAAACGCGCGCAGCCTGTCGCGCAGCGCTTCGTCATGGGTGGCGACGGCGCCGCCTTCGCCCGCGCCGATCGGTTTGACCGGGTGAAAGCTGAAGTAGGCTGCCCGCGACGCGCGCGACGAGCCGACCGGCGTCCCGTCGCCGTAGCCGGCGCCGATCGCGTGGCACGCGTCCTCGACCAGGTCGGCGCCGTGGCGAGCGCACACTTCGGCCAGCGACTCCACATCGACCGGGTTGCCGGCGTAGTGCACCGGTACGACCACAATATGGGCGTATCGCCCGTCGACGGATTCCAGCAGTGTCGCAAGGCTTTCCGGACAGATGTTGAGATCCTCGCGCCGCACGTCGCACAGCCCGACATCCCAGCCGAGCAGCCGGGCGGCGGCGGCGGCTGCGGCGAAGTTCAGGGTGGGAGTCACCAACAGCCTCGGTCCGGCGGAGTTCACGCCGAGCGCGTGCAACAACGCGAAGATCGCCGTGGTGCCGCTGGACAGGCTGATCACCGGCGCGGCGGTGATCTCGCTCAGCAGGCGCTCGAATTCGGCGACCTGGCTGCCGTTCGTCCACATCCCGGAATCCAGCACCGATCGCAGCGCCTGTGCTTCCTCGCCGTCCCAGTAGGGCTTGGCATAGGGCAGTTCAGACATGGGTTTTCCTTGCGCTGGTCAAATCGGCAAGCGGCGGTGTGCTGTGCACCCAGGCCACGGTTTCCCAGCAGCTGGAGCGGGCCTGGTAGTCGGCTTCTTGTACTTCGAAGACGACACCGAGCGCACCGTCGGTGGGCTCGGCGGTGTCGATCGCGTGGCGCAGGGCCGCGGCCAGCAGCTGCGCGTCGGCTTCGCCGCGCTGCGGGGTGGCACCTTCGAAGCAGTGTCCGGCCCAAAACGGCATCGCATGTCCGTAGTACGAGCCGAAGTGCAGGTGACGGATGGGTAGCGCGGGCAGGTCCATCAGGGTCGAATCGCTGGGGCGGCGCTGCAGTTGGGCGATCGAGGCCGCCGTGGAGTGGGTGACCGCCCAGTGGCACAGGTCCCAGGTGACGCCCAGCAGCGGTGACCCCAGCTCGGCGAGCGGATCGAAGTCGCCGGGATAGACGAAGATCGGGTCATAGTCGATGCCCTCGGATCCGATCACCGGCAGGTTCTCGACGCCGATCCACAGCGGGTAGCCGCGCAGGCGTTCGGTGAGCTCCCCGAGCCGGTCGACGACTCTGCGGCGCGCACCGGCCAGGTCGTAGGTCAGCCAATCGCGTTCGGCGACAAACTGGTTGGCGTGCAGCACCACCCCGTCGGCGTGATGAGCGGCGGCCAGCTCGCAGAACCGCAGCAGCGCCGCGAACATCGCCGGGTCGCCGACCCAGTCGGCGTGGTCGGTGGGAAAATGCGTGCTCAGCGTTGTCACCCCGAGCCTGCGCGCTTGGCGCAGACTGGCGTGCAGGGCTTGCCAATGCTGCTCGTCGGCAAGGTCGTGCCCGTCGAAAACATAGGCTTCCAGCCCCCAGCCATCAGCGACCCACCGCTCGTCGATCTGCTCGGGACGCAATCCGTCGAAGGAGTGCTGCCAGGTGATCTTCGGTGTGTTCACAGCTGCTCGACCCGCTGCGAGTCGAACCGGCCCCGGCAGTCGAAGATCAGCGGCGCGTGGTCAAGCACCAGGCCGTAGTCGAAGTCTTTGTGGTCGGTGGCGATCACCACGATGTCGGCGGCGGCCGCCTGGGCGGCGGTCAGCTCGACGCGGGTGAAGTGCTCACCGGCCACGGCGGCAGGCACATGCGGGTCAGCGACCTTCACGTGGGCGCCGCGGCCGGCCAGTTCGGCGCTGATCGCATAGGTCGGCGCCAGCCGGTCATCGGCGATGCCCGGCTTGTAGGCCAGCCCCAGGATCAGCACGCTGGCCGTGGCCACGGACTTGCCGGCCGCCTGCAGAGCCTGCTCGATCCGATCGGCGACATAGTTTGCGACACCGTTGTTGACCTGGGTGCACGCGGTCAGGATTGAGCTTGAACGCCCGGCGCCGCGCAGCGCGTGGTTGAGGTAGTGAATGTTGTTGGGCAGGCAGTGTCCGCCAACACCGGGGCCATGCGAGAACGGCATGAAGCCGTAGGGTTTGGACGATGCGGCGGCCACCACTTCGCGCAGGTCGATGTTCATCGCCCGGGCGCTTTGGCTGAGCTCGTTGACGAACGCGATGTTGACGTAGCGGAAGATGTTCTCGAAAAGCTTGACGTATTCCGCGATTTCGGCGCTGGAGACCGTTATCACCTTCTTGAACACGGTTTCATAGAACGACGACGCCAGCAGTGCGCCCTGGGTATCGATGCCGCCGACGATCTTGGGTATTTCGACATAGCTGTCGTCGCGGCCCGGGTCGATGCGTTCGGGGCTGTAGGCGAAGTGCACATCGATGCCCGAGCGCAGCCGTGAGCGTGCCTCGAACCGGGGCACCGCATGGCCGCGGGTGGCGCCCGGGTAGAGCGTCGACTCGACGATGACCAGTGCACCGGGTTGTGCGGTCTGCGCGGCGGTGTCCAGCGCGCCGTCGAGATAGCGCAGGTCGGGTTCGTCGTCGGCGTTGACCGGGGTGGGCACGGTGATCAAATAGACATCCGAGTGCTGCTGGCCCTGCAGGTCGGGGACCGGTGTGAACCGTCGGGTGGCCAGCGCCTGCGACAACGCCTCGTCAGACACGTCGACGATGTAGGACTGGGCGCGGCGCAGCGCGGCTAACCGGTTCGGGTCGGACTCGACGGCCAGCACGGTGTGCCCGGCCTCGACCAGCGCCATGGTCAGGGGCAGACCCACATACCCTTGGCCGATCACGGAAACTCGCATGGAATGACTCCTTAAAGCTGTTGCAAGGCGCCGGTTCGGCGTTTAGACCCATTCGGGTGCTCGGCGCCGACGGGCACATCGGCGAGAAGCTGAATCGCAGAGGTCACGGTTGAGCCTTTCGCTGATCGCCCGCATCGTCCGCGGCGCGCTGCTACAGATTCAAACACACAGTGCAACGGTTACGCAGCAACTTATTGTTGCAGCTGAACGGTCCGAGACTGCGGTACGATCCGCGGCTTGTTGCCGATCAAAGGCAGAAAAGTGCAGGTAGTGCGCCTGTACTTTCACACGCGGGACCCCGTGAGCGGCCAGGGGTGAGGCTAGACAAACCGTTTCACCGTTCGGGATAAGCGCAAGCAAAAGCGAAGCGGTCGACTAAACCGAACGATGGCACAAAGCAGCATGCGCGTGCTAGGATGTGCGTTATGAGTGGATCGGGTTTCCGGGGGCTGGATGCGCTGCTGGAAAGGCATCAGGTGGATATGACCAGCGAAGAGGTCTTAGACCAGCTGGACTCCGCGTTCGCGACAATCCCCGGTGCCGGGGCAGCGCCTCTCTCCACCGATGAAGTGCGATTTCTTCGCGCCCACGCCGGCGCCGGCGCCACCGCGGTGATCGACAACTGGTCTGGCGAACAGGAACGCCAGGCTCACGCGCGCTCGGCCGTACAGGAGCTCGGTGATGCCCTCTCTGGGTCGATGAGCATCAAGGAGGCCGCCGCCCTGCTGGGGATCGACCGGTCCCGGGTGTCTCGGCGCATCATCGGAAAAGGATTGTGGGCGTTCGACATCAATGGAAGCCGCCGCATACCTCGCTGGCAGTTCCTCGGCCAGCGGCTGCTTCCTGGTCTAGACGTGATCGTGCCTGCGATACCGCGCGACGTAACACCCGCGGCGGTGGAAGGTTTCATGAATACACCGCAGCCAGATTTCGGCGATCGCACACCGATCGAACATCTCGCCGCCGGCGGTGATCCCACGCTGATCGCCGACTTCGTAGCAGATCTCGCCCGCTGGTGAATCGGCCCAAGCCGAAAGTCCCGCGAACACCGCCTGACCGCCTCACCAAAGAACCGGACGACGTCGTCGACTACACGGGCATATTGTGGCGAGTCCACCGCAGCACGGGCGAACACGTCCGGCCGTGGAACGAGTTACGCACCTACGGCCCACTGCCGTCGATGCGCTGGGACCCCCAACCAGGCCCACCACCCGCCGACCATCACGACAGCGTGCTCTACGCCGCGTGCGACGTCGCCACCGCCCTTGCCGAGGTTTACCAATCGACGCGCGTCATCGACACGCGCGCCGGCGCACCGAGGCTCACCGCGTGGGAGCCCACGCGGGCTCTGCAGTTGCTGGACTTGTCCGGGACCTGGCTGCTGCGCAACGCAGCGTCGGCGGCACTGCTCGGCGCACCGCGATCCACTTGCCGACGCTGGGCCCGCGCGATTTACCTAACCTGGCCTGAACTCGACGGTCTGCAAGCGCCCTCCACCATGACAGGGCGCCTCAACGTAGTTCTGTGGACCGCTTCGGCCGACGCCATGCCCGCGGCGCCATCGTTTTCCCGCCCCCTCGCCCAACCACTGGTCTGGACGCTCGCACAAGCCGCAGCCGCCGAAATCGGCTACCAGATCATCTGAGCGGCGCCGTGAGGAACCAAGAGGCGGGCCACTAACGGGACTGAACCGAGGCCGAGCCCTGCGCTAATCAGCTACGACAAATGCCAATTACGGTCGCGAACCGCTAATTTTGACCTGCAGGGTATATGGATCAAGTGATCAGGACGGGTTGGAGCCGGTGTTCGGCCAGTCCTTACCGATTTCTTGGAGCATTTTGGCGGTTTCGCGTTCCAGTTCTTCCACGTTGCGGGGCCGCCCGCGGCCCGGGAAGAGCAGTTGAGCGCGCTGGCGATTGCTGATCTTGCGTTGCAGCGCCCGCAGCAGCTTGACTGCCTCTTCGTCGGCGAAGCGGACGATCGAAAAATCTAGACCAGAGCCGACCAGATCGCTGGCCCAGCCGACCTCGGTGAGGAACAGGGCACGCGCCCAGTCCAGATTGGTTAGCGGCTCGCCACGGGTTATGGCACCGCGGAGCCGGTCCGTGAGCGCGTCGAACTCGTCCCACGTCGACAGTCCCAACACTTCGATTGGCATCGGTGCCGAGCCTGCCGAACCACCCCATTCGCGCAGAACCGCGTCGATGAAGCCGCGTTCGCGCTCGCTCAGGTCGACCGCCACTAATTCAGAAGGACTTGCCATCCAGTCGATCGTACGGCCAGCACCCGACATGGTTTCCCGGCAATCGCACACAGACCAGCATAAGGTTGTAATCAGACCCGACAGCCAAGAGGATGATTAACGCGAATTCCATTGCAACCCAGTTTATTTGGAGTTGAATAACGTGCTGTCTAAATAAGGTTGGAGAATCCGAAACGTGGGCGGACAGTGACGATACGATCGTCCCGACAATCACCGCGCGGGGACCAGCGCTCGGTTAATGAGAACCATGAGAGCAGTTCTTTCAACCACGCCAGCCGCTGTTTTTGGGTGCGTACACGGGTCGACTTGGCTCGGCGGTGATCGATGCGTACCTCGATATCGATCCTGCTCTTTTTGGCCCAGACGACGAAGGTGCGAATCGAGTGGTGGATGCTCGGCCCAAAAGCCAGGTGTTCGTCCGCGTCTTGCTGTGTGCAGGTGGGCGCGCACCCGGCTGTATGTATCGTGCAGCCACGAAAGAAAACGGCTCTCACCAGTTCAAACAGTCGCGACCCCGAGGGCGAAAAGCAAGAAATCGCGTGGTGTCGAAAGTACTACGGTTCCGTTATACTTTTGCCATGACCAAGACGCCCTTAGCGCGGGATGAGCTGTGGGATATTGCGAGCACGCAGCTCGGGTTTGTGACTGCTCAGCAGGCCGTGGCTCTGGGCGTGGACAAGTTTGCGCTGCAGATGCTCGTTCACCGGGGCACACTGACCCGTGTCGCGCACGGGGTCTACCGATTCCCACGGTTCCCCGTCAGTCAGTACGACCCCTACATGCTTGCAGTGCTGTGGACGCGCGCACCTGAGGCGTGCCTCAGCCACGAAACCGCGCTCGACGCCTACGAAATCAGCGACGTCAACCCGAATCGGATCCATGTGACCATCGCCAAGCGCCGCCGCCTGCGCCGCACCGGCGGTGATGATTATGTCATTCACCGACAGGACCTCGCGCCAACGCAGATCGGCTGGTGGCAGGAGATTCCCACCGTCACACCGGCAACGGCTATTGCCCAGTGCATCGCATACGGCACTCCTACCTACCTACTGCGGCAGGCCATCGAACGGGGTCACGCCCAGGGTTACCTGAAGGCCGCCGAACGTGATGAGCTGGCAAAGCAATTGGAGGCACGCCATGAGTCGTGAGCGCCTCGATTCTCGGCTTGCCGCCCTGTTGAGCACGCTGAAGCCCAAGACCAAGCAGCCGGCCTCGGCGGCCATTTTGAACCAATGGATTGTTCAAGCCGAGGGCAAGCTCGGCCAGGAGGCCAGGGGCGGCAGACTCGGCTGGCTCGTTGCGTCGTCGGTCGCTATCGCTTGCGTCCAACGTGCGATCGACGCCGACGGAAGGCAGCTGTTCCTCCTGAAGGGCGGCACTTTATTGCAGCATCGGTTGTCCGCGACCGCCCGCCCCACCAAGGACGTCGACGGACTCGTCCGGGGCGATCTAGACGCCTTTTTTCTGGCGTTGGAGGACGCGCTGGCGGAGCCCTGGGGACCTCTCACGCTGCGCCGGGGTGAGGTCGAGGTCGTCAATACTCCTACGAAGATCGTCAAGCCGCGCCGGTTCGACATCGTCATCGCGCTCCGAGGCGTCACCTGGAGACGGATCCAATTCGAAGTCTCAGCCGACGAGTCAGGCATCGGCCAAGACTTCGAAGTCATCGAGCCGCCACCACTGAGTGGGTTCGGACTGCCGGACCCCGAAACCCTCGTTGGGATCGCCATGCGCTTTCAGATTGCGCAGAAGCTCCACGCGGTCTCTGACCCCCACAAACCGCCAGATTCTCTTAACGATCGTGCCCGCGACGTAGTCGACCTGCTCCTGCTGCGCGACCTCGCAGCCGAGACCGGAAGCCCCACGCTGGCCGAAATCCATGCAGCCGGAGCGGCTCTGTTTCGCGCCCGAGCCGCCGAAGCCCAGCAACTCGGTTTGCCGGCCAGGACCTGGCCGCCAACCGTAATCGGACACGCCCACTGGGGGGACGACTACAAGCGGGCCGCGGAATCGGCGAGCATCCAACTCTCACTCGACGCCGCGGTCGCTGAGATCAATACCTGGATCGGCCAGATCGACAAGGCCTGACGCGCGCCGCATGCCACGCCGGCGCGACCGAGCGCCTGACGACAAAACCCCCGTTGTGCCAAGAGTGTGCCAAGACGGGCAAAAACAGTCCGACCCTACGTGGACACAGTGAACACGAACGAGCCGCTGACCTGCGCATTTGAAGACGGAATGGCACCGCGCGCAACGCAGCGAACCGTCCGGTTCCGATTTCCTTTCAGAACGCCATTCGCGTGCCCCAACAGCATTGGCCCGGTCCGCCGGACCGGGGCCCCGTACCGGTTTGCCTTCTGGCCCACCGATTGTGGCCGGCGGTCCGCTGCGCGCAAGGCCGCGGCCTTCGCCCCGCTTCGGGCCCAAGGGCTCGCGAAGTTTTCCCCGAGCCGCTCCCCTGCCGGGTAGCTGGGAAAACTGCGCGCCCGAACCTTGCGCTGTCGCGGCCGCTGGCGGCCGAGATCTCCAGTGCCAGAAGGCAAAAAGAACGGGCGGCTACATGCCCACTGACCGGAAGGGAACACCACCTGGCTCATGAAGTCGATATCACCAGCGGTCACGTCGATCAGCCCCACATTATCCACCGGTGGTCCCATCTCCACAGGACCAAAGAATCTGTTTGCCGAGTGCTTCAGCATCGGCATCAATACGCTGGCGCCGGACTAACCGTTTGATAACCGCATCCAGAAAATCCGAGAAAGAGCAGTATTTGAGCTGCCAGGCAGTCTTTGCCACATACTCAGGACGGATACCCGTGGCGCTGTGGCGATTAAGGCCACATCAGCCGCGCCGTGCCCCAAGGCTCACACCGGTAAAAGGCCGGAACAGAGAAATTCTTACGGTCGCTCACCAAACCATGGATAAATGACACCAACCCCACTCATGGCGCAGAAAAAGCGTTGCTGGGTGTCAGAACCCCACGATAAAATTAAAGGAACTAATCCCGGCCATTTCCACAGTCCCCCGAAAGGACCTTTCTAGTGGATGTAATCGTTTACACAAAGCCCGGCTGCATGCAATTCCCTATTGAATCGTACGTGTTATGACTGACCGTGTTGCATATGAGCGAGGTGAGATGACACAACTGTGGAGAGTGCACTGGGTATCAGAGACAGTGCCGACCGCGACATCTACTCATCCCATCTTGGAGAAGTGGGCCGACCTTCCTGCGCGCGAAGACCGACTGCGCATCAAGCCGGGCGACCCATTCATGGTTGACCCGAATCATCACGTGGACGCGCGATTGACGCAGTTTTTCAGCCGGTCTGGGTTCGTCCAGCTGGCCAAGTCGACGAAGTTGTCCTACACCAATGACTACCGTGTGTTCTTTGATTTTTTGTGGCTGCGCGGAAAGTACTGGGACGCCGCGGAACCGGACGACCTGTTCGACTTCGAGGATTGGCGGCGCCGATCGCCTCGAAACCCGGCCCGGATCAGCGGCGCCAAGTGGAACCGAGAACTGGCTGCCCTGCAACGGCTCTACGGCTGGGCAACCGCGCAGAGATTGTTGAAACTGAATCCGTTGGCAATCAAGACGATTCGAAATCGACAGGGCCAGCTCGTGGAGACGGCGGATGCCTGGGCGAAGGATGTGCGCTCAAGTAACGTGCGCTGGCTGACACCAGGGGCGTATCGGCTGTGGCGTGACGTCGGGTTGCGCGGCTACACCCCCGAAGGCCGCCGGGATCGCTCGTGGCAGGGACGTCATGATGACCGCAACGCCGCTTACGCCGATCTGCTGTTTTCTAGCGGATTGCGCCGAACCGAGGCCGGGTCGCTGCTGACGTGGGAACTGCCGGCGTCCGCGGCGTCGCCGCCGCAGCGCTACTTTGCGGCGCGAGTGGCCGCGGCGGTAACCAAAAGTAAGCGGGCACGCGCGTTTTACGTGTCTGCCCCCGCGCTGCGAGAGATCGAGGCATACGTTGGCACAACGCGGCGCGCCGCGATCCGACGAGCCCAACTACAGGGCCGGTATGACGACCTCGATGGCATGCGGATCGTGTTCGATCGGACAGGACGCAGCCGAGAGATTCTGCATTGGCGTGACCGACACCGC
This sequence comes from Mycobacterium branderi, assembly GCF_010728725.1. Lineage (NCBI taxonomy): Bacteria > Bacillati > Actinomycetota > Actinomycetes > Mycobacteriales > Mycobacteriaceae > Mycobacterium > Mycobacterium branderi. The sequence goes on from NZ_AP022607.1 coordinate 475,806, forward strand.
CGCACCGGACAGGACAATTTGGGCAGCCTGGATCCCGACGAGCGGAGATTGTTGTTCATCGAGGGTCCAGGTGGCCCCGAGCCCTTGTGGTTGTGGCTGGCAGAAGACGGAACACCGTTCGATACCCACTCCTGGGAGGCCGTATTTCGTGCCGGGTCCGACCGATGCCGGGTTGTTCTAGACGGCGTAGTGCCGGATCCGCCGTTTTGCACACCGCACATGTGCCGGCACTCGTTCGCCTTGCACATGCTGGTGGCGTTGCATCATGCGATGGATCAGCGGTTCGATCTCACACCAGACGATCGCCGCGATTATCGGCTGCTCTATGGCGACCCCTGGCGCATGGTCAAAGACCTGCTCGGGCACGCCAGCGAACAGACCACCCGCGACATTTATCTCGCGCCTGTCGCCGATCTGCAGGTCCGCTCCCTGCTGCTTGAGGAGAGCCAGCCCGGCGTCGCTGAACTGCTGTCCCGCATCGCCGCGGCATCCGAGCGCGTCATCGACGGCGACGGTGCCCAGTGACCGCGACCGGATCGCGGGCACCGCTGCCAGCAGGTGAATACCGACGCCCCGCAAGGCTTGATGACACCGGCCTGATCGTCACCCACACGGACGAAAAGGGTGAGCGACTCGTGATCTACGACTTCGACGAGCTGTGCGGGTACCTGCCGCTGAAGCGCTCACTGGCACTTGCATTCGCTCGGCATGTTTGCGTCGGCGGCCCCTGGCGGTCGGTTGCCACAAGTAAAGAGATGTGGTCTTTGATCGGCACCTTCGCCCGATTCCTCGTCACCCAGGAGCGGCCCCCTCACGATCTGTGCGACATCACCCCGGCGATGTGGCACCAATGGCGCGTCAGCCGCCCCACCGGGGAGATCGGGCGCCGCCAAATCCTAAAAGTCGGTGCGTTCTTGCGCACCGACCCCCGGCTGCCGACAGCCACGCGGCAAGCAACCCTCAAACGCGTCACTAAAACCCCCAGGACCGAGACCGCCTACACCCCGGAACAATTCGCGGCCATCAAGACCGCCGCAACGCAGAACATCCGCAAAGCCTGGCAGCGTATCCGCGCCAACCGCCAACACCTAGCTGATTGGCGCAACGGTCGCTTCACAGACAACAGCCCAGAAGACCTCCTCGGGCAGGCGTTGAACCACCTCGCCAGCACGGGCGACGTCCCGCTCGATCCCCAAAAGGCGGCCGCCGGCTATCGAGTGGTACAGCCCCAATACTTGGCCATTCTGGGCGGCAAAGATCCCGAATCCAGCTGGCGCAGGCTCTATCTGACCAACGTTGAAGTGGTCTCACTGGCTGCACTGATGGTGATCAGTTACGGCTGGAACTCCACGCCGATCACCGAGCTCAACGTTCCCGAGGCCATGTCCGACCTGGAAACCGGGCACGTGATCTACCGCGTAGAGTTGGCGAAACGACGCCGCAAGCTGCCACTGCGCTACGAAACCCGCAACCTCACCGATTGGGGCCCGACCTCTCCCGGCCGCCTCATTGCGCAGGCCATTGAGGCCACCGCCCCGGCACGTGATCTGCTGAAGGAACACGACGCTCCCACCTCTCGCCTGCTGCTGTGGCACCTTCAGCGGCCGGTACTGGTCAGCGATCGAACCGCATTGATCCGAGCGGGTTTCGGCGCCGAGGACATCCGACACTGGCATACCGTCACAGGCATCACCGCAATGAACATGCGTCGCCTGCGCCGCACGGTAACGGCCTTGCACCGACGCACACCCACCCAGCACAGCCAGGACGTCCACGACAGCATCTACGTTCTGCCCGAGCCCGCAACGCGCGACACTGCGGCCCCAGTCATCGCCGACGGCGTCAACCACGCACTCGCCCACGCCAAAGCGGTGGTGACGGCACGCATCAGCACCCACAATAGCGACGCCCCACCAAACGCGGACACTGCCACCGTCAGCTGCAGTGATCATCTGCACAGCCCATTCAGCGCACATGGAACGCCTTGTCGCGCTTCGTTTCTGCTGTGCCTCGCCTGCACCAACGCGGTCGTCACTCCACGTCACCTGCCACGATTAGCGTATCTGCACCGAGCGCTCGACGAGTTACGCGCCGCTTTGCCGGCGAAGGTCTGGGATCACGACTGGCGCGAACACTTCGCCCGCCTGTGCACCCTCAAAGAGTCCGTATTCACGACCGCTGAATGGATCGACGCGCTCACCGCTGCCGGCGCCGAGGACCGTGCCGTCATCGAGGCACTTCTGCACCGGGAATTCGACCAATGACAACGCCTTTGACCCGAGACGTCCTGCCTGGCCCGCGGCCCAGCGACCCAATCGTTGATCCGTCGGCTGTTAATGCTGATCGCCGCGCCTTGATTCCCCGCTATGGCGCCGAGTCCTGGTTGATGACGTTCTCCAGTACCAGTCCTTCCGTCGGAACGGCACGCATCCACTGGTCAGCCTTCCCGGCCAGCCTGCGAGAACAATTCCGGCTCGCGGCTTGGGTACTGCTGAACTTTCCAGTACCCGACACGCTGCTGGCCCGCAAGACCCGGATGCGCAGCCATCTGAGCGCACAACGCAACTACGTAACCATCTGGAGTTGGCGATCCTTCGCCGTCTGGCTCGACGAGCGGGGCATCACCGAACTCGCCGCAGTCACCACCGAAATACTGGCGGACTACAGCATCCATCTAACGACAATCCGCAAGCTCGCTCGCAACACGGTCGTCAGCCACCTCGGCGCCCTGACTCGATTACACGCCCACGCTCCGTTGCTTCCTGCCACCGCGCGCATCGATACCCCACCGTGGGAAACGGGCGATGCCAACGAGTACCTGTCTTCAGCCACACCGACCGGCGAAAACGCCACCGAACCTATCAGCCCTGCCACGATGGGGCCGCTGCTGAGCTGGGCACTACGGTTCGTCGAGGACTTCTCCACCGACATCCTGGCCGGCCACGTCGAGAATCAACGTCTACGCACCATCGCCACCGCCGCCGAACAGCGCCACTCATCAGGTGGCGCGACCGCGCTGCGCGCCTACCTTGACTATCTGGAGTCCACCGGCAAACCACTGCCCGCGGGAAGCCGAGAAGGCAAGCCCACCGTGGCAAGGAACTACATCGCTGGCATCACCGGCTGCCCCGCGACCACGGTGGAAAGCGTCCTCCGGCAGCCGAAGTGGCAACGCTACCTGACCCAAAACCCAGGACCGTGTCCGCTCGATGTCGCCATTACCGCAACCATCGATGAGCAGCCCTGGACCCACGACATCGACCACTTCCAGATCGGATCCCTTCTCGCACACCTCAATACCGCTTGCTTCATTGTGATCGCCTATCTCACCGGCATGCGACCAAGCGAAGTCCTCGCGCTGCGCGCCGGCTGCTGCCCTGAACCGGCCCCCGCCACCGACCGTGACGGCTCAGCTACGCGGCGACACCTGATCCGGGCACGGCACTACAAGACCGCCTACGACGAGGATGGCAACCACCTATCCGATGGCCTCCTACGCCCGGCGCCGTGGGTCGCCGTCCCCCAAGTCGTGGCCGCGATACGCATCCTCGAGAGGCAGGCCGCACCGACCGGGCTTCTGTTTCCCACCAACGACACCGGCCGGCCGGGTCGGTCAGTCACCTACGCGACGATGGGCAGACGCATCGACGAGTTCGTGACATGGGTCAACAGCCGAACTGGCGAAGCCACCATCCCGCCAGACCCGCACGGCCGGATCGGCACCCGGCGATTCCGACGCACCCTGGCGTGGCATATCGCCCGCCAACCAGGCGGGCTTGTCGCCCTGGCAGTCCAATATGGCCACATGCGAACGCTCATCAGCGAAAGCTACGCAGCCCGCCAACGCGAGGGCATCCACGAACTTCTGGATCTAGAGACCGCGCGTGCTGTCGCCGACCACTTGGCCGACGTGCATGACTCCTTGCAGGCCGGGCATGGAGTTTCAGGTCCAGCAGCCCGCCGACTAATCGATGCCGCGCACCAACAGCATCAGCGATTCGCCGGAGCAATCCTGACCCGACGTCAAGCCAAAGCCCTGCTGGCAGATCCCACATTGACGGTGTTCGGAAATGCGGCCGCTTACCTGACCTGCAGTTACGACCCAGTCAAAGCCCTCTGCAACCCCGACAACGGGTCAACGAGCCGACCCGGTGCGCCCAGCCTGGACCGCTGCCAATCATGCTGTCCCAACATCGCCCGCACGGACCGCGACGCAATCCAGCTACGGGCCAAAGCCAAACACCTGCAGCAGCAGGCGGATTCACCCATCACACCAGGACCACTCGCACAACGTCTGCGTCACCGCGCGCTGACGCTGAGCGAACTAGCGGACACCCACGACCGCAGCAAGATAACGAGCCACCTAGAGGAAGAAGATTTGGGATGACGACCGACCCAACACGCAACCAGATACGCGCCGCGATGGATCGCCTGCTGGCCGGCACACCGCTGCGGTCCGACGGTGCACTCAGCATTGTTGCGCTCGCAGCCGAAGCCGGAATCAAGCGGCACCTTCTCACCCACCGCCACACCGACCTCAAAGACGAGTTTTATGCCCGAGTCCGCGCTCAAAATCGAATACCCGAGAACGAGAAGCGGCTTCGCGATCAACTCAAGGCCACACAACGCCGCCTATCCGACCTCAACGAACACAGCCAACAGCAGCAGCAAACCATCGAAGCGCTTGCGCGCATCGTCAACGTGCTGACCGTCGAAAACGAAAAACTGACGACACAACTCAACCACCAGCAAACACCAGAACTCATCACACTCCCGCACCTAGTGTCTATGAGGACATGACGTTGGTGACGCGTTGATCGAGCATCGCGGCGGGCGGTTGTCCGCCAGCCGCACGGAGTATGCGCGCAGAGGACATCGCCGAGGAATTCCCGGTCATAGCCATCGATTCCAATGCACCAGACGCCGCCCGAATGCTTGCCGAACACCGGTTGCCCGGGATGGCCGACCGGGCCGCCGACAAGCTGGGTGGCAAGGCGGTGCGCGAAGTGCTTCCCGACCACTTGCTCAACGTGCGCTCAGCCGACGCGGACGACACCATCCTCGAAGTGGCCGCGATGATGGCGTGCTCGCGAAGTCCGTTTATCGCGGTGGTCAAGGACGGCGCGCCACACGGGGTGATCACCGCATCGCGCCTGCTGGCGGCGGTGCTGAAACCTTGAGCGCATCATGCCGGTACCGGCGGCTGATAGCGTGACAATTCGGTGTGCCGGGAAGCCTGGTCGGCGACGTCGTCGTAGGACCAGGGAAGGGCTATGGGCTACACCGTTGGCAGAACCGCGCTCGGCCTGCTGGAGCAGTCGCCGCTCATCTCCGACGCTGTCCCGAAAAGGCGCGGCGGCGAACGGCGCTGTCGGCCGTGAGCATCGTCGCGGTAGCAGTTTTCGTCGTCGCCTACGCATTGATCGCCAGTGATCGCCTCAACAAGACACTGGTGGCGCTGGCGGGCGCGGCGGTCGTGTCGATCTTGCCGGTTATCCGCTCCGACGACGTCTTCTACTCGCATGCGACCGGAATCGACTGGGACGTCGTCTTTTTGCTGCTGGGCATGATGATCATCGTCAGCGTGCTGCGGCATACCGGTGTCTTCGAATACGTCGCGATCTGGGCGGCCAAGCGCGCCAACGGTTCTCCGTTACGGATCATGGTCCTGCTGGTCGTGGTGACGGCGGTCGGATCAGCGCTGCTGGACAACGTGACCACAGTGTTGTTGATCGCCCCGGTCACGCTGTTGGTGTGTGACAGGCTCGCGATCAACGCGGCGCCATTTCTGATGTCCGAGGTGTTCGCCTCCAACATCGGTGGTGCGGCAACGCTAGTCGGAGACCCGCCCAACATCATCATCGCCAGCCGGGCGGGGTTGACGTTCAACGACTTCCTTGTGCACGTGGCGCCGATCGTCGTCATCGTGTTGATCGTCTTTGTCGCACTGTTACCGCTGTTGTTCCGAGGCTCTTTCACTGTTGATGCCAAGCGAGTGGCCGGCGTCATGTCACTAGACGAACGCGAAGCCATCCGCGACCGCGGGTTGCTGGTCAAGTGCGCCGTGGTCCTGGCACTGGTCTTCGCCGCGTTCATCGCCCATCCGCTGCTTCACGTCGAACCGTCGGTCGTGGCACTGCTGGGCGCCGGCATCCTGATCGTGATCTCCGGCCTGCAGCGATCTGACTACCTGTCCAACGTTGAATGGGACACGCTGCTGTTCTTCGCGGGCCTGTTCGTCATGGTCGGCGCGTTGGTGAAGACCGGTGTCATCGACGAGCTGGCGCGCGCAGCGACCGAGCTGACCGGCGGCGACGAAGCGTTAACCACCATGCTGGTCCTCGGCCTCTCAGCGCCGGTATCGGGCATCATCGATAACATCCCCTACGTCGCCACGATGACACCGATCGTCACTGAACTGGTCGCGGTCATGCCCGGCCCGGTCGACCCCGACACACTGTGGTGGGCGCTGGCACTCGGCGCGGACTTCGGCGGCAACCTGACTGCCGTCGGGGCCAGCGCCAATGTCGTGATGCTGGGAATCGCCCGGCGCGCAGGCTATCCCATCTCCTTTTGGGAATTCACCCGCAAAGGCGCACTGGTCACCGCGATATCCATTGCACTCTCGGCGATCTACCTATGGCTGCGGTACTTCGTGCTCGGTTGAGGTGCCGCAACATGTCGATTGCGTTGACCGAGTGGGGTTGCCTTACGCCTCGGCATCGAGATATGCGGCAGGCTCTCCCCCGGCGGCGGTAAACGCGGTCAACGCGCGGACCAGCCCATGTCGTTCGGACTGTGGCATTTTCTCGACGATGCGGGCGATTTCGGCGCGCCGGTGCGACGTGACCTGACCGACGACTTTTCGTCCGCGTGCCGTCAGGGCGGCCTGCAATTCACGCCGTGAGGCCGGATGCGGTTTGCGGTCGATCAGTCCGGCGCTGACGAGCCGGTCGACCATCCGCCCGGCTGCCGACGGTTTCACGCCGAGCAGACCAGCCAGCGTGGCGAGGTTGATCGGCCCGCGGTTGGACAAGATCACCAGGGTCCGGAACTGCGGGATGGTGATGGACTCGTCGACCAAGGCGATCGAGTGAGCCGAGATCGCCACCAGCAACCGCGACGCGGTCAGCAATGCGTCGGTGATCGCATCCACTGACTCCTCGGATGCCGTCGCGCTTTTGGTGGCCATTGGTCCGCTTATCCAGTCCCCTTGGTGGTCCCGGTTTGCCTCGTTGTGGGACCTGGCTCCGGGATGTTCACAGGCACGTCCAGCAGTTTAGCAGGCAACTACTATGGTAAAGACAAACTATTTCCTAGTATTACTATAGCTGTAGGCAACGATTGGCTCGGGTTGCGATATTTCGCTGCCGTGCCACCGACGACGGTGTCGGAGCAGCCACCCCTTGTTTAGGCAGGAGATTTTGATGAGCATCGACATCCTTGGCGACGGAGCGCCTGTGGCAACGACGAACCAGGCAGTGTGGGCGATGGGCGACTACGCGCTGATGGCCGAGCAGGTGATGTCCCCACTCGGACCGGTGCTGGTCGGCGCCACCGACATCGGTCCGGGTGACCGCGTGCTGGATGTCGCCGCCGGTTCCGGAAACATCTCGATACCCGCCGCCAAGACGGGCGCCACCGTCGTTTCCAGCGACCTGACACCGGAGCTGCTTCAGCGCTCCCGGGCACGGGCGGCGGAACAGGGTGTGGCGCTTGAATGGTATGAAGCCAATGCCGAATGGCTGCCGTTCGCAGACGGTGAATTCGACGCGGTCCTCTCCGCGATCGGCGTGATGTTTGCCCCACATCATCAGCAGGCGGCCAACGAGCTGGTGAGGGTCTGCCGGTCCGGCGGCACGATTGGCCTGATCAGCTGGACGCCAGAAGGATTCTTCGGCCAGATGCTGGCAGCCATCAGGCCGTACCGGCCAACGCTTCCGCCAGGTGTGCCGCCGGCGGCGCTGTGGGGGCGTGAGGACTATGTCGCTGGGCTGCTGGGTGACCACGTCGGTGATATCCGCGCCAGGCGCGCCATGTTGAGGGTGGACCGCTTCGACGGCGCCGAGGCGGTGCATGAGTATTTCAAGAACCAGTACGGCCCGACAATCAACGCCTACCGCCAGATCGGCACAAACGCCGTGCTGGCCGCGACGCTCGACAAGCAACTCACCGAACTCGCGCAGCGACACATGACTGACGGCGTGATGGACTGGGAATATTTGATTCTCACCGCTCGGAAACGATGACCCAGGCTCTGTTGCAGCATGCACATGACTCATGCGATGCCGATAAAGCCCTTGTTTTACAAGATAATTCGCGTCATTGTCCGCTAACCCTCCTACAGGAAAGGTGTAAATGACCCGCTCACATCGTATTTCGGAATGGAACCCCGAAGACACGGTCGCGTGGGAAGCGGGCAATAGTACGATCGCTCGTCGCAATCTGCTCTGGATGGTCGCCTGCGATCACCTCGCCTTCGGCATTTGGACGCTTTGGCCGGTGATGGTGCTGTTCATGCCGCAAAGCGTGTATGGATTTTCCGCAGCCGACAAGTTCCTGCTCGGCGCCACCGCCACTTTGGTCGCGGCATGCCTGCGGATCCCATATTCGTTGGGTATCGCGCACTTCGGTGGTCGTGACTGGACAGCGTTCTCAATCCTGATATTGCTGGTACCGACCGTTGCCACGATCGCGTTGTTAGCGCATCCCGGCCTACCGCTGTGGCCGTACCTCGTGTGCGCGGCGCTGACCGGCTGCGGCGGCGCCAACTATGCCGCGTCGATGACCAATACCAATTCTTTTTACCCACACCGGCTCAAGGGTTCGGCATTGGGATTCAACGCTGGAGCCGGCAATCTCGGCGTCCCCGTGATCCAGTTAATCGGGCTGCTCGTGATCGCTCTTGTCGGCCATCGCCAACCGTACTGGATCTGTGGACTTTATCTCGTGCTGCTGACTGTTGCTGCGGTCGGGGCAGCGCATTTCATGGACAACCTCGAGCATCCCACGGAGGTAAGCCATCTGCGCGAAATTCTTTCTGAGCGTGACACCTGGCTGCTCGCGCTGCTCTACCTCGGCACCTTCGGATCATGGATCGGGTTCTCGTTCGCCTTCGGCCTGGTACTGCAACTAAACTTTGCTGCGGCCGGTCAAACTCATGCGCAGGCAGCGCTGCATTCCGCTGAGTTTGCCTTTATCGGACCGGCTTTGGGCTCGCTGGCGCGAATCTATGGCGGCAGACTCGCCGACCGTCTCGGCGGCAGCCGCGTCGCGCTGGCTGTCTTCGCCGCCATGGGGTTAACCACCTTATTGCTGGTCGGCATCAGCACGCTCGACGCTCATAATCCCGGTCGCACTACAGCACTGACGATCATCGGCTACATCGGTGGCTTCATGATCCTTTTCGTACTGTCCGGGTTCGGCAACGGCGCAGTGTACAAAATGATCCCGTCTGTTTTCGATGCGCGCAGCCATTTGCTAGCCGTCAGTGAAGCCGAACGCCGGCATTGGTCCGAAGCGACATCGGGCGCCGTCATCGGCTTTGTCGCGGCTTTCGGCGCGCTCGGCGGCGTGGCAATCAACCTGGCGCTACGGCAGTCGTACCTCAGCACCGGCACAGAGACGCCCGCGTATTGGATTTTCTTGGCGTTCTATGCTTTTGCGGCCGTTTTGACCTGGTCTCGATACGTGCGCCGACCCGCGTCGACACGTTCTGAGCAACAGCAAGCGGCCATCGACAAAGCTATGTCTCGGTAGTAAGAAGTCGGCTAGCTTGGCTGTTCGCGCGCGGCTGCGCGTTCAGCGGCAGCCGCCTCGCGATCAAGACGCTGAGACCGGTAAATGCTTACGCCACTGCGGGACATCAGCAACGACGCGATGCCCACCGCGATTATCGCTCCGGGTATCGCCGCAAAGGATCCCGTCATCTCGGCCACCATGATCATGATGGCGAGCGGCGCATGGGCCACGCTGCCGAAGCACGCCATCATGCCCACCACGACGAAGATGCCGGGGTCGTCTGGCACTCCAGGAAGGTCGAAGACGTCGGCCAGCCGCCAGATCGCTGCCCCGACGAACGCGCCGATCACGATGCCGGGGCCGAAGATCCCGCCCGATCCGCCAGTGCCGATCGATAGCGACGTGGCAACGATTTTGGCGATCGGCAGGACGATGACGATCCACAACGGAATCGTCATCAGCGTTTGCCGTGTGAGGGCTTCTTGAATCCACCCGTAGCCGCTGCTGAGGACCTGAGGTATCAGCAGTCCGAGCAGCCCGACTAGCAGTCCACCGATGGCGGGCTTTAGTACTCCGCGCGGAGTCGATCGGTCAGCGCCACCGTCCAATAGAAGACGCGGGCATACAGGTAGCCGATCGCGGCGGCGACTACACCGATTACCGCGAACCACAGCAGCGGCCATGCTGCCTCGAATCGGTATTCGGCGTCGACAAAGCCGAACAACGGCTCGAAGCCCATGATCGAACCTAGTACCGCATATGCCGTCGCCGACGCTATGAAACCGGGTACTAGTGAACGGTACTCAAGGTCTTCGCGATAGATGATCGCCGTGGCCAGCACGGCTCCGCCCAGCGGTGCGCCGAAAATAGCGCCGATGCCCGAGCCGATTCCCACGGCGACCGCGATCCTGGCGTCCTCGTCAGACAGATTCAGTTTCCGGGTCAGCAGCGATCCGAAACCTGCCGATATCTGGGCCGTAGGCCCCTCACGACCACCCGAACCGCCCGAGCCGATAGTTAGCGCGCTGGCCACCATCTTCACCAGCACCACCCGGCCGCGGATGCTGCCGGGGTAGGTGTGGACGGCCTCGATCGCCTCGTCTGTGCCGTGGCCTTCGGCTTCCGGGGCAAGCCAGGCGACGATGATCGCCGACAACAACGCACCGGTTGTCGTGACCAACGGAATGGCCCACGGTCGGTCGATGCCTGAGGAGGCATGATTGCCGTCCTCACCGACTGGGGTCGGAATGTGGTAGCCCGCCAGATAACCGAGGAGAAACTCGCCGGCGTATTTCAGTAACAGGAAGAAGACCACCGCCCCGGCGCCCGCGATGACGCCGATCGCGATGCCCAGAACGAGCCACTTGCGCACGTAGTCAGCACTGCGGATGAATGCGCTCAACCGCCCGCCGGTGTTGTCGGGGTCAGTCTCTTTGGCCGCCGGCACCGTTGGGATGCTATCAGCGCAGGTACCAGGTTCGTGACCAACCGCTAGGTAGCGCCGGCGCATCGAATACCCCGTTTACCGCACACGAAGCCGGGCGATCCGCTACAGCACCCCGTTAGCGGTGGCGCGGTCACAACAAGCAAGGAGGATGACAATGGTTCAAGGCAAGGCGTGTTTCGCGGAAGCACCTACACACACTCAGGACGAGTCGATCCTCCGGGGCGGGTGGTTGTGATGCGAGAGTTGCTGCTGCAGTTATTTGATGGATGGCGCCCTGCAGGCTACGCAGCGCTCAAGGCGCTTGCATTCTTTGTCACCGCGGCAGGAGCTTTCCGGTTTACTCTGCGTCGCACCATCGCTGCTCTCACGCCGTTCGATTGGGTAACCGCCGTCGCGATCGGCGCCGTCATTGGCCGCACCGCAACCGCCGCGGATACGTCGTGGTTCACCGGGGCTGCGGCGCTGCTGACATTGGTCGCCGCGCACGACGTTGTGGCTCGCCTTCGCTTCATTCCGTGGATGCGCCGCGTGGTCGACAAACCGGTGCGGGTGCTGATCCGCGACGGGCAGTTGCACGAGCCCAACATGAAACGATGCGGCCTTACCCGCGTTGACCTCGATGCGATTCTGCGCGAGCACGGTCATCAAACGCCCGAGAACGTCCGCTTGGCTTTGTTCGAATCCAAAGGGGCCGTTTCGATCATGTCTAAATCCCAGGACTCGGGAAACTCGTCGTGACAAGGTGCGGCCGACATGGACGCCGAATCGATCGGGTATGCGTGCGCGCTCGACTGGCGGCCACAGACAACGAGATTCGGCAGCTCAGAACTAAAGTGCAAGAGCAAGAATCGACCATCGCGCTGCTCTACGGACAACCCGATTCGCGCGCCACTTGACATGCCGCACGCAGGCGCGGGCGGCAACGCCGTAGAACCAGTTTCGGCCAGTATCAACGTGGGTAAAGCTCTGCTCATGACGGTCATCGCGTCTGCGATAACCTTGGCTCACATGAGGTCGGGATGCACCGGCGAAGCGGCCGATATGGCGGCTGGCCCATGTCCGTGAGCTCAAACGGCGAGCGTCCACGCCCTACGCATTGCGCGCTGTTGTATCGCGACGAGCAGGAATACCTCGATGCGGTATTGCCCATCATCGCTGACGGGATCACCCTCGGTGAGCCTGTGCTGATCGGCGCCACCCCAGATAAATTGGCGGTGCTGCGCGAGGCGTTGGGCGCCGTCGCCGCAGAGGTGACGCTGGCCGACATCACCGAGGTGGGCCGCAACCCGGGGCGGATCCTTGGGGTGCTCAGCGCGTTTGTCGCCATGCACTCCGGTCGGCCCGTACGGATGGTCGGTGAACCCGTGTGGCCTGCCCGCAGCGCCGAGGAATATCCCGCGTGCGTCGAACACGAGGTCCTAGTGAATCGGGCGTTCGCCGGCCGCCAAGTGTTAGCGGCGTGCCCCTATGACGCCGGCCAACTCGATGAGCGCGTGCTCGCCGACGCCCGCACAACCCACCCGTGGGTGTGCGACGGCGGATCGACCTACCCCAGCGACGACTACGCCCCGGACGAAGCATGGGCCCGCTACAACCAGCCACTGTCCACCGACCCGACCGCGAGCACCTTCACGGTAACGGCACTGACAGAGCTCAGTGCTGCGCGCTTGTTTGTCGCCGAATACGGCCGTTCACTGGGGCTGCCGCCAGCACGTGTCGCCGACCTCAAGGTGATCGCTACCGAGCTGGCCACCAACAGCTTGCAACGCACCGGCGCCGCTTGCAAGCTGGCCCTGTGGCAGCACAACGACCATGTCGTCTGCCAGGCCAGCGACAGTGGTCGACTCGACGATCCGCTAGCCGGGCACCGCCAGCCATTCGAGGACCCCAGTGGCCGCGGCCTGTTTCTGGTCAACGCCATAGCGGATCTGGTCCGCACTCACACCACCACCAGCAGTACGACGATCCAGGCGCACCTTCGGCTGCCCGCACCGGGCAACTCCGCCGCGCTTTAGCACAGCCAGTACCTTGAAATTCCAGTTGATCAGACGGTGAAGATTTGCTTCTTCACCGACGACTTGTGAGAGACACTCGACCAGTGTCGAATCCCGACGAACTGTCGACGACCCGGCAAGGCCAATTGCAACGGCTGGCGGAGCTGGTGCGTGATCTGCACCAACTCACGCCTCCCGAGGGGCTGCTCGACGAACTGACCGAAGGCGCAGTCCAATGGGTGCCTGGCGCCCAATACGCGGGCATCACCGTCACCAGGCGTCGCAGCGATATCGAGACCGCTGCTGCCACCGGTTCTTACCCACTCATCCTCGACGATATTCAACGCCGACACCGCGAGGGACCGTGTTTGTCGGCCGCCTGGGCTCACCAAACCATCCGCATCGACGACCTAGCCGTCGATGACCGCTGGCCGCGTTACTGTGCTGACGCCATCGCACAGACACCAATCCGATCGATGCTGTGTTTTCAGCTTTTCGGTCAAGATCAGGCAGTCGGCGCGCTCAACTTCTTCTCCGAGGGGATCAACGTCTTCGACAACGAATCGGTCGAACTGGGACTGGTTTTCGCCACCCACGCCGCACTGGTATGGAACATGCAGCGCCGCGACGAACAATTCCGCAGTGCGCTAGCCTCCCGCGACATCATCGGCCAAGCCAAAGGCATGCTCATGGAACGCTACAGAATCGATGCGGTGGCCGCCTTCGACCTGTTGCGGCGCCTTTCGCAAGAATCCAACGTCCCCCTCGCCCAAATCGCCCAACAGGTCGTTCACGCCGACCATCCAAGCCACTAAAGACCTTGGCCTACGGCACCTTTCACGCGACATCGGTCAAGACGGGCCCAGAGCCAGCGGGGACGCTCCAAGCGGCGCTAGCCACCGTGACTCGCGTGCTTGATCAGCACATCCGCGAGGCAGAAACCAACTTGGACAGTTTCCGCCTGGTGGGGATCAGCCATGCCCACACCATCACTCCCATCAGCAATGGCGCCGTCCGCGCCGAACTCACCGCGATCGCCAGCTACGAGTACGACTAGCAGACACCGAAGTCCCCATGTGCGACTGCCCGTTCACGCCGTTACGTTTGTTTCCGATTGCTCGAAACCGCCTCGATCCAACTAACCGGAAACAGTCCTACACAGTCGGATCGAGCCCCAGATGACTGTGCAGAGTCCGTGCGCGCAAACCCGCGACACCAGTCAGCCGCCAACGAGGAGCAGCCCCAAGGTAAGGGTCCACACGCTGACCGATGCCAGCGGCAAGCTTATTCGGCGCATACTGTGGCGATCGGGCCGAGGCGGCTCGTCCGACCAACACAATTCGTGGTCTTCGGGGCTCAAATTCCTTACCCGCCAATGAAGTAGGCTGCGCCCAGGGAACTAGGGTCGAGGCCCGTCGGATCGTTGCATTCACGCCCGCAGCCACTCCCATGCTGTGATCAGTTGAAAGTTATCAAAGGTCTGCAAATCGCCGCGGATCAACAGTGCCGCGGCCGTTTTCACGCACCATTCCTCCCATTTGGGGGCGCCGACGATTGCGATCTTCTCAAAATTCCGCCGGTGCTTCACGTCGAAGACGGTGTTGGCCCAGGCGGCCCCCAAGCTCCAACCTTCAAACGCCTCGTCCATCAGAAACAACACCCGCAGCGTCCGAAATTGGCCGAGCAACAATCGGACACGCGGCGCGAGCACGTCGCGGTAGTCTGCCCGACTCAGCTTTCCACTTGCCCGTATGCCGAGAACATTGCCCCAACTTTCGTTCATGACCTCGAGCACGCCAACCAGCCACTCCAAAGATCCTGCGGTCTAGGGTCCACCGATGGGCCCTCTATCGACGTAGGCCGCGAATAGTTCGTCGGCGGCAGTACCGGTGTCTCCAGGCGCCTCGATTACGAGGATGCACGCCTCGTCTTCCTCCCGGATGGTGAAGCTCAGGAACGGGCAGCATTCCTTCTCGCGGTCAACGAGCTCTCGTACTCGGGGTGCCGACGAAGGGTCGTAGGCGAGTTCGATCCGTGAGCCATCGCGACGGTGGTCGCGTAGCGCGGCCGCGTTGAGCTCGTTGATCCATGCCAACCTACTTTTGCGGTCGGTTGCTGCCAGCGTGCAGGCAACCGCAGTCGAGTCAATGTCCATCGTGATCTTGGCTCCTTAATCGCTTCCAGCGTATTGACATCCCTGCAGGCCAAGCCTCACGCTTCCAGAATGCCCCTTCAAGTCGCTTGAAGTTCAAGAGCGTAAGTGAGAGCAGTATTCATGGACCTGAAGATTGGCGAACTGGCGCGTGCGACCGGCACAACCGCGTCCACTATCCGCTACTACGAGGATGCCGGCCTCCTGCCGCACCCCAGCCGCGCGGGAGGTCAGCGCCGCTATGGCGACGACGATGTGCGCCGATTGACATTTATCCGGCGTTGCCGAGACTTCGGGTTCCCTATCGAGCAGGTCCGCATCCTCGAAACGTTGATGCACGACAGCGAACGTTCCTGCACGCACGCCCGAGATCTGGCGGATGCGCATCTCGCTGCGGTGCGTGAGAAGCTGCGGGAACTACGAGCGCTCGAGCACAGCATCGCTGAATTCATCAAAGTGGCCGATGCCACTTGCTGCGGTGGTTCCGGTGCGGATTGTGTTGTGCTGCAAGAACTCGCTGAGCCAACACACTCGTGAGTCGCAAGCCCGCAACACACGATCGCCCATATCGACCCCTCGCGGACAACGCAGAGTAGCGAAGCCAAACGATATGGTACGAAAGCCTCTGCGGTTAGGCCCAGCTGGAGCCGACGGCGGAGTCAGTGGAGGCCATGTTGGAGCCGGCGGTTTGGACTTTTTGGCCGTGGGCGTTGGCCTGTTCGTAGATGACCTGGAAGTTGCGGCCCAGCTGGGTGATGAACTCCTGGCAGGCCGTGGAGCCGGCGCCGCCCCAAAAGTCGCCGGCGGCAAGGACATCGCGGATGATGGCCTGGTGTTCGGCTTCCAACGAGGCGGCCTGGGCGCGGATCAGTGCGCCGTGGGCGTCGACGTCGCCGAATTGGTAGTTGATGGTCATGGTGGTTTCTCCTCGTTGTCTGGTCGGCGACCCGCCGCGCCCGGCTGCGCCGCGCTTGCGATCGCCTCTAGCTGGACAGGATCTGCTGGGACGTTTGTTCTTGGGCCTCGTAGTTGCCCGCGTCGCGGATCAGTCCGTCGCGCACACCGTGGAGCATGTTGACGATGTTGCGGAATGCGGTGTTCATTTGGCCCATGGTGTCGTAGGAGGTGGCCTGGGCGGTTCCGCTCCAGCCGGCTCCGGCGATGTTTTGGCTGGAGGCCCACATTTTGCGGGCTTCGTCTTCGACGGTTTGGGCGTGCACGTCAAAACGGCCCGCCATGTCCCGCATGGCGTGCGGGTCGGTCATAAACCGGGTAGGCATTCTTGTCTCTCCTTATCCTGGGTTATTCGGTCCGAGCCAAGCTCGGCGGCCCAACCGATCATGGTTAGCCCCACTTTGCTTTGAGCGCGGTGGTCTTGGGTGTGCCTGCTACGTGTACGGCATGAAGGCCGGGCTTTTTCGACAGTTGATCTAAAAGGTCGTCGAGGTGTTCTTTGTCGGTGTGCCAGTGCTGCACCGACTCTGGCTTCTGTGCGGCTTCGGCAAGGGCGCGTTTGAATTTGTCCGGCGTCTGGCTTTCGGAGTCCTTGTCCGAGAGGGCGCGGCCTATCCGCGTGGTGGTTTTACTGATGAAACAGGGGGCGCTACCGCCGAGGGCGGCGCCCGCCAAGCTGGCCAGGGCTAGCTGGCTACCGAGGACTCCGGCGGTCTGCGCACTGACGGCCGGTGCGGCGGCAGCGCTGGTGCCCTGCAACGCGGCGGCGGCCAGCCTGACCGTTGGGGTGGCCGCGGCCCAGCTTGGCGGCACCGCCAAGGCCCCCACCAAGCCGGCACGGCCCACGCCTGCTGATACGGCCGAGGCTGCGCCCAGTCCGTTGGCGCCCGCGCTGAGTCCTGTCAGGGACTCCCCGCAGCCGGCCCCGGATAGCAGTGCCGGCTCTAATGCGACCGCGCTGTCGTTGAGGGTTCGGGCGCCGATTGTCAGGCCCATGATGATGCTGATGATGGTGTCGTTAGCCGGCAGGATGCCCTTGCCTACCGCCTCGAAAAGCAATGCGCCCGTTGACAACGGCGACGATGAGCTCAACAGGCTCAGTAGCGTTGAAATGGGCGACGGTGGGTCAACTGCGGCCGGAGCGGCGGCTGGCGCCGCGAGGCTCGTCAAGGCCTGTTGGGTGACCATCATCGCCTGTGACAACGTCGACTGGGTGTTCGTGCCGGCCGCGGTGGCGGTGGCTTGTCCCCCCGCTGCGGCCTGACGGGCGACCCCGCTCGGGTCGGTGGTTTTCGGCGGCGGGGTGAACGGTGTCACCCGGCTGGCGGCCGCGGACTGACCGGCGTAGGCATACATCGCAGCGGCATCTTGGGCCCACATGCCGGCGTATTGAGCTTCGGTGGTCGCGATTGCCGCGGTGTTTTGCCCAAAGACGTTGGTCGCGACCAGCGACATCAACTGGCTGCGGTTCGCGGCGACCACTGGCGGGGGCACCGTCGCGGCAAACGCGGTCTCATAGGCGGCCACTGCCGCCCTGGCCTGCGTGGCCGCCTGCTCGGCCTGCGCGGCGGTGGTATTCATCCACGCCGCATACGGTGCGACCGCTGCCGCCATCGCCGCCGAGGAGGGGCCCTGCCATGTCGCAGTCAAACCCGAGATCACCGAGGAGTAGGTCGCTGCCGTTGACCGCAATTCAACGGCCAACCCGTCCCAGCCGGCTGCAGCAGCCATCATCGAGCCCGATCCGGGACCGGCGTACATCCGAGCGGAGTTGACCTCCGGTGGCAGCAACCCGAAATCCATTGCAGCGCCCCTTAACCGGTAGCCAACGCGTTGGCGACCTCGGTGGCCGCATAGGATCCGGCACTGGCCCCCAACGTGTTCACGAACATCTCATGAACGGCCGCGGCCTGAGCGCTGACGGCCTGATACATCTGGGCGTGCGTGGAAAATTGAGCTGCGGTCAGAGCCGAAACCTCGTCAGCCGCAGCGGGAAGAATCCCTGTGGTAGGAGCCGCCGCAGCGGCGTTTTGGGCATTCATCGCCGAGCCGGCAGCGGTCAAATCGCCGGCGGCCGCCACTAATAGTTCGGGCTGTGTGGTGACAAAAGACATTTTCTCCTCCGTTTCCTGGGTGTGGATCTCAAACGTTGCCGTGCCTTGGCTGGTGGATGCTGGGTCGACCACAGTACTGTTCGGGGCCAATCCGCGGTGGATCGAGGCGGAGTCGCAACTGAGCTAAAAGCCCGCGGCCACAGGGCTTTTCCGGATACCGTCCCCGTCGGTGCGCCATCATTCGTCTGCCTCCTGTATCACGAAGATGTTGGCCGTCGTCGCTGCTGCAGCCGTGCCACCTGCGCCGGCTACGCTGACCGGGCGCGCAGCACCGCCGCCGGTACCAACCAGGGCACGCCCGGCCAAACTCGACAGGGCCATATTGCTGAACACCGTTCGTTGACCTTCTGCCGCCAATGCGGCAGGTGCAGCGGACAGGCTCGACTGAGGTAAAGCCGCGGCAACCTCCTTGATCGCTGGAGCGGCTGTCGCCCAACCCTGCGGCACCGACAAGCCGCCGACCGCACCGGCGCGCCCCATGCCTGCCGAAACCGCACTCCCCGGGGCGCTCATCATCCGCACCCCCGAACCCGGCTCGGCCGAAATGAGCCCCAACTTGGTCTGGTCGCGATGAAGCCGTTCGTTCGCCGACGTCAAATTCGCCGCGGCCTGAGGTAGCAGATAGCTCTGGATACCCAACAGATAACCGGTGCCCGGTGTGCCAAAAAGCGACAGCGGCGATAGCGACCCGATGGTGAGGTTCTGCAACACCCCAAACAGCTGCGTTGGCGCCGGCGGATCCGCCGCCGCCGCGGGCGCTGCAGCAGAAACCGGTGTGGCCATGCTTTGCAGCGCGTGAGGCATCGCAGAAATCATTTGCGGCACGCTGTGCGCCTGCGTGCCGGCCGCCGTTGCAGTGGCTTGAGCGACCGCTGCTGATTGCGCACCCATGCCGCCTGGGTTGGTGGTCTGCGGTGGCGGCGTGAACGGCGTCACCTGCGAGGCGGTTGCCGAACCGGCGGCATAGCCATACATCGCGGCCGCATCCTGGGCCCACATTTCCGCGTAATGAAACTCGGTGGCCGCGATCGCCGGGGTGTTCTGCCCGAATATGTTGGTCGCAGTCAGCGACATCAGCAGGCTGCGATTGGCCGCAATCACCGGCGGCGGCACTGTGGCGGCGAACGCCGCCTCGTAGGCGGCCACCGCTGCCCTGGCCTGGTTAGCAGTCTGCTCAGCCTGCGCCGCAGTAGCGCTCATCCATCCCACATACGGTGCGCCCGCCGCTGCCATGGCCGCCGACGACGGACCCTGCCAGCCAGCAGTCAACCCCGAGATCACCGAGGTGTAAGACGCTGCCGTGGAATGCAATTCGGCCGCCAACCCATCCCAGGCCGCCGCCGCAGCCAACAACGGCCCCGGCCCGGCACCGACATACATCCGACCAGAGTTGATCTCCGGCGGTAACGCCCCGTAATCCAACGCCACACCCCCTCGCCAGGACAGCATGTGATCTTGTCAACTTCGACCTTCGCGACCTACCCGCCCCTGTTGTTATCGAAACATGAATATTGTTGGGTTTCAAGATGTTTGGGTGCCGCTTTGGTCAGATACAAGCATTGGCAAGCGCATTTGATCGACGTCGTCACCAGCGGTGCGACGTAATCCTAACTCGTTGGGCGGCAACGTAAGTCGCATACGCAGGCAGTGCGTTGTCGGACCGAGTATCAGCTACCGTTTTGCCGCCCCGGACTTTTCAGGATCAGCTTGCTTTCTGTCACCTCCGCCTCTTGGGACAGCCTCAACAGTCAACGCAGACCTTGAGGCCTTAAATGTGAACGACGCAGCCCGCCTCCGCGAGAGACTGGTCTACTACAGGCGATTTCGCTTACGTGCCAGTGCATGACTGGTCAGCAGCGGTTAACGGATATCCGACTGCTAACTGCTTTAGTGACCGCAGCCGGCATGCACTGGCGCTAGATTGCTTTGCGTCAGGAGCCTCGGCTGCGCCATTGCCGGTGTCGTCGGCGTTGCAGATACGCCTCAATGCCAGGCCGTCGCGTGCGCGCCGTGATCGCCCTGTTTTCCGGCAGGGGCAGGCAGCAATATCCCGACGTCCTTGGGCGCCGTACTTCGGCTGCTACTCCGCGCACTGCCGCCTCCATGCCTTACCGGTACCCGCATAGCGCTCGGGCGATGACGTACCCGCCGAAGTACCCCGATAAACCGCGCATTTCTGGACATAGGAATCGCCTCGCGGGCATCTAGACGGCATATTCGGGCAACTCGATGTCGTCGCGAAACTCGCGTCGGACGGCCCAGTCGGCCACCTGCGGAACGTTCAGCAGTTTGGACGCCTGATTGCGGACCCATACACCCATCGACGTCTTCGGCGCGAACATCGCAGCGAAGCCCCGAGCCGACCGCTGCCTGGCCTCAACTATCGGCCGCAGCCGGCGTTCATAGCGGCGAAATGCCTCCTGGTGATCGGTGCCTGCGAGATTGAGCTCGCCCGCCAATACGTAGGCCTGCACCATCGCAAGCCCCGCACCCTCGCCCGCAAGCAACGAGACCGCGGCCGCGGCATCGCCGATGAGGGCCACCCGCCCCTGCGACCAGCGGTCCATGACGATTTGGCTAACCCGGTCGAAATACACATCGGCGACACCGTCCAGCTCGCGCAAGATCTCGGGGCACTCCCAACCGGCGTCACCGAAGACGTCACGCAGTGTGTTGTTGACCTCAGCCGAGTTTTGCGGATCACGTCCGCTCATGTGATCGGCCGTGAAAACGAACAGAAACAGCGTCCGGTCGTCGCGCATCGCGAACCGCCCCACCATCCGCCCCGGTGCGTTGTACGCGAGGTAGACGAGTTCGTCGCGCGGCCGATAACCCTCGGCTTCGAACGCGGCGACTCGATAACCGAGATCGGCCTCGAATGCTGCTTTGGCCCCGAACACCAAATCGCGCACCGGCGAATGGATGCCTCCGGCGCCAACGACCAAGTCGAATATCCGTGGCCGGCCGCGTTCGAAAGTAAGCCGTACCCCCGAGTCATCTTGAGTGATGGCCGAGACCGATTCACCGAAGTGGGTTTCGACATGACCGTCAATGCAGCGGTAGATCATCGCCGCAAGATCACCACGCGACACAGTGACGAACCGGCCATCGACGTTGCGCCGAAATGCATCCACCGAGAAGCCCCCCACCTCCCGCGAGTTCCGGTCCACCAGACGCACGTCCTGAACCGCATAACCGGTGCGATGCAATTCGGCGGTGAGCCCCATTCGTTCAGCGACGGCATATCCGCCACCCCAACAGTCGACGGCATACCCGCCCGTGCGGAGCCGCGGCGCCTTCTCGATCAGCGTCGGCTCGTGGCCGTAACGCCATAGCCAGTACGCGAGCGTCGGTCCGGCGATTCCGGCGCCGACAATGGCGACCCTCATAAGCCAACCTCCAAAGATGGAGTTATCAGCTATAGTAGCACTATGCAATAGTTGCACTAGTAAGCTGTGTCTCCGCATTAATCCACATTGAAAGAAGAGCCGTTGTGCTGAAGGAACTTACGGACATGCCCCACGGCATCCAGGGCCTGGAGGCCGTCGGGACGGTGACGGCCGAAGATTACCGGCGGACCTTTGCACCGATGGTCGAACGGGCGCGACGAACGGGCAGCCGGTTGCGCCTGCTGTACCAGTTCGGACCGAGCTTCCAGCGCATCACGCCAGGTGCACTGTGGGCGGACGCCCGGCTGGGATTCGCTTACGTGCAGCTGCTCGACGGCTGCGCGGTTACGAGCGACATCGGCTGGATTCGGACGTCAACGCACGGCATTGGCGCCTGGCTGCCGTTTCCAGTCCGGGTGTACGCCGACAATGAACGCGACGATGCTCTCGCATGGCTGGCCGCGCTACCGAAAGGCACTGAGGTGTCCGCACGTGACGTGGTCAAGGCCTACATTGGAGGGGTCTGCGCCGGGGCCGGGAGCCTAGCGAAGGCTGTCGTCTCCGAACGCAGTTGCCAGTAGTTGCGATCAACGCCCATCAGGGTTCGATCAGGCCGGTCCTGATCGCGTATCGGGTGAGTGCCAAGCGGTCGCGCAGGCCGAGCTTTTGCAGGGTATTGGTTCGGTGCCGGTCCACCGTTTTGGCGCTAATGCCAAGGGTATCGCGATTTCACGGGCCGAGTAGCCCTCGGCGATCAGTTTGAGCACTTCCTCTTCGCGTGACGTGAGAATGGTGTTGGGCAACGCGTCTCCGTGCTGTGCCAGCCGGAGATACTCGCGGATCAGCGCTGTCACCGCCCCGGCATATAGGAACGGTTCACCGCGCATGGTCGCCCGGCATGCCTCAAGCAAATCGCGGTCTGCCACCGATTTGAGAACGTAGCCAGATGCGCCCGCCTTGAGCGCTTCGAAGAAATACTGCTCGTTGTCGTGCATGGACAGAATCAGCATCCGCACGAGCGGGTACTTGCGGTTGATCTCCCGCGCAGCCTGCAGCCCGGTCATCCGCGGCATCGCGATGTCGAGGATGGCTAGGTCGACCGGGGTGCCGTCGAGGGCCGCAAGGGCCTCGCACCCGTCGGCGGCCTCGGCGACGACGCGCAGGTCAGGTTCGGCATCCAGGATCATCCGCAGGCCGCTTCGCACCAATGCGTGATCGTCGGCGAGCAGGATGCGCACCGGAGCGGGCACCATCACTGGCCCTGACCGGTCGTTAGCGGCACCACGAGTCTGACTTCGGTCCCTTCGTTACTCGGTGAGGTGATTGCCAAGGTCGCATCGACGAGCATGGCGCGCTCGCGCATACCGCGGATTCCTGCCCCGTTGGAGACCGCCCCGCCCTTTCCGTTGTCGGCGATCCGCAGGGTGAGTTCGTCTGCGGCGGTGTGCAAGTCCAACCAAACCTTGTCGGCGCCGGAATGGCGGGCGATGTTGGTCAAGCTTTCTTGAGCGACCCGATAGCAGACCAATTCGACATCGGTCCTGAGCCGGTCAGCTTGCGGCGCAATGTGTTTGATGACGCCGACGCCGCTCGCCTGAGTGAACTCGTTGCACAGCGCGTGCAACGCGCTCGGCAAGCCAAGATCTTCGAGCGCATCCGGGCGCAGCCGCCGAGCGATGCGACGCATCTCATCGAGGCTGGCCCGCAACGTTTCCTGCGTGCCCTTGAGCTCCCGGCGTATCTCCGGGGGTGCGCGGTCAACCGCCCGCTTGAGGCTGAGCAGCGCCACGGTGAGGGTCTGGCCGATCTCGTCGTGTAACTCCCGCGCGATGCGCTGACGCTCGGTCTCCTGCGCGGCCAGCGCCGCTGCGCTTGCGGACGTGCGCTCTGATTCGAGCCTGTCCAGCATGGCGTTAAACGATGTGATGAGGTGCTGTAGGTCACCCCGGTCGTGTAGGCGGGCGCTGCGCCGGGGCGGATCCACCCGCCACATGGATGCGGCGAGCCGATCCAGGGGCGCAAGCCTAGACCGCAGCAGCAGCGCGTTGGCGCTCAGCATGACCGCCAACCCCACGCCAAGAACCGGGATCTCGGTGAGCTTGACGGGCCACGACACGGTTGCCGGTGACATGACGAGCACCAGCGTGCCGCACGTAAAGATCAGACCGTTGATCAACACGACCCACCGGAACAGGCCACCTGCCGGGATCCGCGCTCGTCGTCGCGTCGCGTTGATGACCGCTGCTCGACGCGTCATGCCACCAGGGTGATCCGGGCGGTGGAGGTTTGTCCATACGGGTCTGCTCCCCCGCCGAATGGGTGTCAGACCCAATAGCCGATGGGTCGGTGCGCGACGGAAACTGGAGGTCAGGTGCAAAGGGTGTGGACGCGGCTGGATCGAACAGACGGTCCGGCAGTGGCATATTGCATCACATCGATACCCGGAACTGCGGCTCGTCGTGTCTGCCTCGCAGCGCAAGACCGCCTATCCGCGGGAGCCCGCTGTGGGCACATCGGTGTGACGGATGCCCTCGACCGCCCGCTCGGCGAGCCGTTTCGGCGCCATTTGTGTTGGGGGAACGCTATTTCGCCACGTTAGGAGGAACAGATGTCGTTCGTGACCACGCAGCCGGAGATGCTGGCGGCGGCGGCCGGCGACTTACAGGGCATCGGCTCGGCAGTGAGCGCCGCAAACGCGATCGCGGCTGCCCCGACAACCGGCGTAATCCCTGCTGCCGCTGATGAGGTGTCGGCGCTGACCGCGGCGCGATTCGCCGCCCAGGCTCAGCTGTATCAGGCGATCGGCGCCCAGGCCACCGCGATCCACGAACAGTTCGTGGCCACCATGACCGCCAGCGCCGGCTCGTATGCGGCCACCGAGGCGGCCAACGCCATTGCCGCCAGCTAAAGGACTGGGCAGCAATGGAATTCGCGATGTTGCCGCCGGAGGTCAACTCCGCCAGAATCTATGCCGGTCCCGGGTCCGGACCGGTGCTGGCCGCCGCCGCGGCCTGGGACGGGCTCGCTGCGGAGTTGGGCTCGGCAGCCGCCGCATATGAAGCGGTGATCTCCCAGCTGACCGGGGGGTGGTTGGGGCCCGCATCAACGGCTATGGCGGGTGCGGCCGCTCCGTACGCGGCGTGGATGCACACCGCCGCAACCCAGGCCGAGCAGACCGCTACCCAGGCCAAGGCCGCCGCCGCCGCTTACGAAACCGCGTTCGCGATGACCGTGCCGCCACCGGTCGTCGCCGCCAACCGGACTCAGTTGGCGACGCTGGTAGCGACCAACTTCCTAGGTCAAAACACCCCGGCAATCGCGGCCACGGAGGCGCACTACGCCGAAATGTGGGCCCAAGATGCCGCGGCCATGTATGGCTATGCCGGCAGCGCGGCCACCGCCTCGCAGCTGACACCGTTCGCCCCGCCGGATCAGGCCACCAACCCGGGCGGCGCGGCCAGTCAGGCCGCCGCCGTGGCCCACGCGACCGGTACTGCCGCCGGTACGCGTGTGCCCACCGCTGTCTCGTCAATCTCGGCAGCGCCCCAAGCACTGCAGAGCCTGGCAGCGGCATCGACTCCGGGTGATGCGCTCGCGCCGCTGGCCGCACCTGCCCTCGATGCCAGCCCCGCGTTGACCATGGCCGCGGCCGGCCTCGGGGCCGACCTCATCGGCTCGTTCGGGATAGATTCGGCCGGCTCGTTTGGTGTGGATTCGGCTGGCGTAGCTGTTGCTCTGCAGGCCGCGCAGATAGACACCGGAGGCGTCTTCCCGGGTTTTACCCCGTTTCCAGGCTGGGGCTGGCCACCGGTGTCGGCAGGCATGGGCCAAGCCGCCTCGGTCGGTGCATTGTCGGTCCCGCAGTCATGGGCAACAGCGGCCCCGGCATTCCGTCAAGTCGCCGCAGCGCTGCCGATGACCACCGCCGCCGCGGCCCCGGAAGTTGCCGCAGCGGGCTCGGGGCAGCTCTTCAGCGAGATGGCCCTGGCGAGCATGGCCGGCCGCGCCCTCGGCGGCACCGCCGGAATGGGACGTAGGGAAAGGTCCGCGCCGACTCGTGCAAGTGCCAACCCGTCGCGGCGGTCGCCGATCGGACCGGTGACCGGAATCGCCGCAGAACTGCGCGAACTCGCCGAACTGCGGGACTCCAGGATTCTGACCGAGGAAGAATTCACCGAACAAAAGCGATGCCTTCTCGGTCACTAACCGCGCCCCACCGAAGGCGTGTCGATGAACGCGCCTCATCGCCTGGCAGCGGTTTGATGGATGGCATCAGCGGGCAGCCGATGCCAACATCGATCGAAATCGAGGGGGACGGTGGGAACGGGCGCGGTGACGCGGTTGGTGTCGAGAGTGTCGTGGCCGGTCTATCGGCTACCCGACGAAGACCGCAATTCGGTCATGGATGCCCTGATGGTGTCGCCGTCGAGCGCAGCGATAGGGCGATTCGCAGTCCTGATGTTTCTGTCCAGCCTGGTCGCCGCGATCGGGCTGCTGCAGAATTCGGCCGCGGTTGTGATCGGCGCGATGATGATCGCGCCGCTGATGTCGCCGATCATGGGCATCGCAACCTGTCTGATCATGGGCTGGGGACCGCGACTGGTGCGCGGCTTGGCGCTGGTGTCGGTTTCCGTGGCGGGTGCCATCGCGGTGGGATGGCTCATGGCGATCTTGTTGCCCCCGGCGGGAACGGGGCTGCCCGCCCAACTTGTCGCACGATCCAGCCCCGACATTCGAGACCTGCTGGTTGCGTTGGGCGCCGGCGCCGCGGGAGCGATCGCCACCGTGCACAAACAGATTTCCGTCGCGTTGCCCGGCGTCGCAGTAGCGGTCGCAATAGTGCCGCCACTGGCGGCAATTGGCGTGCTGCTAGGCCGCGGTCAGCCCGACTTGGCACGTGGTGCGGCGCTGCTGTTTCTGACCAACCTGGTCGGCATTGTGCTGATGGCAGCGGTGGTGTTCCTGCTGACCGGCTTGGTTCCCAGCGAGATGTTCCGCACCCGGCGCGGCCAGATCCTTACCTCTCTGGCTATCGCCGCCGTCTGCGCGCTGGCTGTCGCGTTGATCCTCACGCCGCGCTTCATCGCCGTCACCCGCCAGGCCCACGAACTCAAGGTCGCCACGCAAGCAATCACCGATCTGCTCGACTCGGGCAGCCGACTCAGCCGTATCACGACCTCCGACAACACGATTCGAGCCGACATCACCGGCCCCACGGCTCCCCCACCGGTACAGGAGGTGGCAGCCAAGCTCAGCCGGGCGCTGGGCCACCCAGTTACCGTGCAGTTGGGGTGGATACCGATGCGCGACCCCGAACACGACCAGCCGGACACGCCGCAGCTGCCGCTGAACGAGCTGAGCCCCCTAGTCGAAAAGTGGCTGGCCGCACAATCATTGAGCTTGAAAGGGCTCAGCTATGAGGCCGCGACGTTGGTTGTCTCCACCGCCGGGCCGCACCCACCCAAGAGTTCCGAGAACCTGGCAGCGTTACTCAATGCGCACTACCACCACCGCATCCCGGTCAGCCTGGCCTGGACCCGAACCCCCGGCACCGTCGGATCCAACGGCGCCCAAACAGCACTCGCTACCGCACGCGACACCGCCGCCAAATGGGCATCGTCCAAACCGGGCACCACAGTCTTGAGTGTCGACGGCTCCGCCACCGCGATCACCGTCACCCTGATCGGCCAAACCCAACCCGACGTCGCCACCCTGCAAACCGACCTGCAGACCGCACTTCCGCAAGCCACCATCACCATTCAATGGGTATCCGGCGGACTACTGGTCGTCGCACCGCCCACACCGACGCCCAAACCCACGGGGGCACCCGGGCCGACGACCAGTCCACTAACGCGACCACCGCGATAACTCCGGGACGCCGACCACCACCACAGTCCCGCCAAGTGCCTGGATAGGGGCCGCAAAAAGGTGTTCGTCGATCGATACCCGCAAAGGGTGTGCGTTATCAGCGACGCATGGCCTTGTCGGCGCAAATGGCCGCGATCCTGGCACTTGCTAGGTTAGCTGCGCGCTCCCTCAAGGGAATCGAGGATTGGATCGCGCGCCTTGGGCGGCACCGTGTCCAAGT
The DNA here is from genome assembly GCF_010728725.1 of Mycobacterium branderi. Lineage (NCBI taxonomy): Bacteria > Bacillati > Actinomycetota > Actinomycetes > Mycobacteriales > Mycobacteriaceae > Mycobacterium > Mycobacterium branderi. The sequence goes on from NZ_AP022607.1 coordinate 503,685, forward strand.
TCTCCCGCAACCGGGCCTGATGGCGTGCAAGGGCCTTGCGTTCGGGCATGCCGGGAGTGGGCTGGATCTGCGGCGGCAGCCCTGTGAGCTCTTCGACGCCGCCGCCGTGATGGCCGGCCTCCACGTGAGCCTGCTCCTCGGCCATGGTGGCCTCGTCCTTTTCCTCCGACGTGCCGATCGGGCCGATCCGGCGGCCGTTGAGGAACTGTTTCACGACCGGCTCATCGCTGGTTAACAGCACCTCGCGCGGCCCGAACATGATCAGCTTGCGGCGAAACAGCATGCCGATATTGTCGGGCACCGTGCGCGCGAGCGACATTGATGTTGTGCGTGACGATCAGAATCGTGGCGTCGATCTGGGCGTTGATGTCGATCAGCAGCTGGCTCAAATAAGCGGTGCGGACCGGATCCAGACCGGAGTCAGGCTCATCAACCAGGATGATTTCCGGGTCGAGCACCAGAGCGCGCGCCGGACGGCGCGAGGGTGGCGAGCCTCATCGCCAGCCGCGAAACAAGTTGTCGTGGTTACTTTCCACGTTACAGCGGGGCGGAACGGCAGGCTAGTCACCGAAAGCCAAGGCGCCCGGCTGCGGAACCGCTTGCTCCGCTGGATTTAGTCGTGCGCCGGCATCGGCGTGAAGAAAATTTCCCTGATCTCACGCAGCGCGTAGAGCACGAGCACGTAGCCGGCGAGCGGGTCAGCCCACCACCAGCCGATGACGCTGTTGAGTAGCAGGCCGAGCAGCACAGCGGCGGCCAGCAGGCCGTCGATCAGGGTTACCCGGCCTTCTGCAGCGAGCACCGGGTTACCCAGCACGGCGCCGGTTCGCGTCTTGCCGAACGCAAACGCGAACATCGCCACTGCAGTGATCGCGGTCCACCCAATGCCCAGAGACGAGTGATCGGGGTGAAAGCCAGTGACTAGCACCATCGTTGACTGCACCAGCAGATACGCCGCCAGCGCTCCGAAGCCGGCGCCGATGAGCCGCAACGCGAACCGTTGACGGGCTTCTCCCGTTCCGGAGAGCTCCCAGATCACCACCAGGGAGGCGCCGATCTCTATCAACGAGTCCAAGCCAAAACCGGCGAGGGCCACCGATTTCGCCTCGATAGCCGCCACCGCGAGGACCACAACACCGACCACGTTCCAGGCCAGGGTGGCGTATTCAAGGGCAAATCCACGCCACAGCAAGGACCGGCGCGCGGCCTCGTCGGGGTGAGTCATCAGAGCCAGTCTCACATGGAGGCATTGGTTTGACGGAAACTTCGCCGGTTACGAACAGAATAAGATCGCCAGGCTGGGCGCCGAAGCCGGGCGTCCCTATCGGATGACACACTGCCGGCTCACCCGGGATTAACACAGCGATAGGTTGGTCTCAGTAAGGGACACCAATCTTTCGCCACTTCCGCCCGCCGGTGCCCGGCTCTTGGGGCTGCTTCGCGACGCGGCTGCGGATGACAATATAGGGCCGCCACAAGTACCACAGCGGATAGCTTCACGCATGGACCAGGCGGCTGAACGGCCACACCAAAAAGATCGCCCACGACGCGACGGCGTGCAGCTGGTAGAGCCACGGGGCGCTGGTGATCGCCTTGACGTTGGGGTGCAAGGCGAACAGGCTGCGGAACCAGACGCCGACGGTGTTGCGGTACTCGTAGTGCGAGGTGTCCTCGATGCCGAGGGTCAGGAAGATGCCCAGCAGCACGATGATGCCGAGCAGGATCAGCGCCAGGTAGTCGACGGCACTGGTGGTGGCGCGCACGCGGGGGATGGCGGTGCGGCGGAACGTCAGGATGCCGGCGCCGATGAGGATGCCGACGGCGGCGGTCGACCCGGCGACGGCGGAGAAATCCTGGTACCAGGTCTCGGGGATGCCGAGCCAGTCGGTGAACTCCTTGGGCACCAGGATGCCCAGGACGTGTCCGGCGATCGCGGCGAACGTGGCGTAGTGGAATAGCGGCGAGCCCCATTTGAGTAGCCGGCGCTCCTGCAGCTGGGTCGAGCGGCTGGTCCAGCCGAACTGGTCGTAGCGCCAGCGCCAGATGTGGCCGACGACGAAGACGACGAGCGCGATGTAGGGCAGGATCACCCACCACCAGATGTTCCAGGTGGTCGTCGTTTCCATTGCTATCGTCTCGGTTTCACCTGTAGCGGGTCCCGATCACGACTCACACTTAATGCGGAACCCATACAGTGGCACCCCGTCACCGTCAACGAATACACCGCTGGCGGCGACCACCTCCGCGCCCACCCTTGAACAGCGCCGCGTTTCCACTGTCAGATTGTCGACGGATGCAGTCCCGACGGCAGCGGCACGCGCGCTCTCGTAACTTTCGTGGACCGAGGTGGAATCGGAGTGACCCGTGCAAGTATCCGCGAAAGTGGTGACGGTCAGCAGGTAAATCATGATTCCCAATCCTCTTGCCTAACAAAGCTCAATGGGAGCGCACTGGTTGGGCAGCCGTCTGTGCTGACATGCCGAAGACCCGCCGGAAGGAGTCTTCGCCATAGCTGGTGGGTTCGGGTTCGGCAGGCGTCAGTCGGAAGGTGCGCGCACCGTTGGGACGCCGCTCGGCCCGCAGGAACAAGTCGGCGGGATTGTGGCGCACATAGAGGCTGTGGGCGAGGTCGTAAAGGTGAGTGACGTAAACGACTTTGACGCCGCGCTCGGTCATCGCGTGAATGACGCCCCGGGCGATCTGCGACCCTTCGCGTTCATTGGTCGAGGCGAACGATTCGTTGCACAGGAGCAACGATGTCGAGCCGAGGTGGTCGGCGATCGCGCTCATCCGGGCAAGTTCTTCGTCGAGTTTGCCGTGTGTGAGGCCGGCGTCTTCTTCCCGCTTGAAATGGGTGAAGACGCCGTTCCGCACGTTGGCCGTCAACGATTGCGCCGTAACGAACATGCCGGCTTGCATCATCACTTGCGCCGCGCCCAGGCTGCGCAGAAATGTCGACTTACCGCCCTCATTGGCACCCGTGATCACAATCAGCGACTTGCCGTCGGCGTCGATGTCGTTGCCGATCACCTTCTTTGCGCTGGCCAGACAAAGACCCACGTCCCGCAGGTCACGGCATTCGAACTGTGGTGACTCGATCGGGGTCGGGACGGGAAAGCACGTCGGGACGCCGAATTCGTTGAGCCACGTGTGCAAATTCAGGCAGCCGAGGTAAAACGCGAGTTCGGTGCGCAGCCGCCCAAAGAAGCCCTGCACATGGTCGGCGGACTGTGCGACGGCGTTGGCGACATCGTTCATGGCACGCCCAGCCAATTCAGTGAGGGCTTGTGCCCCTGCCTCGTCACGGTCTGCGATGACAAATCCATAGCTGTCGTTGAGGTTTCCGGTCAGCTTTTCCCACCAGCTTCGCTTGGGCGGCTGGTGCAGGATGTGCCGTTCGCCCTTGTTACCCAGCCCGAGCTGAGCGCTCAGCAGGACACCACGCGGTAGCTGCAGTTCGCTTAGGTGCTCGTCGAGCTGGCTCCGGTAGTCGTCGGACAGTTGCTCGCCGACCATCGCCAGCAACTGGCGAAATCCAGCAGAACGAAACTGATCGCCGTGCTGATCACAGAGGCTGCGCAGTTGTTTGAGATTCTCGGTGAGAAACTCGAGGACGCGAACCGAGCGACGCAAGATCGCCTCCGGATGCCGGGCCATCAGCCCGCCGAGAAAGACCTTGCGCCGTACTTCGACTCCGTCGACAGCGACGTCGTACATCTGTTGGACCACAGCGCGATTCGCCAGGCAATCAGCCAGCACCTGTTGGCGGTAAACGATCACATCGGGATCGGTGACGTTGACCGGCACCACTTTCTTGGCCGTCTCCAGCAGAAATGGATCACCGGCCGCCATGGCGTCGTAGAGTCGCGAAAGTTCGAGGTCATCGTCGATGAGATCCTGCAGCTGCCACGGGAGCTGTGGCTCGAAGGTGATGTGGCGATCGGGATGGAGCAAGCGAACTTTCATCGGCTGATCCTTCGCTGCAGGACGTCGTGATTGAGTCCGTACTTGTCGGCTAACGCCGCGGCATACGCAAGGCCGTCGGCCCGCCGGCGGGTGAATTTGAATGTTCGTCGTGTCGGGTCGTCTTCCGCTACTCCGCCAACCATGCTTACGCATGCCGGGGCGAGACTGGCCAATTCGTCGAGGAAGGTGACGTAGACGGCGACGCAACCCAGTCGGATGATGCGCTCGAGCACTTCGGTGCCGATCAGCAGTGCGTCGTTGGCAGTGGTGGACGAGAAGCTTTCGTTCATGACGATGATGCTGGCGTCGGTAGCGCGGGACAGGATGTCATGAATCCGCACGAGCTCGTCGTCGAGCTTGCCGTGCAACGTCGCCAGGGTTTCTTGCCGTTCGAAGTGGGTGTAGATCCGGTCGGGAAGCATGAACCGTGCACGGCTGGCGGGGATCGGACAGCCTAGTGACGCAAGATATGCGCACTGCCCGATGGTTCGGGCGAATGTGGTTTTGCCGCCCTGGTTAGGGCCTGTGACGACGAATATCCGCTCGCCGTCCGATAGCCGAAAGTCGTTGCACACGACCGGCTTGCCGTCGTCGATCGACTTGATCGCCAGCGCCAGGTCGAAGGCATCCTCGACGTACACAGCACCGGCTTCCGAGGTGACATCGGGATAGCTGAAGGCAAGTCCGGCCTTAGTGAAGCGATCGATGAACGAGCGATAGGCCAGGTAGAAGCGAACCTCATGTTCGAAGCGGGCAAGAGTGCGTTCGACAAAGTGCTCGTTTCGGCGGCAAAAGTCGTCGAGCAGCTTGAAGGTATCCGGATACAACTTGGCCACGCAGTCGAGAATTTGCTCCTCGACGTGGTTCATATCGGCGAAGTCTTTAAGGGCTACGTGGTAGTCCTTGCGTGCTTCGGTGGCGAAACGTTCGAACACCGCGACAACCCCGCGACTGTAATCGGGTTGTCCGTCGAACCTGTCGACATGGACCCGCAAGCCTTGGATATGTACGGTGTAGCGCACCTTGTGCAACTCGGCCTGCACGGCTTCGGTGTCAGCCACCAATTTTTTGAAGGTGTCGCTGTCGACATAGCGCGCCAGGTAATCGGCGACATCCCGCAACCCGGGCGAAGCCACCTCGATGCGGGCGAGATCGTCGCGCAGCATTGCCATCGCGGCGCAGTAAGCCTCGACGGCGTAGATAAACCAGCCCTGCTGCTGCAGTGGATGCCACAGTTTCTTGGCCTGCTGCAGCCGGTTTCGCATCGTCCGCATGCCGTCGACGAAATTGTCGATTGGTCGGCGTATGTGGTCGTGATCGAGGTCGCGGAAGACCTGCTGCCGATACTCGACGGTCGCCACGCCGTGCAATGGCGCGTAGAAGAACTGGTCGAGATGCTCCTCGGCGTGCCCGATTGTCGCCGCGCCGATGACTTGATCCAGGAGTAGGTCGGGAAAGCACTCCGGTGGGTTGTCCGCACCAGTCCGCGCGCCGGAACCCGGGAAGAGGATGCTGGTAAAACCCACTTGCCTCACCTGCTTCCAACCCGCGGTTCGTTCACGTGGTAGAAGCCATCAGCCGGTGCGGCGGTCAAGGCGAGCTTCATCGCCTTGCTCTATGGTACGCCGCAACCGACCTGGCTTGCCAATACCGCTGGCGCGTTAGGCCCAGCTGGAGCCGACGGCGGAGTCGGTGGACGCCATGTTGGAGCCGGCGGTTTGGACTTTTTGGCCGTGGGCATTGGCCTGTTCGTAGATGACCTGGAAGTTGCGGCCCAACTGGGTGATGAACTCCTGGCAGGCCGTGGAGCCGGCGCCGCCCCAAAAGTCGCCGGCGGCAAGGACATCGCGGATGATGGCCTGGTGTTCGGCTTCCAACGAGGCGGCCTGGGCGCGGATCAGTGCGCCGTGGGCGTCGACGTCGCCGAATTGGTAGTTGATGGTCATGGTGGTTTCTCCTCGTTGTCTGGTCGGCGACCCGCCGCGCCCGGCTGCGCCGCGCTTGCGATCGCCTCTAGCTGGACAGGATCTGCTGGGACGTTTGTTCTTGGGCCTCGTAGTTGCCCGCGTCGCGGATCAGTCCGTCGCGCACACCGTGGAGCATGTTGACGATGTTGCGGAATGCGGTGTTCATTTGGCCCATGGTGTCGTAGGAGGTGGCCTGGGCGGTTCCGCTCCAGCCGGCTCCGGCGATGTTTTGGCTGGAGGCCCACATTTTGCGGGCTTCGTCTTCGACGGTTTGGGCGTGCACGTCAAAACGGCCCGCCATGTCCCGCATGGCGTGCGGGTCGGTCATAAACCGGGTAGGCATGAAATCTCCTTTTACTAGCGGTCATTGGAACTTGGTCGTTGCGAGATGGTGTGAACGGCTGCCCCCCTTTCTGTCATCCAGCCGCTGGCGAGCGTGGCACCACGCTGTTGGTGCGCAGTTTCGCGGCAACGTTGCTGACCCCCCGTCCGGCCAATGTGCCGAGTAGGGCTTCCCCGAACATGCCGGGTGACATCGTTGTCGAAACCGCCGGAGCGGCTGCGGTACTGGCGACCGGTAATGCGCTCGCAGAGCTAGTAGGCAGCGTGGCAGTCGCCGCCCAGGTTTGCGGAACCGAGAGCGTACCGACCAGACTGGCGCGGCCCATCCCCGCTGACACCATCGAGCCGCCCGCATTCACGGGGACAGCCGGCGCTGATGGCCCGGTCGATCCCGCCAAGAACGGTCCGATTCCCTGAGCTTCGTCACGCATTGCGTTGATGGCTATGGCACGGTTCGTTGTCGCGATAGATGCTCCCGAGAACGACGAACTCGAGACCGACGCTGTCGCGCTCGTGATGGAGGGGATCTGCAGCAGCAGGTCTGTCGGCGTCGGTAGGGCGGGTGGCGCGGGGGCCTGCGCCGGCGCGGCCAGTTGCTGCATCGCCATGGGTAGTTGAGCGAGCAACTGCGAGGTTGCAGTCTGCGACGGGCTGCTCGCGGCCTGCGCAGCCGCAGCCGTTTGCGCGGCCACCCCGGCCGGGTCGGTGGTGCGCGGCGGGTCCGCGAACGGTGCCAGCTTCGACGCGGTCGCCGACGAAGCGGCATACCCGTACATCGCGCCGGCATCCTGAGCCCACATCCGGTCGTACTCCGCTTCGGTGGCAGCGATCGCCGGACTGTTCTGGCCGAAGAAATTACCGGAGATCAGCGACATCAGTTGGGTGCGGTTGGCCGCTATCAGCGGCGGCGGCACCGTCATCGCGAACGCCGACTGGTATGCACTTGCTGCATTCTGCGCTTGCAGGGATGTCTGCTCGGCCTGAGCGGCAGTGCTGCGCATCCATGTCACGTAGGGAGCGATCGCACTGGCCATCATCGTCGAAGACGGGCCCTGCCATCCCGAAGTGGTAAGGCCGCTGATCACCGAACCGTAGGCGGCGGCTGATGAGTTGAGTTCATGAGCGAGCTGGCTCCATGCGGCGGCGGCGGCCAGCATCAAGCCTGAGCCGGGACCGGAATATATTCTGGCGGAATTGATTTCCGGGGGAAGTGCTCCGAAGTCCATGTCTGAAGACCCTTTCTCAATTGGCGGTCTGAAGTTGGTTAGCCGGCGGCCGGTGAGCGCACAATGACGGGTTTGCTCTTTTCGCGAGGACCGTCGAATCCGTGAGGAGAGAGCATGCCCAACATCGATTGGCTGAACGTACTCCCCGGGACAGGCGGCATACCGGTGGTTGCAGCCGGCGCGGCAGTGATGCCGGATTCGGGCAATGTCAGTGCGACAGTTCGGATCTCCGGTGCTGCCGTCGCCCAGGTAGGCGGTGCCGACAAAGACCCGACCATGGTGGCGCGGCCCATACCCGCCGACACTGCGGGCACCGCTGCCCCACCCAACCGGACTGGGCTGCTCGAGACGAGGCGGGCAGCTGCAGACTTTTCCGCGTCCTGAGCTTCTTGGAATGCAAGGCGCGCGTTGAGGATGGAAATACCGCGCGCCGAGGTAGCGGCGTTGGTGAACGAGAGCGCGGTGTTGATGACATTCGGGATGCGCTCCGCCGTGCCCACTAAGAACAGCGGGGAAATGCCCGTCGGCGGGGCGGGCGCTTGCAGCGGGGCGGGCGCTTGCAGCGGGGCGGGCGCTTGCAGTGGGGCGGCCATCGTGGACAGCAGCTGTGGCACTGTCGTCGACTGGGTCCCGGCAGCATTGCCCACTGCGTGAGCTACCGCGCCCGATTGTGCGGCCAGCCCGGCCGGATCGGTGGTGGGCTGTGGCGGTGTGAATGGAGGCAATTGACTTGCAGCAGCTGATGATCCGGCATATCCGTACATGGCGGCCGCGTCTTGAAGCCACATCTCGGCGTAGTGCGCCTCGGTTGCCGCAATCGCCGGCGCGTTCTGCCCGAAGAAATTCGTTGCGACCAAAGTCATCAACAGACTGCGGTTGGCGGCAATCACCGGCGGCGGAACCGTCATCGCGAACGCGAGTTCATAGGCCGCCGCCGCCGCCATAGCCTGGGCACCGGTCTGCTCGGCTTGCGCAGCGGCGTTGTGCAACCACGCCACATACGGCGCGGCAGCCGCGGCCATCGCCAATGACGCCGGTCCAGACCACCCCGTGCCGGTCAACTCGGACACAACGGATCCGTATGCCGCCGCGCTCGCCGATAGCTGGGCAGCAAGCGCGTGCCAGGCCGCCGCAGCTGCCATCATCGGACCCGATCCGGGACCGGAATACATTCTGGCCGAGTTGATCTCCGGCGGTAGAACTCCGAAATCCAGCACATACCCTCCGTCTCAGCCGGTCGCAATGGCGTTGGCGGCCTCGGTGGCGGCGTACGAGCCGGCACTGGTTCCGAGGGTGCTGACGAACATCTCGTGAATGGCGGCGGCCTGGGCGCTGACCGCTTGATAGAGGTGCCCCTGGGCGGCGAACTGCGCCGCCGTCAACGCCGACACCTCGTCGGCGGCCGCAGGTACCACTCCGGTCGTGGGAGCGGCCGCGGCACCGTTTTCGGCGCTCATTGCTGAACCGATCCCGGCCAAGCTGCCTGCTGCTGCCGTCAGAGCTTCCGGCTGCGCTGTTACGAATGACATGGATTTCCCTTTCTCTACGACATCTCTCTACGAGCGCGATAAACGCTGGATAATTCTGAAGTTAGGCGACCTCCCCTTCGGTTGATGATTCCGATCGTCTTCGCTTCGTTAGTCAACGAGAATGCCGTCGCAGCAGCGGCGTTCGGCGCATTCGGGAGTGCTTCGGCGCGCGTCGGTTAATCGACAGCCGGAATACGTTGCGCTCCTGGCCTGCACACGCGTCGGTATCGGAAATTGCGTGGGGGAGCGAGAATACGCTGTGATTCGGGTTCGCCGCCATCGGCACCTGCCTTCACCCTGACTCAGTCACGGGTAGAAGCCATCAGCCGGTGCGGCGGTTAAGGCGAGCTTCATCGCCTGGAGCCGAGGTTACACTTCGGCCGGCGCGGCTGGCAATCAGTTTGTCGGGATCGATTTGTAGCGGATAATTGGAGACGGCGGTGGGGCTCGCCGCAACCGCGATGTCGCCGACAGTCCCTAGACATCTACCGGGAATGAATAAGGCGCATGTCTAATAGAGCACCGCAGGAGCCATCATGAGTTCGCCGCTGCGACCCATTCCGGACCCGGCGCAATTCGACATCATGTTTTCGCTGCCACCCGGGGGCACCGACAACGGGGCGTGGGCCAGCGCATGGGCCGAGCTCGCCGATCTGCAGCCCGGTGATGTCGAGCCAGTGCTCGCACTGCTCGCGGAGGCGGACATCGGCGGGTATGTCGCGACGCCCGGTGGCCGCGGGTCGCGCACCGCGAAGCGGATGATCAACCGGCTATGGGTCGACTCGGTTCAATACCACCACGCCGAAGACGTGCTGATGGCTTACTTCCGGGCCCACTAATCAGGCGTGCAATCGTAGGCGTCGACGCGCCAGCGGCCGCCGACGAGGCTGAGCTGATTCCAGCATGCGGTTCGTTGCGGGACATGGTCCAAGGTTGGGTCCAGTTGTGACAGCAGCGCGCGGTTGAACGCGTCATGAGACACCATCACAACGGGTCCCGGTCCGTGTTCGGCCACCAGCTCGAAAAACGCCCGTCGCGCGCGATCGGCCAATGCAGTCAGCGGCTCGACACCGGGCGCGGAATCGACGCTGCCGTATTGGCATTCGACGGCGTCGCGACGAAGCCCGGTCATCGGCCCGTAGTCGCGGTCGTTGAGCCGTGCGTCGATGGTGACCGGGACACCCGCAGCGCGGCCGATCGCCTCGGCGGTCGCCACCGCTCGCTGCAACGGACTGGAGACCACCACGGTCGGGCGTTTGCCGGCGAGAACCTCGGCGAGTCGTGCTACTTCGGCGATGCCCACTTCGTCCAACGGTGGGTCGCTCAACCCACGCAGTCGCCCCTCGGCGTTAAGCGCAGTACGGCCATGTCGGGCGAGGTAGACCCGCGTCGCGCCCGTCGTCACGTCGGACCGCCGTATTCGGGAACCACCACGACAGGGCGGCGGCTGTGCCGCAACACATTTCGCGCGACAGAGCCGGTCACCACATGCCCCAGGGCGGCCTCGGGGCCGTGTTGCGGCCGGCCCACCACGAGCATCGACGCCGAATGCTCGTCGGCGACCTGCACAAGCACTTCGGCCGGGTCGCCGCGAATCTGGTGGTATGTCCACTGCAAGTCCGCCGCGCCGAGAGCATCCGCCACCCGCTGACGCTCTGCGTCGAAGTCTGCACCTCGTCCGTTGACGACGTGGACGACATGCAACGGCACATTCAACGCACCTGCTAGTTCGCCGGCAAATACCAGGGCGGCCCGGCCGGCCGGGTGACGGTCGTATCCGACGACCAAAGCCACGGTGATCTCCTCACTGCACCTGTGCAGGAACCATTAGCCTGTTCGGCGGTTCGGGCGCTCCGGCACCCCGGCGGAGATCCATCGCCACCATCCACCTTAGGCCATCGACCAACGTGCGTGTTCTGCTTGACCAAGCCGAATTTGCGTTGGTTAACTAGTGGCGGCGATGGTGCCCGCCGGGAAGTCGTCTTCCAAACCGTCACATGGCTGATGGCGCCTGCGAACGAATGGAGTCGCAGGTGATCTATGCACTTCCCTGTCCGGGCGCGCCGGCACCATGACGTCGGCCGAGGACTCACTAGTCGAATTACGTTGTGCGGTAGCCGTCGTCCGTGGCGACGCGGTGCTGTTGATAGAGCCTCCCGACCGCGGCGATTGGGTACTGCCCGGCGGACGCCCACACCCACACGAAGGCATGGTGTCGTGCGCGCGGCGAGAGACCCGTGAAGAGACCGGGCTTGACGTCTTCCCCAATAGGTGTGGCCTTGTGCTGGAAGTCAACGACCGCCTCAGGGACCGTCGCATCGTCGAGCTGGTGTTCGTCGCCGAGGAGTTCGACGCAGCCTCGCAGGTCGCCGGAGAGGCGGGCCGGCGGCCGGCGTGGGTGAGTTGGGACGAGTTGAAAACGATTACGCTGCACCCGCCCATCGCCGGATTCCTTCCGGACCTTCGTCGTGGTGGCTACGCCCGCTACCTCGGCAATATGTGGCGCCCGGAGCCCGGTGATTCATGACAGCACTGCCGCTACCGTTGATTCAAGGTTTGCAGGTGGCCACCGTCGCGGGTGGCGCCCCAGGTGTCAGCGGGTTCATCGCGTGGTTCGAGGCCCGCCTGCAGGGCCGGCGCGGGCCGCGCATCCTGCAGCCCTATTTCGACCTGGCCAAGCTCTTCGGCAAGGAGTCGCTCACACCAAACGGCGCCGGCCCGATTTTCCGGCTGGCACCAGTGGTGTCCTTCGCCTGCTATCTCACCGTTCCACTGTTGATCCCGGTGCTCACCACCTACGCGCTGCCATTGGGATACATGGCCGACGTACTCGGTGGAGGACTGATCCTGGCATTCGCCAGCTTCCTGGTCGCCGTCGGTGCGGCCGAAACCGGTGACTCCTACGCCCAATTGGCGTCCAGCCGGGCCAAGACCTTTGCCGCGATCACCGAGCCGGTCATGCTGCTGGTCTTCTTCACCGCGGCGATGATCAGCACAACCGATTTGCCCTATGTCATCGGAGCCACCGTCCGCAGCGGGCCAGACCAAATCGTCCGTCCCGCACACCTGCTCGCCTCCGCAGCGCTGTTCATGGTGATCATCTACGAAACCGGGCGCATCCCCATCGAAACCCACACCGGCACCATCGAATTCGGGATGATCGAAACAGGCCGCACCTTCGAATACTCAGGACCCGATTTGGCGCTGTTGCACTGGGGCTCGGCGGCCAAACAACTGGTGCTGTACGTCATCCTGCTCAACGTCTTCGTAGCGCCCTGGGGAATGGCGGCGGGTGCATCGCCGATCGAGGTTGGATTGGCCATCCCCGCGATCTTGGGGAAAGCCGCGCTGCTCGGTGCTGCAATTGCGGTGCTGAACAACAGCTATGCCAAGCTGCGGCTCTACAAGATCACCGAATTCGTCTCGGCCGCATTGCTGTTGGCAGTCTTGGCGGTGTTCACGCTCTACCTGGGAGGCGGCTGATGGCGTTGGCGGGCAACCAGTTCGTTCCCACGGTCTACGACGGAACCGCCAACACCGTGGCGCTGATCGTGCTGCTGCTGGAGTTCGGGATGTTGCGGCAAGCGATGCTGCGCGGCCAGGTCCGGCTGTACGCAGGGCAGTCATTCGCGGTCAGCGTGCTGGCCGGCGTCGTCGCCTTCCACCATCATGTTCCCGAGCTGTACGCGCTTGCCGTGTTGTCGTTCTTGCTCAAAGTGATCGCCGTCCCGCTGCTGGTGTTCGGGCTGCTTCGGGAAGCCCCTGAAGAGATCGCCGGCAGCGGAGTGCTCGGTGTGGCAACCGAAGTGCTGATCTCGATCGGCATCGGTGCGTTCGGGTTTTTCGCCGTTGGTGTTCTCGGTATCCATTCCGAAATGCTGCCCACCACCGCGCTCAGCTTGTCGGTGGCGGTAGTGCTGGTGGCCTTCGTGCTGATGATCGTTCGGCGCGACGTGGTCAGTCAAGCCATCGGCTTCTTCTCGCTGGAAAACGGCGCGTCCCTGGCGAGCATGGTCGTAGCAGCGGGAATGCCGCTCATCCTCGAGGTCGCGTTCTTGTTCGACCTGCTGGTGGCCGTCGTGGTATTCGGGGTGCTGATGCGCACCCACCATCGGCGGACGCGGTCGCTGTCCACGGCATCGCTCGATCGGCTCCGGGGGTAGCCGATGTCCGCGGTGATGGTGCTGCTCATTGTCCTGCCGTTGCTCACCATGCTGGTGTGTACCGTTGCGCCACACGGAGTTGCCGCGGCTGCCACCGCAGTTACGGGGATCATCGCCCTCGTGCTGGCAGCGATACTGGTGCCGGCCAGTCTCAACCACACCCTCACGGCGCTGCGGTACCTGCGCGCCGATGCACTTTCTGTCGTGTTCCTGCTGGGCACCTGCTTCGTCTATGCGGTCGTCGGGGTGTATTCCATCGGATACCTCGGCGACGAAGCGCGTGCTGTTCGATCCGACACCGCCGAGGAGCAGGCGCTGTTCGCCCGCTATAGCACCCAGTTCTATTTGGGGGTCAACGCCTTTGCCTGGTCGATGATCTGCGCACCGCTGGTCAACGGTCTGGCCCTGCTGTGGATTGCCGTGGAAATCACCACCGTCGTCTCGGCGCTGTTGGTGGCGCTGGACAACACCGAAGGCGCAACCGAGGCCGCGTGGAAGTATGTGCTGATCGCGTCGTCCGGGCTCGGCATCGCGCTGCTGGCCACAATTTTCATGTACTACTCGGGCGCGCAGGTTCTCGGCCAGTCCTATGATCTGGCGTTCGACCCATTGATCACCGCCGGCAACCAATTGTCCCAGACGCCGGTACGTTTGGCGTTCGTCTTGGCGGTGGTGGGTTTCGGCACCAAGGTGGGACTGTTTCCGGTGCACACGTGGCTGCCGGATGCGCATGCCGAGGCGCCGACACCGGTGTCGGCGCTGCTGTCGGGGTCACTGCTGGCGGTGAGCTTCTACGCGATCCTGCGCTATTACCAGATCACCGTCGCGGCCCTCGGGCCGCGGTTTCCGCAGATCGTGCTGTTGGTCTTTGGTGTGCTGTCGTTGCTGCTGGCGGCGCTGTACCTACTCGAGCAGCGTGATATCAAGCGGCTGCTCGCTTATTCGAGCGTCGAGCATATGGGCATCATTGCGATCGGTGTCAGCTTCGGCGCGTCGATTGCGTTTTCGGGTGTGCTCTTGCATGTTCTCGCGCACGCCGCCGCCAAGGCCAACGCGTTCATGGGGGCCGGTGTGCTGGTGCGCAAGTTCGGGACCAAGGAACTCGCCCGGATGGCACAGGGCATCGGGCTGCTTCCGTGGTCGGGTCCGATGTTTTTGGTCGCCGTTTTCGCTTTGTCGGCGATGCCGCCGTTCGCCTTGTTCCGCAGTGAGTTTCAAATTGTTGCCGGCGGCTTCACCCACGGCCGCAACGTGGCCACCGCGGCGCTCGTCATCCTGGTCAACCTCGCGTTTCTGGGGCTGACGTGGGCGACGACGCGGATATTGTTTCGACCGGAGCCAGAAGCGCCGAGCGCGGACGGGTCTACATTGAGTGCCGGCGAGCCGAGCCGCTGGATGGTGGCACCGGTCGCGGTAGGAGTGCTGGTTCTCGTGGTGTTGGGGGTGGCACCGCCGTCGGATTTGGTCGATCTGCTCCACCACGGTGCGGCCGAGTTGATGGTGGGTACGCGATGAGCATCGCGGTTACGATCACCGTCACCGACCTGGATCTGAATCAGTGGCGCATGCAGATCCGCGACCGTGTCACAGCGGGTGAGCGATTCGCGGGGCTATACAGCACCCATCGTGGCGACGCGGCACAACTGCACGCGCTACTCGTCGGCGGCGATTCGGTCAGCTGTCTGCGGGCCGGCCTGTCGCCGCAAACCAACGGCTCGCTGTCGTATCCGTCGCTGACGCCCGAAGTGCCGGCGGCATTTTGGTACGAACGCGCACTACACGATCTGTCCGGTGTGATACCCCTGGGCCACTCACGGCTGGATCCGCTGCTGCTGCCTCGCGAGCCAGGGCAGCCGTCGCCGCGGCCGGGCAACTCGGAGCAGGCCGCACTGGAACGCCACATCCATTCTCGCGCCGCGGAGCAACATGGGCCCGTCGACGTCAGGGGTGGCGGCGTCTTCACGTTGCCACTCGGACCGGTGCGCTCCGGCGTGTTCGAATCGATCGAATTCCTGATCGAAACACCGGGCGAGGACATTCCGCATCTGAACATCCGGCCGCATTACAAGCATCGCGGAATCGCCAAGCGGTTCGAGACATTGCCAGTAGCCGACGGAATCCTGGTTGCCGAACGGGTGGAGGGCATCGCCTCGATCGCGCACGCGCTCGCTTTCGCCCACGCTGTCGAAACGCTCGCAGGTGTCAGCCCACCGCCGCGCGCGCAGATGGTGCGGGTGATCCACGCCGAGCTGGAACGCATCGCGAACCACCTCGACGTGGTCATGCGGCTCTGCGACGCCGCCGGGTTGGCCGTCCCCATCGCTCGATTCGGGTGGCACAAGGAGTTGGTGTTGCGATTGGTGTCGGCGCTGTGCGGCAACAGATTCGGCCGCTCGGTGGTCTGCCCCGGCGGTGTCAACGCCGAGCCGCGACTCCCGCCCGCGGGCATTTCCGAACAAGTCGCGGTGATCCTGCGACGCATCCGTGGCGACCGCGACGCACTCATGGTCGACGCGTCGTTCCTCGACCGGCTGCGAGGAACCGGACATCTCGACCCCGCACTGGCCGCGTCGCATGGCGCACTCGGACCGGTCGGCCGCGGCTCCGGATACGACGATGATGCTCGTCGCCGCGCCTACGACGGCTACGTCCAACTGCCGGCCGTCGACGGCGCTGTAGTGCAGGACGGTGGTGACGCCTTGGCGCGACTACGGGTGCGGTGGACCGAAATCGACATCTCGGCCGAGCTGATCGCCCGTGCCTGCGACCGGCTTGCAACCATGTCCGATACCGCACTCGCAATGCCGATACCCGACGTCGACGGCTTTGCATTGGGCTGGGCGGAGGCGCCGCAGGGCGAGGTGCTGTACGGGCTGGAGGTCCGCGACGGGGCGATCGTGCGTTGCTTTGCGCGCTCCGCCTCTCTGCACAACATGTTGCTTTTTCACGACGTCTTCCAGGGCGACGTGTTCACCGACTTCCCGTTCATCGAGGCGAGTTTCGGGCTGTGCTACGCCGGGGTGGCGATGTAGATGGCGTGGGCGTTCAGAGGGCTGCGCAACGGAGTTGTCACGACTGCGTGGCCGAAGGGTGCAGACGAGTACTTCGACGGATTCGCCGCGTCAGTCCGGGTGCTCGATTCCGGCTCTGCCGTGCCGGATTCGGTTGCCGACGCGGCCGCTGCCTGTCCCACCGATGCTATTTCGGTGGAGCCGAGGCCACAGCTGGATCGCGGGCGCTGCATTCTGTGCGGGCGGTGCGTTCGCCTGGCCCCAGATTGGTTCGCATGGGAATCGGGGTGTGGCACAGCAGACCTGGCATGCCGGGCATTGGTGGTTGGTGATGTCGAAGAAACCGACGAGGCGTTGGCGCAGCTGCGAGCCAGCTTGGCCCGGCGGGTGCGGCGGCTGCGCCGTTCGGTGCACATTCGTCATGTCGACACCGGATCAAACGGCAGCGACGAGTGGGAGATCCAGGCGCTGACCAATCCGGTCTACGACGTGCACCGGTTGGGCATCTTCTTTACCGCCAGCCCCCGTCACGCGGACATTTTGCTGGCAACCGGTATCGGCGTTGCCGGGATGGTCGAGCCGCTGCGCCGCACGCTCGAGGCGATGCCGGAGCCGACCGTCGTGATCGCCGTTGGCACCGACGCCATCAGCGGAGGCATCCTCGGCGGCGGATATATCGGCGGTACCGGGATATCCGAACATGTTCCGGTTGATGTGTGGGTGCCGGGCGCGCCGGCCTCGCCGTTCAGCGTGCTGCACGGCATTCTGCTGGCGCTGGATCGCGTGCCCGCGGGAATCACAGGGGGCACGCGGTGATCGCCGTCGGGCTGGTGTTGACTGCCGCGGCAGTCGTCCTCAGCTGGTGCGCAGGGCTTGACCGTCGCAGGGGCGCACAGGTAGGGCTGGAGACGATGGCGTCCGTCGTGAATTTGACGGCGGCCGTGCTGTTCACAATCGGCGGAGCGTTGGGCTTAGCCGGTCGGTCCGAGCGACTCGAACTCGGCGGCCTGGCCGGTCTGGGGCCGGCCAACCTGACCATCGACCGGTTGTCGGGCCTGTTCCTGGTCATTTCGTTCGGAGTTGCCGTCCCGGTCCTGATGGCGGCGGCGGCACCGGCGAACCGGCCCCGTCCCCGCCTGCCGGCCGCCGCCGCCATCGGGTTGGCGGCCGTCGCGGTCATCGTCACCGCGGACAACTTCTTCGTACTGCTCTTCGGTTGGGAGACACTGACCGTCGCGTTCTACCTGATGGCCGGCTACGACCGCGATCTACCAGGCCGAGTTGCCGGGTCGGTTATCACAGTCGTTTTCGGCAAGGCCAGCGGCGCAGCGATACTGCTGGGCGCACTGCTGCTGGTGGGGCGGACGCACACCTTCGTGTTCAGCCCAGAGATGGTGGATTCACGCAGCGCTGTCGGTCAGGCCGCCTATGCGTTCCTGTTGCTGGGCTTCGGCATCAAAGTCGGCATCGTTCCCGCGCATATCTGGGTGCCTCGCGGCTATGCCGCAGCTCCCGGGCCGGCACGCGCGGTGATGGCCGGAGTCGCGGTCAACGTCGGCTTCTACGGGATGTGGCGCACGCTGGACGTCCTTGGTGCGCCGCCGGTGTGGCTAGTATGCACGGTCCTGATCGTTGGGGGGGTGACCGCCATCCTGGGCATCGCCCATGCTGCGGTCAATCCCGATCTGGCCGCGTTGATCTCGTGGTCGAGTGTGGAAAATGCGGGCGTGATCATCGCCGGGTTCGGCGTGGCGCTGGTTGGCGCTGCTGCGGCCGAGCCGAAATTGATCGCGGCCGGACTGGTGGCCGGCACCGCCCAGGTGATGACGCATGCCTTGGGCAAGGCAGCGTTGTTCGTCTCGGCTTCTGCGATCGAGCAGGCGACTGGCACCACCGACCTCGACCGGCTGGGGGCCGTCGTTCGTCGCCTGCCCTGGGCCGGGACGGGTTTGGTGATCGGGTCGCTGACATTGGCTGGCGTGCCGTTGACCGCTGGCTTTGCGTCGGAGTGGTTCACGCTGGAGTCGCTGATGCAGCAGTTCCGGGTATCGAGCCTTGCCATGCAGCTTTCTACCGCAGTGAGCGGTGCCTTGGTCGCCTTGACGATCGGTATCGCAGCCGTGACGTTCGTGCGGGTGGTCGCGTTGACGGCGTTCGGTCCGGAGCGAATGGGTGAGCCGCCGATGGATCCGGATGGTGCGCGGGTGGATCGTGAATGGCCGTACCGACTCGGCATAGCCGCCTTGGTGGCCGGCTGCCTGGGCGCCGCGGCCTTCGCGCCGCTGCAGGTGCGGCTCATCGGACGCGGCTTGACGCCGATCGTGGGCGATCAGGCGTCGGGCGCCAACGCCAAGCCGTGGGTGCTGCAGCCGGTCTACGCCGACTTCTCCGCGCTGTCCCCCACGTGGCTCTGGATCGTGTTGCCCGCAATGGCAGTCGTGATTGCCGGCTTTGCGGCGTTGTTCGCCGGACGTAACCCTTTTCGGACACGCCGGGTGGTGCCGTGGTCGTCCGCATCGCCTGGGGTCGACCGGGGAGTGGGCTACACCTCGTTTGCCTACGCCAACCCGGTCCGCAATGTGCTGAGCACCATGCTGTTGACGACTTCTGGATTGGTCACATCCACGGATGAGCCGACCCGAGGCCTGACTTACCGTGTCGACGTCGTCGACCTTGTCGAGCGGTACTTCTATCGGCCGCTGACCGTCGGCACGCTCTATGTATCGCGAATTGCCAAGCGGCTGCAGTCGGGTCGGCTCGATGCATACATGGCCTACATGCTGATCGCGGTGCTGGCCGTGCTAGCGGTGGTGATCGCTACCTCGTGATCACTAACTCTGGGATGTCAATGGCGGGGCAATCCGAACGCCAAATCAGCATCGGCGGCTATTTCGAGCAGCCGGTTGTATTTGGCTACCCGCTCGCCCCGGGCAGGGGCACCCGACTTGAGCTGACCGCACCCCGAACCGACTGCCAGGTCGGCGATGAACGAATCGGACGTCTCGCCGGAGCGGTGCGAAATCATCGCGCCGTACCCCGAGGCTCGGCAAACCGCCAAGGCGGCAAGGGTTTCCGAAACCGTCCCGATTTGGTTCACCTTGATCAGGGCGGCGTTGGCGATACCCGCGCTCACCGCGGAGCTGATCAGCTCGGAGTTGGTGACGAAGTTGTCGTCGCCAACCAGCTGCACGCGATCACCGAGCGCGCCAGTCAGCTTCCGCCAGCCCGCCGTGTCGTGTTCCCCCATCCCGTCTTCGATGCTCCACACCGGATATTTTTCGACAATGCTGATGTAGCGCTCGATCAGCTCGTCGCTGCTAAGCGATTCAGCGCACAGCCAGTAGCGGCCGTCGCGGTGGAATTCGCTGGCGGCGGGGTCCAGCGCGATGGCGACGCCGCTATGCCCGGCCGTGTATCCGGCGTCGTCGATGGCCTCGGTCAGAAGCGCCAGAACCTCTTCCGGGGAATCGATTTCCGGTGCGAAGCCGCCCTCATCCCCAAGCCCGGTCGCCAACCGACGATCGGCCAATGCGGATCGCAGCCGTCGATACACTTCGGCCCCGGCCCGGATCGCTTCGGGCAGCGACGGCGCGCCGACGGGAGCGATCATGAACTCCTGGAAGTCGAGTTTGTTCAGCGCATGTGCGCCGCCATTGACGACGTTGAAGTGTGGCACCGGCAGCCGAGGAACCACGCCGGCAGGAGTCAGCCACTGCCACAACGGTTGTCCGGACTCTCGCGCGAACGCCCGCGCCGCAGCCATCGACACGCCGACGATCGCGTTGGCACCCAATCGCGATTTGTCGACAGTGCCGTCCAGTTCCCGCAGAGCTTGATCCAGCTCCTCGAGGGAAGCGAACGAGCGATCGATCAGGGCGTCCGCGATGGGACCGTTGACGTTTTCGACCGCCCGTCGCACACCCTGCCCGGCGTAGCGCTGGTCGTCGCCGTCGCGCAGCTCGATGGCCTCCCGCGTGCCGGTCGAGGCGCCGGCAGGTACTCCCGAACGCACCTGGGTTCCATCGGGCAATGTGGCGGTTACCGACACAGTGGGACGGCCACGCGAGTCGAGGATCTCTATCGCCGATATCGACGAAAACCGTACGGCCATCTGAGTTCCTTCCGTCGTGGCCGAGCAGCCACGGACGCTCCCATCAGGGTATCGCACCGGGTGACCTTTGGGCACAGCATTTCAGCTGAAAGCCCTTGAATCGCAACGAAAAGGAGGCGTCCATGGATGAGGATTGTCTCAAGCTCACCGCGTACTTCGACGAGCGCCAGCGCAGTGGGCGTCGCTTCCTGGCCGACGCAATCCTCGACCCGTACGGCCAGCGCCAGATCGCGTCGAGCATCGTGCTGCGTGGCATCACCGGCTTCGGTACCGGGCGTCACCTCAGGAGCGATCAGTCGCTGACCCTGTCCGAGAATCCGCCCATCGCGGTGATCGCCGTGGATACCAAAGCACGGGTTGAAGAAATGCTTGACTCCTTGCTGGCGATCGAGCGATGCGGTCTGCTGACCATGGAGCGCGCCCGTCTGCTGTACGACGACATCGGGCCGATCGAGTTATCCGACGAACTGCACGAAGCGACGAAGCTGACGATCTACGTCGGCCGCAAGGAACGCGTCTACGGTGTCCCCGCATATATCGCGCTGTGTGAGCTGATGTACCGGCGAAAGCTCGCCGGCGCCTCGGTGTTTCTCGGCGTGGACGGCACCTTTCATGGGAGCCGCCAACGTGCACGCTTCTTCGGCGGCAACGCCGACGTCCCGGTCATGATCATCGCCGTCGGAAGCGGTGAGCACATCGGCCGGGTACTTCCCGAACTCGGCGGTCTGCTGCGGCGCCCGTTGATCACCGTGGAACGAGTGCGCGTCTGCAAGCGCGACGGAGAACTGCTGGAACGCCCGCACGCGCTGCCGGGCACCGACGAACACGGTCTGGCGCTGTGGCAGAAACTGATGGTCTACACATCGGAATCGGCACGCCACGACGGCATGCCGATCCACCGCGCGTTGGTTCAGCGGCTTCGGCAGCATAAGTCATCCAGTGGTGCAACGGTATTACGCGGAATCTGGGGATTCCACGGTGATCACGAGCCGCACGGCGACAAGCTGCTCTCGCTCAGCCGTCATGTCCCGGTCGTCACGATCATCGTCGACACCCCGGCCAACATCGCCGCATCCTTCGACGTGGTGGACGAGCTCACCTCGGAGCAGGGACTGGTGACCAGCGAAATGGTGCCCGCGCTGCTGACAGCCGCCGACGGTAACGGCAACGGCGGGCCAACAATCGCCCACCACAACTACTAGAGCGCCATGACCCTGCGCCCAGAGGACCGCCGGCGCGTCTCGCCTGCAATGAAATTCGTGTTGATGGTCGGCGTAATGAGTTTCTTCGCCGACTTCACCTACGAAGCATCCCGCAGCATCGTCGGCCAGTTCTTGGGCTTGCTTGGCGCCGGCGCACTGGCCATCGCGGTGATCACCGGATTCGGCGAACTGCTCGGCTACGGATTGCGCCTGTTCTCGGGACGCGGCGCAGACCGCACCGGACTCTATTGGCCAATCACGATCGGCGGCTACATCCTTCAGATGTCGGTGGTGCCACTGCTGGCCCTGGCCGGAAGTTGGCAAGTCGCCGCCATCCTGGTAGTCGCAGAACGGATCGGTAAAGCCATCCGCAACCCGCCCCGGGACGCGATGCTGTCCCACGCCGCCAAAGAGACGGGCTACGGCTGGGGCGTCGGCGTCCACGAGGCGCTCGACCAGTTCGGCGCCATGGTCGGCCCCTTGCTCGTCTCGTTCGTCGTGGCCAGTACCCACGACAACTACCGGATTGCCTTTGCCGCACTTGCCGTTCCGGCGGTGATCATGCTGTCCCTGCTGGCGTTGGCCCGGCTGCTTTACCCACGTCCGCAGGACCTCGAACCGATAACCACACAGATGCAAGTGCAGGGGCTGCCCCGAGTGTTTTGGACCTACCTCGTCGCCGCCGCATTGGTGGCCGCCGGCTTCGCCGACTTCCCGATCATGGCCTTCCACTTCCAGACAGCGGGAACCGTCTCGGCCACCTACACGCCGATCTTTTACGCGGCCGCAATGGCGGTGTCCGGCACTGGTTCTCTGGTGTTCGGACGACTGTTCGACCGATTCGGAATCGGACTGCTGGTACCGCTAACAGTGATCGCCGCGGCGTACGCGCCGCTGGTCTTCTTTCGGCGGATTCTGGCCAGCCTTGATCGGCAGCTGTTTGTGGGGACTGGGCATGGGGGTTCACGAATCGATCGTCCCGGCCGCCGTAGCGCCGATGGTATCGCCCACCCGGCGCGCCTCCGCCTACGGCCTCTTCACCGGCATCTACGGCATCGCCTGGTTCGCCGGCAGCACAGCCATCGGCGCGCTCTTTAGCGTCTCGCTCGGCATCGTCGTGGTATTTGCCCTTGTCGCTCAACTGGCTGCAATCCCCTTGATTTTGGTTATCCGCCAACGCAGCTCCGCCGCTATGGACTGACATGCAACCGGGATAACTTGGTGTTTGAAGGCTGGCATGGGCGGTTGACTTATTTCGGCAACTCGGTTCGTAACCGCATCCTCCTCGAAGAAGGACGCGGCATCAATCCGAGGACGGTTTGGCAGCTCGGCGAAAGGCTTTCCCGTCTGACCATCGCGTTTGGCTTCCGCGCCCGACGCGGCTGTAAGTCTTGGTGACGTTTCTTCGGGGTCCGCCTCATGCGCTCTCTTGAGGTCCCGTCGCCGATCGGAGTGGATCTGGGCCGCGCCGCCTACGGGCGCGCCACTCGCGCGTCAAGGGCGCTGCGAGTGGCCTTCGCGATGTCTCCGGCCACCCTTGACCCGCGAGCCTCTGCACGCCCTCCTGCAGGCGTCGGGGCAGGTCAGTGACCTGCCGGCGGCACTGGCGCGGCCCAGATGAGGATCCTGGGTGCCGCGGGAATTCGACCTGGAGAGACGTGCGTAGATCGCGAATAACACCCTAAAAATGCATGAGCGAAGTCTGGTGACCGGCCGGCGGGAAGCGCGGTACGGAATACTTCGAGGGCCCGCGCTTTCAGCCTTCGCCGACGCCGTTACCATGATTTTATACACATGCCTTTACCAATTTCATTAATACCACAGCGTCAACACATAATGCGCTTAAGGAAAATGGCGATAAGATGACGAATGCGAGTAAAAAGAACTTGCTAGCACCTGGCGCTCGATATAAAATCAATACAAGGAACTACCATTTCAGTTCTTCGTTATCGCAAGATCAACAATTGATGCGATAACGGTCGCCTGAACCAACATACGGGTTCTGCAGCAAAAGGAACATCACATGACCATCAACGCCTATATCGACGACTACCTGGCCGAACTGCTCGGCCAGGCTCGGTCGGAACTTCTCGCGGACCTCGCCGCCGGCATCAGCGCCATGCAGCGCGCTGCGGCCACCCTTGAACATCTGCGCAGCAACCACCTGCACGACATCGAGCTCATCGAGGGTCGCGACGGCCGCGACGTCGCATCCTTCCTCGACGACAGCGTCCGCTTTGGTCGAGCTGCCTATGCCGTCGTCCACATGGTCATCGACAAAGAGAAGCACTAATGGACGCACCCGCATGTCGCAGAGATTTTCGCGCTGATCGCAACGAACCGAGCGACGGCACGGTGCCACCGTCTGACTCCGAGCGCAACAGCCACAGAGTTGACAGGGAAATGCAATGCAAGGCGACCTTCCACGCGCTAGACCGCGAAGGAATCACCTACAGCGCCGTCGACATCAGCGAAAACGCCGACGCGCGCGATTACCTGCTGAGCCTGGGCTACCTGCAGATTCCCGTCGTCGTCGCGGGCGCCGAGCAGTGGGCCGGATTCAGACCAGACCGCATCCGCGCTCTGACCGGCGCCGCCTGAACACCGCTGTCCGATCACGAACGGAAAACCACCGTGTACCAACTCATCGTCGACACCGAAGCCGGCATCACCACCAGCGACCACCCCGATCGCGCACACGCCCACGCAGCATTGATGCGTTACATCATCGACCGCGACTACTACCTGCGACTCATCCGAACCAGCCAGCCGCACAGCATCTATGAGCTCCTCCAGTTGCGAGACCTCGGCGAGTACGGCCAGCTGATAGACCGGCGGCCGCGCAGCGCCGGACACGCCATCATCGAAGAATTTATCCCCGACCCGGGCGTGCCAACCAAATCCCTCGACAACGCCGCCGCGGAGGCACACCGCTGGCTGGACGACCACCGAGCCCTGCAGGAGCACGGCGCCGAGGATGACCCCGGCGCCGGCTACCCGCTGGCCACTGCTGCAACGCGAGTCATCCCGCCCAACACCCCGCCAGCCCCGCTCCAGCGGAGAGCCACCGCACCATGAGCGCAGCACCACGACCACCGGCCCTACAAGTCATCGCCGACACCGAAACCATGCGTTCGGCAGACGAATCGCCCAGCAGGGGCAACACCGACGCCGCCGACGGCATCGGTGACCTGCGCGCCCAGACCGTCATCACACAGTGGGATCCCGAGCACCAACTCGTCGGCGCGCTGATGCACCTCAGCGCGGTCGAAGCCCAGCCCATCGTCGAGCTTGTCCCCGCCACCGCCATCCGGCGACCCATGACCCGCTGGGCCTACGAAATCATCAGCGCGCTTGCCATCCAGGGCCGCAACCCCGACCCGGTCATCGTGCTGCGTACCGCCGAACACCAATCACCGGCAGACGACTCGACCGAAAGTGCCCTCAGCACAGAAAAATACGCGACCAAAAACCGGGCATGGCGACACCACCAGCTTGCGATCTACCTTGCCGAGGCCTACACCGAAGTCATCACACCCACCAACGCCCATGCCTACGCCGGCGAGGTCCTCGACACCGCATACCGGCGCGCCTTCAGCAATTACGGCATGCGGATGCAGCAACTGGCCCAGTGCGGCGCCGAACGTGCCGATCTAACCGAGCAATTCAGCATCATCCGCGACGACCTCGCCGAGCTGTGGCAACGCGCCGAAGCCGCCGCCACGCCCGAGCCGGATCAGGCATGAGCGGCCGTCGCCCGCATCTGCCGTCGGCCACTGTCGCACA
Organism: Mycobacterium branderi; assembly: GCF_010728725.1. Taxonomy (NCBI): domain Bacteria; kingdom Bacillati; phylum Actinomycetota; class Actinomycetes; order Mycobacteriales; family Mycobacteriaceae; genus Mycobacterium; species Mycobacterium branderi. The sequence goes on from NZ_AP022607.1 coordinate 528,988, forward strand.
AGACTGAGCGCGCGCGCCGGCGCGCGCCATGGCCGCCGCCCGGCGGCCAACCAAATCCGTAGCTCCCCAACTTCTTTAGCCGTTAGCGCGCGCCGAGTGCCGACGCCCGCGTCGGAACCGAGGCCGTTTCCGGCCTCTCAAGCAAGCTCGCTGCGCTCGCGCGCGGCCGAAAATTCCTCCTCCGCCGACGCGGACTCTTCGGGGTTGACCCCGCCACCCCGCCGGTCCCCCCGCCCCCAGCGCCAACCGGCGCACCAATCACCTTGACCGAACGGAGAACAACAATGAGCACGTCCGCACGCGCAACCCACGTCACCCCGGCAGCCATGATCACCCACAGCGTCGCACTGATCCGCGGCCAGCAGCACGCCGACATCTCCGTCTACCACGCCCGCACCAGCGACGCCCGGATCTCGCTGACCTTCAGCGGAATTCTATTGGTCATCTACACCTGCCACGCCGCCCAAGGACTACTCGAAGCATTCGCCGCAGCCCGCGGACACATCGCCCGAGTGCCCCGCGAAATCCCCGCCCCTCGCGCCGATCTCACCGAACCATCAGCCCGAGTAGCACTGTCGATCGAATGGACCCGCCGCCCCGAATACGCGGTCGCCGCCCAAACCTCGCTGAACAAGCTCAAAACAGCGCGCATCCACTGGATCGACCTCTACACCGGCCCGATCACCTGGCAGATCCGCGACCAAATCGGATTGCTGTCCACCCTCGAGCTGCTCACCCGCGTGCACCGCACCGCCACCGCGGTATTCCCCGACGGCGACCTCCACAGCGCCGACCCGACCAGCCCCGACTTCCACGCGGCCTAGCGCCAGCACCACCAACCCGGCCGGTTCCGCCCCCCGTGGAGCCGGCCGGGGCCTCCATCCGCCGGATGTTTACGGGCGCGGGCATAGCCGCCACAAGGTCCACGAACTTCTGGCCATTAACTGCGAGCGGCCCCCACCTCCCATCGAAACCGCCACGTCAAGCCTCTCGAAAACTCATGACCCACCGGCCACACCGACGCTGGCATACTTCATCGAAAAGAGAACCTCACATGGACATCGACTACGGGCTGGCCTACGACTTCATTGACGACCGCGACGGTCGTCCCCTGCAATTGCGGTTCCGATGCGACTGGATGCCGGCCGATTCGGCGAACACCGTCGAAGCCACCGGCCAACTCATCGCAATGATCGCCGACCCTCTGCGCACCGACTATGCGGACATCGTCACGATCAGCCGACCCCACGTGCAATGCGCGGACATCGAGAAGGCCCTCGATGACTGGCAGACCTGGGCGATGCTCACCGACGAAACCGTCAATCTCGCCGAGATCCGGCGGCGCATCCACGCCGCGGGCCTTGACTAAGCCCCGACGCCCCACCACTTCACTGTGCCGATAGCGCACTGCGCTAACCGCGCATCAGCGTCAGGCCGCCCGCCCGAAATACGCGCCTGCGCCGAGACCCCATCCGGGTTGTGCGGCCATTAACTATTGGCCAACCAGCCCGTTACCTAACCACTGCAGCACATGCGCACCAACCAGCAACGCCAGCACCACGGCCTCGACAGCGACAACCACCAAACCCATCCAAACCTTGTGCATCCGAGCCTTTCCCGCAACCAGCCCCACGCTCGGCCACCAACGCCCATGGCAGCCCGCGCTTTTCCGAAACTGCGGCGGCGACCGCCGCAGAAAGCTCGCACCGTTACCGAAACCCGGCCGGGGGCAGCCCCTCATCTCGCACAGCTCACTCACCTGCACCACTACACAACCACCACGCCTCACGGCCAGCCTAAAACCCCCACACCCAACCCCCGACACCAAATTCAACCCGACGCCCCAAACCCACCCCACGGATATCCAACACGCCCAAGAGACTTCGGCACATTGGCACAAGTTGTGCAATACTGCTTTCGGCCGCGCGTTGCGCGGCCGAAAGCCTGGGCCGTCAGCGACGGCCTGTCCCGCGGTGGTGAGGTGGCAAGGCGTGCTGACGATTTCGCGGCTGTCGCGGTGGAGCATCGACTATTACAACGACACCGCCAACAAAGCCAAGCAGGCCGCGATGGACCGTCACCGCGCCAACGGCGGGCTCGGCGAGTACTACACCGAAGGCGATACCCGCGCTCCCACATGGGTAATCACCGGTGATACCGCGGCGGTGGGAAGGCTGACCGGCTTAGACGGCGCCGCACTTGATGGAGGCTTCGCCGACACCGAGACGGCGGCGCGTTGGCTCGACGACGGGATCGCGCCCAACGGAGCGACGGGGCGGGCGTTCACCGAGAAAAGCGTGCACGGATTCGATTTGGTTTTCGCCGCGCCCAAGAGTGTGTCGCTGATCCGGGCGTTGACTGATGACGTCGCCGAGAAAGTAGTTGCCAATGCCCACATCAAAGCCGTCCAAGCCGCCCTGACCTATCTGCACGCCCACGCCGGATACACCCGGGTGCACAACCCGCTGACCGGCACGAAGGACCTCGAGCGGTTGCCCGGCTTGGTGGCCATCGCATATCAACACGAAACATCACGCTGCGGCGACCCACACCTGCACACCCATGTGATCCTGCCCAACCGCCAACCTCGCGCCGACGGCAAGCTGGTGTCGATCGATTCCAAATCCCTGCACCACGAAGCCAAAGCCGCCGGCATCATCTATCAGGCCGTGTTGCGTCACGAACTTCATGCTGAGCGCGGTTTCGAATGGACCGGGGTCGAAGCGCATTCCGGCATGGCCGAGATCGCCGGGGTGGACAGGGACTCGATCAAGGTGTGGTCGCAACGCTCGACCCGGCTGCGGGAGTGGGCGAAGGACAACCTCGTGATCGTCGACGGCCAACCCACCGCCGCTCAGCTTGCGGCGGCGCAAAAGGCCACCCGTCCGGCCAAGCCGGAATCACTGGCGTGGGAGGAGCTCAAGGAGATGTGGCGCGCAGACGAGCGCGGTCTGACGCTGGTGCGCGATGCGCATTTCGCAGCGCGCGATGAGCGCCGCCGCGCTGCGCGACGTCCATTGGACCGCGCGCGTGTCGCCCAGATGGCAGCGCACATCGACAAGGCCGCGTTCACGCGCGCCGACATGGTGGAAATCGTTGGCGCGCAGCTGCCGGTTGACGCGCCCGGTGACCCGCGTGCGCTTATCGAGGCGATCGTCGACGAGGTCAGCGTGCGTGTCAGTGCGAAGCGGGAGGCTCAGCACCGTGAGGGCCATGAGAAGTTCACCGTGGACGCGGTCATCGCCGAGGAGGAACGAGTCTTCGAAATGGTCGATGACTCGGATGCGCGGTCCCGGCTGGATGTGCGCGCTGAGGACCTCGGCGATCTTTCGCCCGACCAGGAGCGCGCCATTCGCAGCATTGCGGTCTCACCGTTTTTGGTGCAGCCGCTGCAAGCCCCGGCCGGTGCGGGTAAAACGCACTCGCTCAGGGCGCTACGCGCCGCCGCGCGCCGGGCGCGCAAGGAAGTCCTTGTGCTTGCGCCCACCGGCAAGGCCGTCGACGAGGCCATGCAGGAAGGCGCCGGCGATCGCGGCCTGACCGTCGCCAAAGCGTTGAAACTGATCGAGGACGACGAACTCGATGTGGACCGCTCCACGGTGATCGTCGTCGACGAAGCGTCGATGGTCGGGACGCCCGCGTTGAAGAAGCTGCTGTCCTGTGCGGCGATTGGGCGCGCCAAGATGGTGCTGGTCGGCGATGCTTACCAATTGTCGCCGGTGCGCGCACGTGGCGGCATGTTCGAGCACCTGTGCGCGGATCTGCCGTGGTCCCAGCGCCTCTCCGAGGTGTGGCGGATGAGCAATCCCGAAGAACGTGACGCCTCCCTGGCACTGCGCTCCGCGCACGGCAACCGGCTCCGTAAAGCGGTCGGCTGGTATCGCACCCACGGTCGCCTGCACACCGGTGACCCCATCGCGATGGCCGCCGATGCCCGCGACGCCTACCTCGCCGACCGGGCCGCCGGCAAGGACGCACTGCTTATCTGCGATACCTGGGAAATGGCCGATGCGCTCAACCATCGCCTGCATGACGCACTCACTGGGCCAGGTCCCAGTGTGCGCTGCGCCCGCGACCAAACGATTCGCGTCGGCGACATCATCATGAGCCGCAACAACGACGCCACAATCGTGGTGCAGCCCGGTGCGCGGCATCGGCGCGCCGATCGCATCGACCAAGTTCGCAACGGCAACCGCTGGCTGGTAGCGGCCGTCGACGCCAAAACCAACCGTGTTGCCGCCGAACGCACCTCCGATAAAGCCCGAGTGGTGTTCGAAGGGGACTATCTGCGCGAGCACGTCACTTTGGGTTATGCCGCCACCGTGCACTCGGCGCAGGGCGTGACCGCCGACACCGCGTACACCATCCTCGGTGAAGGTTCCACACGTGCGATGCTTTACGTCGCGATGACCCGCGGCCGCCACAACAACGAGGCCTTCATTTATCAGCGCATCACCGGCGAAGCCGAGCACGAACACTCCACGCCCGTTGCCGGAGCCGACATCCACATCCTGCGGCGCGGTAACAAATACTCTGCCGCACACTACTTCCGGATGATTCTGGCCAACGACGACCGACCGCGCACCATGCACGCGGAAGCCGATCGCACCGAGCGAGGCCTGCTGCCCGAGGTTGTCGCGAACCTCCTCAAACGTCAAGACCAACGCAGCGCCGCTCGCACCGCAGTGTGGCGCGAACACACTGCTGCGGAACGCGACAGGCAAGCCGCGTACCAGCGGATGGCCGGCACGACTACCCGTGAACAGTCGGCGCGTGACCAGGGTGTCCAGCTTGATGATGGGCTCGAATTGTGATCGCGTTCGGACGCCACTCGCAGTCAATTACCGTGCGGGTGAGCGCAGTTGATGCAGGCCGGCATGGCTTCCGGCGGTTGTTATGCACCACTCGGGTGCGACGCAATCCCCGGGCGCAGCGGTCTGGGCCAGCGGGCCGTCGACCGCGACGATAATCGCTGACTCCAGTGGCAAGCTTGAACCCATGAACAACGGCGGTGTCGGCGGGCCTGCAGTCCGATTGTTCCCGGAGTACAGCAGAGTTTGGCCGCTCTGGTCGCGGAACATGCCAGGTCTTGATTACCCCATCTCCCCCGCCGACATCGGGATTTCCGACACGCTTACCACTCGGATCAAAAGGTGGAATGACGAGTGGGAGAAGAACTTTCATCAGGAAGACGGCTGGAAGCATGGCTTCGACACCAAAAAGTGGGCTGCCGAGGGCGAAGCCATCGCCGAACTTCTCGAAGACGAGTTGCCCGGCATCTCGGTGGTGCGTGAGTACGGCTGGTGTCTTTCGGGCGAGTAGTTGGTCGCCGGATCATTAGGCCCGGTGGCCCGCTCCAGACACTGCCGAGTTATGGACATTTGCCACCGGTCACAGGGCAAATGGTGGGGTCGTAGTCGCGCTGCAGCCTGGTCGCGATGAAGTTCGTGGCGATCCCGGTGCGCGGGCTCAGCCAGCGGCCGATGACCATTACGCTGACCGCGCTGGCCCCGGCGCGGCGGACGGCCAAAGCGGCTGACTGCGCATTGGACCCGGTGGTCCACACGTCATCGAGAATGAGCACGTGCCGGCCCTTGAGGCAGGCGGCGGGCCGGAGCGCGAACTTGTCGTTGACGGCGCGATCACACACCGCATCCGGTGCCGGCGCCAGCGCGACGGTTGCACTGGCCGCTTTGATCTGCCGCGCGAGGTCGGCGAAAGGGTGCCGACCGGGCCGTCCGGTCAGCGATGGAATGACCAGGCGCAGTGAGACGGCCAGCCCGGCCGCGCTGGCAATGCAGCGCTCATGCAGCGCAATGCCAAGCTCCAGAAGCCGTTTGACGATCACGCTGTGTTTCTCGCGAATTGCGCGGACGGGGTTGTCCTTGTAGCGGTGCAACAAATCTGCTGATAGCGTGCCGGAGACCGCATATGTCAGCGGCGCCACGATGTCGGCCAGCCCGATCCTGCACAGGTGCTGACTGCATCGCCAGCACCGGTCGAACCCGTCCACCGGCGCAGCGCAAACCCGGCAAGTGATTCGCGGTTCGCGGATCACATTGCGCAGATAACCAGCGGCGCCCCGCACGCAGGCTGGAATGTCCTGTGGGGTGTCGTTGAGCTGCAGCGCATCAGGCCCCGACATCGATATCACACGCCACCTCCTCGACAATGCGCAGCACCTCCGCGGTTCCGCTCGCCACGTAAACGCCTGGCTGCTGCAACAATTCGCGGCCCCAGCGGGTGGTTTCGGCAACCGCATCGGCCAAGATCAGCGGTCGCGCTGACTGGGTGGCGTAACGAGCGTGCACACGCGACCCGCTGTACTCGGCGGCCTCCACGACCACTGATGCGCAGGAGAGGCCGGCCATCGTCGCGTTGCGAAGCCGCAGGGTGTGCTTAGCCGGCGAACAATCCGGCAAGAACTGGGACACCAAGGCGCCCGTGGTCCCGACCTGGTCATGAAGGGCGCGGCCGGCCTTGGGATAGGCGCGGGTGATGCCGGTGCCCAGCACTGCGACGGGACGGCCCCCGGCGGACAGGGTGGCTTCGTGCGCTGCGGTGTCGACGCCGGCGGCGAGACCGGAAATAACGGCGATCCCCCGCTTGACGAGTCCCCGAGCGATGTCTGCGGCCATCCGACGGCCGCGGGACGACACTTCGCGAGACCCGACGATGGACACGCCAACCTCATCGGCAGCCAGTCTGCCTTTCACAAACAGCAGGGGCGGAATCGGATGAATTCTTCTCAGCTGCAATGGATATCCGCCGTCGAGGACTGTCAGCAGCTCGAAGTCGGCACCTCGCCATTCGGCCAGCCGATCCCGCGCCCGCGCCAGTGCTGCGTCAGACTCGCGCAAGCCGTCAAGTGTCAGCGGATGCAACTCGTCCCATAGCGTGGTCGCCGACCCACGCCGCACAACCTCCGCCGCAATAGTCGACCAGGCCGTGTAAACCTTCGGCGAATCGACTGCTCCTAGTTCTTCGAGGAGCGCGAGAAGCGCTGCACGCTCGTCCTTCGTGCACGGACCGTCCATGCCCGGGACCTTAGGACCGCCGACCGACATGCCGGGGCTCGCTTGCGGGTGCCTGAAGCGAGAGCAAAGGTTGCCGTCGCGCACAGGAGGTTGACGGAAAATCGTTGGCGGCGAGAGGTGCTATATCTTCGGTAACTTTGTCCCGTCGTGGTTGGTCGCCGCGCCGGGGCTTTTCGAGCAGGTTGGCTGGTATGCCGATTGTTAAGGCCATTATTGTTACGCTTGCACCGATCGAGTTCGTGGGGCAGCGACCGCGTACTCCATCCGTTTGCTGCGCTGCTGGGACCGCATGACTGCGTTGGGAATTGGCCCTGAGGCACGACGTCGTTTGTCGGCGCCTCGGATCGGCGAGTTGGTTGCCGCCGAGTTGCGGCGTCAGATCATTGATGGCGAATTGGCCGATGGCGACCTGCTACCCCGCCAAGACGTGCTTGTCGAGCGGTTCAACGTCAGCCTGGTCTCACTGCGTGAGGCGCTGCAGATTCTGGAGACCGAAGGTCTGGTGTCGGTGCGGCGCGGTAACCGGGGCGGGGCAGTTGTGCACGCGCCGGCCAAGTCCAGCGCCGCCTACATGCTGGGCCTGGTGCTGCAAAGCGAGTCGGTCGGCATCGCCGATCTGGGTGCGGCATTGCGGGAGGTGGAGCCCGCATGCGCTGCGTTGGCTGCGCAACGGCCCGATCGCGCCGACAGGTTGGTGCCCGAACTCAAGCAGCTCAACGATGAGATGGCGGAGCATCTGGACAACGGGCCCGGATTCACCGAAATCGGCCGTCGCTTCCACGATCTCGTTGTGCGTGGCTGCGGAAACCGCACCATCATCGCCGTTGTCGGGACCCTTGAGACGCTGTGGACCAGCCACGAACAGCAATGGGCCGACGAGAGCGCGGCGCGCGGCAGCTACCCGTCGCTGGGCAAGCGGCGCGCGGTGCTCAACACTCACCTCAAGCTGGCCGAGATGATCGAGGCCGGCGATGTCGACCGGGCCCGTCGCATTTCCGCGCGCCACCTCGCCGATAGCCAGACCCACACGCTGACTGGCCGGCCTGATCAGCGCATCCATGCGTTGTCCTCGCAAATGCTGTCCCGTCAGTGGGAAAGTCGCGAACTGATGGATCGTTGAGTCGAGCGTCGTCCAGGCTGATCATTGCGCACCGGGGCCACAGCGCGGAGACCGATCTGCATCAACTGTCCTCTAACGCTTATTGAGGAACCCCGCATCGACTGGCAGTGTGATGCCGGTGACGTAACGCGCCGCGTCGGACACCAGCCACGCGACCGCGTTGGCGACGTCCTCGGGCTGCAGCACCTGTACCGGCAGCGCGTTTTCCAGGCCCATCGGATTGCCGGCGGACATCTTTAGAAGCCATTTTTGGGTGAACTCGTTGTTGATCATCGGCGTATCGACGCCGGCGGGATTAACAGAATTCACCCGAATGCTGTGCGGGGCAAGCAGGTTGGCATACACCCGCATCAATCCGACCATGCCGTGCTTGGCCGCGGCATAGCCGATTGCCCCGGCGTCGGGGCTGCCTACCCCGGCCAGTCCGGCGGCCGAACTGATCAAGACGATGGACCCCCCACGGCCTTGATCGATCATCGTCGGTGCCGTCACCTCGATGGTGTGGTAGGCGCCGGTGAGGTTGACGTCGATCACGTCGCGCCAACCCTCTTCGCCGGCTTGCATCGGGGCGATCCCGGCGTTGGCAACGACGATGTCCACGCGGCCGAATTGCGCTAAGCCGGTTTCGAGCGTTGCCGTCAGCGAGGCGGGGTCGCGCACGTCGCCTTTCATGGCGACGATCCGGGCGCCCGTGTCCTCGACGAGCTTGATGGTCTCGGCCAGGTCATCTGCCGTGCTCATGGGGTATTGCACGGATGGGATCTGATCGCACAGGTCAACTGCAATGATGCTGGCGCCTTCCGACGCCAGCTTCACCGCATGCGCGCGGCCTTGGCCGCGGGCGGCGCCGGTGATGAAGGCGACCTTTCCGTCCAGCGATGACATGTCAGCCGCCCCTCCCAGTGCGCGTCGGCTTTTGCACCTGGATCATGATCGGCTCCCCTGGTGTGAACTCCAGGTGCAGGGCTGTCAGTCCGCGAAGGATGTAGTCCGGGGAATAGGCGTAACGGCGGTTGTCGGCTGGCCCGTGATGTGCCTCGCAGATCCGAATGTCGGCCATCCGGTCGAGAATGCATTCGAGACTTACCCTGGCCTCGATGCGCGCCAGCGGGGCACCCGGACAGCTGTGTACACCCCTTCCGAATGCGAGATGCTGACGCACATTGCGGCGATGAGACCGAAACTCTGCCGGGCATTCGAACCGGCCGGGATCCCGATTGGCGGCCCCGGGCAACAGCATCACCGTGGTGCCCGGCGCAAGCTCGACGCCGCCGATCTCGGTGGCGACGCGGGTGAGCCGGAAGTGGCTTTTGATGGGGCTTTCGATGCGCAACATCTCTTCGACAAAGTTGGGTATGCGCTCACGGTGATCACGCAGTGCGGCCTGAAGCTGTGGCTGCTCGGCCAGAACTTGCAGCGAATTGGCCAGCAGACGCGCGGTGGTTTCGTGGCCGGCGAAGAACAGCGAGGACGCAAGGTGCACGATGTCTGTCACTTCCGGCGACGACCCATCGGCAAACGTCGCCGTCGCCAACTCGGTGAGTATGTCGCATCGCGGTTCTCGTCGGCGCTCCTCAATATAGGTGGTAAACCACCGGTCGAGTTCCGCCGATGGGTTGATCGTGATCGTGCCGTCGCTTCCCTGTCGTGAGCCCATGTCCGCCCCGAACCATCGGCGAAATGTTGCGTGGTCGGCTTCGGGCACGCCGAGAAGGTCGGCGATCACCAGCAGGGGGAATGGGCGGCCGTAGGCCTGGACGAAATCACAGCGGCCGTCGGCGATGAACTCGTCAAGCAGCCGGTCGGCCAACCCCCACATGAAGTCCTCATTCTCCTTGAGCCGCTTGGGCGTAAACACTCCATTCAGCAGTGCGCGATGCTGGGTGTGCTGCGGGGGGTCGAAGCAGACAAGGTTTTCGGAGCCCCAGGGGAACTGGTGGCGATGGGATTCAATCAGCGCCGAGATGTTGTCGCCTTCGGGTGCGAACGGCAGCGGCGGGAACGGGCCGACCGCCGCGTTGACTGACGAGAACGTGTCGGTGTCGCGATATACCGCCAGCACGTCGTCGTATCCGGTCACCGCCACTACCCCGTGGTGTGGTTCGCGAAACGCCGGGCAGCTCGAACGGAGATGTTCGAAGTACGGATAGGGGTTCTCGACTACGGACGGATCGCTGAAAAAGTCGATGCTATCGAAGTCGGCCATCCCACTGCCCTTCCTGGATTCCGGCGGTCACACTTGTGCAGCGCATGACCTGATCACTACATCGGGCGGCGCACTGGGTTCGCCTCCACCGCCAGACCGAGTTCGTCGAGCACGTCAGCAGTGTCGGCGCCGAGCTGCGGGGCCGGGCCGGCGACCCGGCCCGGGGTGCGCGAAAACCAGGTCGGCACACCGGGAAACCGCACCGGGCCGTGCGGGCTGTCCACCGTTTCGAAAAACTCCGCGGCGTTCAAATGCGGGTTGTCGAACAGGTCGGCAGGCGCGCCCAGCGGTGCGGCAGGTATTTCCAGTTCGCGGAACAGCTTCAGCCACTCCTCGGTCGTCCGCTCCTTCAGCGTCTCGGCCACCAGGGCATAGACGGTGTCGATCCGGCGCGCGCGTTGCTCGAGGGTGGCGTAGAGGTCACTGGCCCACGCCGGCTGCACCGCGTCGATGAACGCCGACCACTGTTTATCGTTGTAGATCAGCGCGGCGATGTAGCCGTCGCTGGTGCGATACGGCCGACGATTGGGCGCCACGGTCCGCGGATAGACCGCCGGCCCGAGCGGCGGGTCGAACATCGCCCCATTGGCGTGCTCGACCAGCATGAACGACGCCATGGTCTCGAACATGGCGACTTCCACCTCTTGGCCTTCAAGGCTGCGTTCGCGGTGAAACAGCGCCATCATCGTTGCGTAGAGCGCAGTCAGCCCAGTGACCTTGTCCGCGATGATCGTTCCGACGTAGCTGGCCTCACCGGTCAGCTGCTCTTGAACGCCCGGCAGCCCGCATTCCGCCTGAATGGTGTCGTCGTAGGCGGGCAGGTCGCGGTCCGGCCCGCGCCGGCCGTACCCGTAACAGTTGGTGTAGACGATGCCGGGGTTGATGGCCGCGACGTCGGCGTAGCTGAACCCGAGTCGCGTGATCGCTTCGGCGCGCATCGAGTGGATGAACACGTCGGCGGTTTCCACCAGCGCCCGCAGCACCGCCGCGCCGGCCTCGGAGCGCAGGTCGAGGACGACGCTGCGCTTGCCGCGGTTGACGTTGACGAACACGCCGCTCATCGACGGCTCGGGTCCCACCGAGATGTAGCGAGTGTCGTCCCCGCCCGGTGGTTCAACCTTGATCACCTCAGCACCCATGTCGGCCATGATCTGGGTGCAATAGGGCCCCATCACCATCGCGGTGAGATCGACCACCCGCACCCCGGCAAGTGGGCCGTTGCCGTTACTGCGACTACCCATGCGGAACCCCCTTGGCCATCTCGAAGCTGTAGCGAAGATGGTCGCGATGACCGTCTGGCACAACCGGAAACATCACCGGTGCGTCCATATTGCGGATCGCCTCGAGCTGCTCGCTCACCAGCTCGATCGACCACGACGGGCGATACACGCCGGGGGTTTCACCGATCATCGCTCGCGCCACCCGGCCGGCGACCGCGATCAACATCTCGCCGGTGACCGCGCACGACTCGTGAGCGAGATAGCCCACCACCGGCGCCACCAGCTCCGGCTCCATCGCCGGGTACGCCGAAATATCCAGGCCCTCAGCCATTCTGGTCACCGCCGACGGCACGATGACGTTACAAAGCACGTTGTCGGCCGCACCTTCGAGTGCGACGACATTGGCCAATCCGATGACACCCGTCTTCGCGGCAGCATAATTGGCCACCCCGCAGTTGCCGTACAACCCGCTGATCGACGACGTCACGACGATGCGACCGTAACGGGCCGCGCGCATGAGCGGGAACGCCGCACGCACAACATGGAAGGCGCCCCGCAGGTGGACATCGAGCACGGCGTCGAAGTCCTCATAGCTCATCTGCCCCAACGGGGCCCGACGAACATTGCCCGCGTTGTGGATAAGGATGTCGACGCGCCCGAAATGGTCTATCGCCGCTTCGACGATGCTGGCGCCGCCGGCGGCGGTGGCCACCGATTCGGCACACGAGATGGCCTGACCACCGCCTGCCCGTATCTCGGACACCACCTCCTCGGCGGGCCCGGAATCGACACCCTCGCCAGTCAAGGCTGCGCCGATGTCGTTGACGACGACCTTCGCACCGCGAGATGCCAGCAGCGATGCGTAGGCGCGCCCCAGCCCACGGCCCGCGCCGGTCACGACCGCGACCCGATCGTCGAATCTGAGTTCAGACATTCATCTTCCAAGCACCAAGCCGTCGAGTTCGCCCTTGGCGCGCCAGTGCTCCAACAGGTCGGTGAACGCGTAAAAGCCGGGCCCGTACTGTTCACCCAGATACGAGCGAATCCCTTCGCCCCCTCCCCCTCCTTCGTTGTTGAAATACCCGGGGGTGCACTCTATTTCGAACCGGCTGTTGTCGATTGCGGTCTCGCGCATGGTCGTTATCCACTGGTCCTGGGCCTGGCGGGTGGGCTCGACAGTCGTTGCACCACGTGCCAGGGTCTCGGCGATGATGTAGGCGATGTGCTCACCCTGCAGCTCGTAGTTTGCGGTGATATTGGCCGCCACCCCGAGTTGGGTGAAGCCGGTGAAGAACAGGTTGGGAAAACCGCAGCTCGTCATGCCGTGGAAGGTGCGAAACCCGTCCCGCCAGTTATCGAACAAGGACAAGCCGGCACGGCCCTCGATCGTGTCGATGCTGTAGCGTCGGCTGATTTCAGTGGAGATCTCGAAGCCGCTCGCATAGATGATGCAGTCCACTTCGTAGTCGACTCCGTTGGCCACCAGGCCCTTTTCCGTTACCCGTTCCACACCCTGCGACGCCGACACGTCGACCAGCGTGACGTTCGGGCGATTGAACGTCGGCAGGTAATCGTCGTTGGAGCACGGCCGCTTGCAGAAGAATCGGTAGTACGGCTTGAGCGCCTCGGCGGTCTCGGGATCTTCGACGATGCTGTCGACGCGGCGGCGCAGCCGCTCCATTACCTTGAAGTCCTCCTCCTCCTGCAGTGCCATGAACTCCTCTGCAGTCAGCTCAGCTGGGTTTCCCCGCGCGATAATCCGCGCGGCCGTATTGCGGCCCAGTTCAGTCCAGAAGTCGCACACGAAGTCCGGCTGGCCCGGCGCGCCGCCTTCGAAGGTCCAGGCATGAAAGTTTCGCCGGCGCTCCTTCTGCCATCCCGGCTGCAACGTTTTCACCCAGTCGGGATCAGTCGGCCGGTTGTCGCGCTCGGCAACAGTGGAAGGTGTGCGCTGAAAGACGTACAGGTGCTTGGCGTAGCGGCCCAGGAACGGGATAACTTGAATAGCGGTAGCGCCCGTGCCGACGATCGCGACCCGCTTGTCGGCGAGCTTGTGCAGTCCTCCGGTGGCATCTCCGCCCGTGTAGTCGTAGTCCCAGCGCGCCGTGTGAAAGCTGTGTCCCTTGAAGTCGTTGATCCCCGGGATGCCGGGCAGCTTCGGCCGATGGTGGCTACCGGCGCCCAGAACGACAAAGCGTGCCCGGATGTCGTCATTGCGGTTGGTGCTGATCCGCCAGCGCTTGACCGATTCGTCCCACTGCAAGGCGCGCACCCGGGTGGAAAATATCGCTGAATCATAGAGGCCGAAATGCTTGCCGATGCGTCGGCAATGCTCGTAGATTTCCGTTCCGTCCGGGAACTTCTTGGTCGGGACATAATTCAGCTCTTCGAGAAGCGGTATGTAGCAATATGATTCGTTATCGCACTGGATACCGGGAAAGCGGTTCCAGTACCACACGCCGCCGAAATCTCCACCGAATTCGATAATTCGGACGTCCTCGACACCGGCCTTCTTCAGATCGGCAGCGCACAACAGGCCGGCGAAGCCTCCGCCCAGGACGGCGACGTCGATGTCCTCCGAGATCGGGTCGCGGGCCACCACTGCCGTGTACGGGTCGATCTCGTAGTAATCCTCATAGTCGCCCGAGAGCTCGATGTACTGCTTCGAACCGTCTGTGCGCAGCCGCTTGTCACGCTCCTGACGGTACTTCTCTCGCAGCGCCGAGAAATCGAGGTCTTGTGGCGTCTGGGTGGGCCGGCACGTCATACGTATGCCTTGGAAACTGCGACGGCGTGCAGCGCCGGATCCATACTGTGCACAGTAAACAGGGTTCTAACTCTCACGATCGTTCTCCCCTGCAAGGGTTCGTGGCTCGCCAGTACCCATGTACTTCGCGAGCTGGCGGTGGAGATTGGCCGTGCTGCGCTCGCGATACGGATTGGGCTTCGTGCCGGGAAAACCCAGAGATTTCATACCCTGCTGTACGGCAGCCATGTTAGAGAAGTCCTGCGGTAAGACGCTGAGCCATCTCGGGTCACCTGCCGGTGTGTACTCCCACTGCGTTTGTGGCTCTTCGCCTTTCGGGAAAAGCTCGTACACCGAGACCTCGAAGGTGCACTTGTCGGGGTTATAGCCGCACGGGCGGGCGCTGTAGCACAGCGCGCTCGTCAGACCTTGCCCGATCTGGAAATTCGGGAAAATCTGCCACGCGGTGCCGCTCTTGCCGAGCACTTCGGGATCAATCGTCGGCCATATGACTCCGCGTGCGGCGTCGTCGCGGCGCGCCGAATTCAGCCAGTGTTCGAGCACCTGATCGGGCGGCGTGCCTTCCGGCAGCTCGTCTACCAGACGGAGTGCGGCATCGACCAGCGTCTTTGTCGTGGTGGCGTTGGTTTCTTGCAGGGTGTAGAGCTGCATCTCGGCGGTTGACACCCGGGCGTCGCCACCCGTACCGAGCCGGATCTTCGACTTGGTCTTCTCCAGATCTTTGGGCGCCTCATAGCCGATGTTGCTGTGCTTGCCCTGTGCTTTAGCCCAGCCGCGGAAGTCGCCGAACTTGTTGAACTGTGGATGTGTGGTGGCGACATGGTAGGTCTCGTTGAAGGCTTCCATGGCGACCTTCCAATTGCAGTCGAAATGCAGCCATTTGCGCCATTTGCACCGCATGTTCTGCAGCTCAAAGGGATCCAACATGCCGGCCGCCGGCTCCAGGTAGTCGCGCAGCGGCTCACAGTCCGGATCCATGTTGATCCAGACCCACCCGCCCCAAGTGTCGACGTTGACGGCGCGCAGCCGGGTGTTCCCGGGCGTCAGCGCGCCCTGCCAGTCCTGCTGCTCGGGTATGTGGATGCATGCCCCATCGAGCCCGTAGGTCCAGCCGTGGAATCCGCAGACGAAGGACTTTCTTGCCCGCCCGCAGGCATTCTTGGCACCTTCGGGGGTATCCACCAGCCGACGGCCGCGATGCATGCAGACGTTGTGGTGTGCGGTGTATTCGTCGGCGCCGGTACGCACCACGATGATCGAATCGTCGAGGATGTCGTAGGTGAGGTAACTGCCGATCTCGGGAAGGTCTTCGACGCGGCCCACCTGCTGCCAAACCTTGCGCCACAGTCTGTCTCGTTCGGCGCGGGCGTATTCGGGTGAGATGTAGGCTTCGACGCCGATCGTCACCGGCGCGGACAGCTCCTCAACGGCGTTCTTGTCGCGATCGGTGATGTTCATGGTTGATTCAGTCACGGTGACCTCGCTTCCTGAACCGGATCGTGCGCGGCGGTGTGGCGGCACGAAAGGAACATTTTTGAAAGAACGGAGCAGACTCGTCGGCCGCGAGGCGCGGTGGGGGGGCTCAGTCGACCGCCCCCGGCACCGCACACCACAACGAGCCGGCCGTCGAGCTTCAAGACATCGGCCATGCCCTTTGGTCAGCCTGCGCTTTCCGGCGCGTAGCCGAGAATTGCCTTGGTTTCAAGGTATTCGTGGAAGCCGAACTCGCCCCATTCGCGGCCGTTGCCGCTGCGCTTGTAACCGCCGAATCCGGCGTGGAAGTCGAATCCGTCGTTGATCACCACCCATCCCGACCGCAGCCGGCGGGCGACCGCCTGAGCCTTCTCCAGGTCGTTGGCCGCGACGTAGCCGGCCAGGCCGTAATCTGTGTCGTTGGCGATCTCGACGGCATCGTCGACGTTGTCGTAACCGAGGATGGCCAGCACCGGACCGAAGATTTCCTCGCGCGCAATGGTCATCTCGTTGCTGACGTTGGCGAAAACGGTGGGTTTTATGTAATAGCCCGTTTCCAGCCCATCGGGACGGCCGGTCCCGCCGGTAACCAGCGTGGCGCCCTCGTCGATGCCCTTCTGGATCAGCGACTGGATCTTGTCGAACTGCGCGCGGGAAACCACCGGGCCCAGCGCGACATCCCCGGTGGGGTCGCCCACCGTGAGCTTTTCGGTAGCCTCTCGGGCGACGTCGGCGGCTTCGTCCATGCGCGCGCTGGGTACCAGCATGCGCGAAGGCGCACTGCACGATTGCCCGGAATTGCTCATCAGGTTGGCGACGCCGCTGCCGACATTGGCGGCGAATGCCGCGTCGTCGAGGATGATGTTGGGGCCTTTACCGCCCAGCTCCTGGGTGACCCGCGTGACCGTCGGTGCGGCGTTACGGGCGATTTCGACACCGGCGCGGGTCGAGCCGGTGAACGACACCATGTCCACGTCCGGATGCCCGGCCAGCGCCACCCCGACGCCCGGACCATCACCCTGCACGAGATTGAACACCCCGGCGGGAACACCGGCGGCATGCAGGACCTCGGTGAAGATGTGCGCCGAAAACGGCGCTACCTCTGAAGGTTTGAGAACCATTGTGCAACCGGTCGCCAGGGCCGGGAAAACCTTGACGGCAACCTGGTTCATCGGCCAGTTCCACGGTGTGATCAGTCCGCAGACCCCGATCGGCTCCTTCACGAAAAGGGTTGCGCCGCGTTGCTGCTCGAACGGGTAAGACTTGAGAACTTCGATGGCAGTGTTCAAATGCCCGAGCCCGAGTCCGACCTGCGGACCGGCGGCAAGTGTGACGGGCGCACCCATCTCCTCGGTGATCGCCTCGGCAAGATCATCGGCACGCTGCTGATATTCGGTGAGGATCCGCTGCAGGATATCGAGTCGTTGCTCGCGGGTGGTCAGCGACCAATCAGCGAAGGCTCGGCGGGCGGCGGCGACGGCCCGATCGACATCAGCGGCCGAACCGAGCGCGACCCTCCCGCAGACCTGCTCGGTGGCCGGATTTTCGACACCCAGTGTCTTGGGTTCGGCCGGATCCACCCACTGCCCGTCGATGTAGAGCTTGAGGTATTGACGCATCATTGGGTTCCTTCCGCGTACCAGGTTCGAAATTCGTCGTAGCTTGGCATCTCCTCAGAATTCACCTTCGGGTCGATCGGCACATGGATGACGCCGACTTTGCCGCTGGCATAAGCTCGTTCGATCGCCGGGCCGATGTCCTGGCCGTGCTCGATGTATTCGCCGCGGCAGCCGAAGCCCTCGGCGACCTTGTCGAAGCGCACATCTCTGCTCCAGTGCACGCCGGTCTCCAACGACCCCTGACCGAAAGTGCGTTTATACACGCCAACCTCCAGGCCCCACTGGTGGTCGACGCCCACCACGCACACCAGCGGAAGATTCAGGCGCGCAGCGGTTTCCAGTTCGGCGATGTGGAACATGAATGACGAGTCGCTGGTCAGCAGCATCACCGGCCGCTTGCGGCCGTCCGCCACCGACGCACCGATGGCGTAGGGCAGACCGGTCCCGATGTGGCCGAAGTTCTGGTTCCAGATCACATCGTGCGGCTTTGCCTGCGAGTAGGTCCAGCCGAATATGACCGTCGCGCCGCCGTCGCGCACCATGATCCCATCGGCGGGGAACGCTTTTGTCGCCTCGACGACGAAACGCGCTGTGTGCACGGGTGTTCCGGACGGAGCGGTTTTCGCCAGTTCGGCCAGCCGCGCCGCATCCTGCTTGACCCATCCCTCGAGCTGTGGGGAGGCCGCGCGTGGCGAATCCTTGAGCGCGTCGACCAGCTGCGGCACGATCGCCCGCAGATCACCCACCAGCGGAACATCGATACGCCTGTTCACGCCGATCGCCGCCGGATCAAGTTCGACGCCGATCCATTTGCGGTGGGCATCGTTGGCGGCCCAGTGACGCCCCTTGCCGTAATGGACCGGCTCGCCGAGCTCGGTGCCAATGGCGATACATAGATCGGACTTCACCACCGCCTCGACGGCCGAGGGAGAAAATCCGTAGGGAAAAGTACGGTCCTCGAGGCCCTTGATGAACGCGGTCCCCCCGGACGTCTGGATCACCGGGCAATTCACCAGTTTCGCGAGCGCCTCGACCGATTCTCCGGCGCGTGCGCACTGCACAGCGTGACCGACCAACAGAATCGGTTGGTTCGCCTTTTTGATCAGCTCCAGCGCCTTATCGACCATCTGCGCGCTGGCACCCTGGTTCACCAAGCGGTAGGCGTCGGGTGCCAGCGGTTGGGCCACGTCGAGTTCTGCAGTGATCACGTGTGCCGGGTATTCGATGTAAGCCGGTCCGGGTGTATCCGTCTGCGTGCGTCGCAGCGCTTCGCGGACGATCTCATCGGTCTGGTCTGCGTATTCGATGCTGGCTGCATACTTGACCGACGGCGCGAGAAGCGGTGTCTGCGACACGAATTGAATGCGGCCGCGTCGCACACGCTGTTCGGTGATCCGGGCCCGCTGACCGCCGAGAAAGATGACCGGTGAGTTCTCGACTTTCGCGCACATCATGGCGCCGGCGAGATTGGCAAGCCCCGGCCCGAGCGTGCCGATACACAGACCAGGCCTGCCCGTCATGCGCGAGACGGCCTCGGCCATGAACCCAGCGCATTCTTCGTGGTGCGGGGCGACGACATCCCACCCCCGTTGCTCGGCCGCGTGGAACATGTGCACAAAATTCGGGTCCGGGATGCCGAAGAGGGTTTTGATGCCCTCCGCCTCGAACAGCTCCAGGATGCGCTCGTAGACCTTGACAGTCATGATCGGATTTCCCCAGCTCCTTCTGCAGGGCGGATTCTGCACGTCTTGAAAGCCGGCCGCCATCCATCGCCACGTGCCCTTGCCGACGCCACATGACGTTGGTGGCTGGTCGATGTTGAAGCAACTAATTGTCCGGACAATATGTCATTCCTTAATAACCTGGTGCTGATCGTTGCGGGCAGCCCTTCGGCCATAATTCACCCTCCCGATACCCTGGTCAAGGGTGTGATGCCAGGCTGAAGTGCTCATAGCGGATGAGTCGGGATGTCCACGCCCCAAGGCACGGCGACAACTCTCTGGTGTGGGCATTATTGTATGGACCAGCTCCGGCTACTAGGCGTCCGGGCCAACACCTCGGGCCGGCTCGCAGATACGAATGCTGTGCGTCATGGCAGCTTTGTATACTACTTGACAGTATCAGAGATTGCAGTCGACTGCAAAGGTTTTCTACCGGCATGCGAAGCCGACGCTTGAGGCACAGCAGGGCCCAGTGTCAGGCCCCCTGTTTGGTTTTGTGCCGCTCAGAGATCGTCCGATGCGGGCTGGTCAGCGTGGTCCTCCCACAGCGGGGCCCAGTCAAAGGTCCAGATCCGCGAATAGCCCAAATCTTCGGCCAGAACGGCAAGTTCGCTGAATGCGGGTCCGGGCGGCGGCCCGCATGAGACCTCGATAGTCACTGACGCGGCATCAGGTGTTGATAGGAGTGGGGTTGTTCCACTCCAGGAGTTCGATGCGGTTACCGTCGGGATCGGTCAGAAAGACCAGGTCGTAGCCGACGTCATCGTTTCTGACCGATGTGCGGGTCGATTCAATGACCGTTGCGCCGTGGGCGACCAGTCGGGCTTCGGCACTGGGGAGATCGTCGACTTCGAACGACAGGTGCGTCAGACCCACCTGGTTGCGCGTGCCCGGCGGAGCGCCGACACAGCCGGGCTCAGCCCACCACAGTAGCTCCAGCCGAAAACCGTCCTTGGTGATCATCTGCGAGGTTAGCTGCGTGCTGCCCGTGATTTCGGCGGCCCCCGCCACTTCTGCTCCGGCGTCGTAGGTTTCGGCAACCTCAAAGCCGAGGCCTTCGGTGTAGAAGCGCAGCGATGTCCTCAGGTCCGCAACGCATAAGCCAACATGGGAAACACTGAGCTCTGTCATCGATTCATCCCGAAGTCTGTGCCCGACAACGATACGAACGGACTCTCGCATCGCGTCTGTCTTCGGCGATGCATGCCGGCAGGCTCCGGGCGGATGGCCTGCGCGATCGCCGCATCGTCGAAGCGGTTCATGGTTGCGAACTCCCGTATCCACCCATCAGGCGAAGGGTTCCTCACCTTGCAGTTTGGTCCGGTGCAATAGCCGCCCGGACTTCGCATCGTAGGGCGTGGCGCGGTGCATTGTGCCGGTGTTGTCCCAGATCACCAGGTCGCCAACGGTCCATTTATGGCGGTAGACAAACTGTGGCTGGGTCGCCCAATCACGAAGCTGCACAAGCAGTTCAGCGCTCTTTTTGAAATCCATGTCGATGATGTGGCGGGCGGTGGCGCCGAGGATAAGAGACTTGCGACCCGAGCGGTGAGTCCATACCAACGGCAACTCCTGGTCGCCGATCGCCATCATGCGACGCAGCATCTCGATGCGCGGTTCGGGGTCGTAGTAAAACAATGTGTTCCACGCCGAATGCATCACGCGCAAGGATTCGATCTCCCGTTTTTCGCGGTCCGGTAGATTCTCATATGCGGCATAGGTGTTGCAGAACTCGGTGTCGCCGCCAGCTTCAGGCGCTACCTTGCTGGACAAGAGGGAGGCGAGGATGGGCACTTCGCTCATCGTGCCGTCGATGTGCCAGTACAGCGATCCCTTGAGATAGTCGGCGGTTTGGCTGACCTTGGGATCCAAGGTGACGTTGTAAACCTCCTCCCCACTTACTTCACGGGCGATGGTCCCCAGCGTCTGGGTAAAGGCGACCTGTTCATCGTCGGTGAAGCCGATCTGAGGAAACACCAGCACGCCCCTTTGCTCGAGCAACTCGCGGATCCGGCCGGCGTGCGCACCGCTCAAAAGTGTCTGCTTGTCCGCCCGGATCTCGGTGGCGATACGGGGCGTGATGTCTTTGGTCACCAGTCCGCTTGCCGGCCGCCCATCATGCGTCACAGACGTGGTCATCCGTGCTTCCCTTCTCGCGCTACTGGGCCGTCGCCGGAACTCCGACGTCGATGACACCCTGCACGGGTCCGCGCGCGAAAAAGGCGTCTCCGTAGTCGATATCGTGCAGCTGGTAGTCGGGAGCGGTGGCCAGCAGTGCCTCAAGCGCTACCCGAGCTTCCAGCCGCGCGAGCGCGGCGCCGATGCAGACATGCCTGCCCGTCGTGAAGGCCAGGTGGGCTTTGAGCTCACGGCCGATGTCAAAACGCTGTGGGTCAGGCCAGCGTCGTGGGTCGCGGTTGGCCGCACCCAGCATCGCGTAGATCACGTCGCCCTTTTCGAAGTGAGTCCCTGCCAGCTCGGTGTCGCGGACGACGACGCGCACGATCGCTTGCGTTGGGCTTTGCCAGCGCAGCACCTCCTCGACTGCATTGGGGATCAACGACAAATCCTCCACGAGTTGGTGGCGCTGCTCGGGATGCTGCTCAAGGGCGACCAGCGTCAGCCCCAAAAGCTTGGCGGTCGTGTCATAACCCGCGAGCAGGAGGTTCAAAGCCACCGCCCGGATCTCGGCGTCACTCCAATCGGCAACGTCGATCATCACGGTGAGGAGGTCCTCAGGTCGCTCGCGCCGATGGCGCTCAATCTCTTCGCTCAGGTATGTCTTCGCTTCGGCGACAACAGCTTCCATCGCGCGGCGGGCCTCGGGCCCTTCGTTTCCGAATGCGACGTTCCCGACAAGGACGTTCGACCAGCGCCGGAAGTCGTCGTGCCGTTCCTCGGGCACTCCCAGCAACTCGGCGACGACGATCACGGGGATCCTGGTGAAGTCATCGATGTCGAAGTGGTCATGACCGTCGACCAGTGGCGTGAGCAGCTGGCCGACGATGTTGCGGACGCGAGGCTCCCAGGTGCGCTGCATCGACGTGGCGGCGAAGTGGCGGGCCATCGGGCCGCGGAGCCGACGGTGGTCTGCTCCTTCGGTGATGCTGATCGCCGGCGCCTCAAACCAGAAATAGACGTCGGGTCGCAGCGCACCGGGCACACTGAATTGGACTGTGTTGCTGTCGGTTAGCACAGCCGTACAGTCGTCATATCCGGGAACCATCCAGGCGTGGGCTGCTCCGTTCCACACGACACGACCCGCGGCGCGGATCTCCTCGAGCAACGGGAACGGGTCGACCGCCAGTGCTGGATCACGAAAATCAATATCGAGCTGCGGGGTCGACACCGCCAACTCCCTTCTAACGCCCACTCGACAAGCAACGCTGCCTAGTTATGGTCCGGACAAATATGCAATTGTTGGATGCAGCCCACGTTCGGGCGCGAGGCAGGTTATGCCAGTTAACTATTCACACCGGAGCGTACATTGGGAATTCCGCCGTGGCCAGTGATCGCGGCGCATACCTCAGATCGCGTTGAACCTATTTGTCTGGACCAAATGCGTGGATATTCTCAATTGCCCCAAATGAGCCCCACAATGACCGACCCGCGCAAACTTCCGCCCGGCCCTTCAGGTCGCGCGTCCCCCGTTGACGCCGATGATCTGTCCGGTGATATAGCCGGCGTCCTCGGAAACGAGGAAGCCGCAGACGGCGGCGATGTCTTCCGGCCGCCCAATTCGTCTCACGGGGGTAGCCGCGATCAGATCGTCGATGCTGAGGTGCCCGAAATCGCCGCGCCGTTCAGCGTTTCGCAACATCGGCGTGTCGATGAAGCCGGGCGGGACGGCGTTAACGGTGATGCCGTGCGGGCCGTATTCCAGGGCGAGTACTTTGGTCAGGCCGTTGACGGCAGATTTCGCGGCCACATAGTGGGCCCTCATCGGGGTGCCCGAATGGGTGCTCGATGACGAGATGTTGACGATCCGCCCCCACCCGGCGGTCAGCATGTCCGGCAGCACCGCTTGCACACAGTGGAACACGCCGTTGAGGTTGACGTCGACAACCCGCTGCCATTCCGCGAAGTCAAGGTCGTGGAAGGCGACATACCCCTCGGTGCCGGCCGCGTTGACCAAAACGGTAACGGGACCCAGTTGCGCGCGTACCTGGGCCAGCGCCGCATCGACCTGGGACCGGTCGGTAACGTCTACGGCGTAGCAGAGTTCGGCGCATGCCGGCTTCATATCGAAGGTCGCAACGTCATATCCATCGCTGCGTAGCCGCGCTGCGATGGCCGCGCCGATGCCCGACGCGCCCCCGGTGACCACCGCAGTCCGTGAGGTCATTTTGCATCCCTTCGCTCTGCTGATCTCCAAACTACTTGTTACACAACATGTTTGTCATTCGTCACATTGCACACTGTGTGCTGGGCGGCCGCTTCGCAAGCCATGCTGTCAAGTTCCGTTATTCCCTTGTGGCGGCTGAGCGTCACGGCAAGCGCCTTCGTGTGGAGAGCGGCCCTGGCTTTCGTCAAGGCCATGGGCAGCGTCGCGCCAGTGCTGGTCTTCGGGTTGGACTCCGAAGGTGTTTATTCCTGCCGCCAGAAGCAGATAGCCACCGATTGTGAAAACGAGATCCATGCATTGGCGCTCATCGAGGTACTCGGCTAGCGCTGTCCAGGTAGCGTCTGATACGCGAAATCCGGTCAGGAGCTCATCAACTGCGCGCAGTGCCGGAGCCGCTCGGCCGTCGTCGCCATAATCTGCGGTGGCCGCCGCGATGTCCGCATCAGATAGCCCGACCTGGCGGCCCAGCCCCACATGATGAGCCCATTCGTACTCACAGTGCGTATGGTGCGCCACGCGCAGGATCACCATCTCGCGCAATCTCGGCGGCAGAGTCGAATCCCGCTGTAGGTAGAAACCGAATGGCAGGTAGGCCCGCGTCAACATCGGATGCCGAACCAGTGTCGCCACCAGATTACCAACGCCTACCCCCGAAATCCGTTCGGCGGGAACCGCGCTGGCCAACGCCTCACGCTCCCGGTCATCCCACTGATCCGGCGGTAACGGGGTCAACCGCATGCGCCGACACCTCCCCTCATCCTCGGCTGTGGTGCCAACTCCACCACGAGCCGCCGGGTCACACGAGCAGCCGGTTGATTTCCGGCCAGCCCAGCGCGTGCGTCCAGCAGACTCATCGCCCGCCCGGCTGGTTGTGCGGCATGAACTTGTCGATGTCCCCAGAGCCGATCGTGGTCAGCTGGTGGGTGTCAAGGGCGCCGTCGATTCCTAGCGCCGCACGTGGCTTGTTGACCAAGAACGACGTGAGCCTGAGCATGAGGCCCACGATCTCCTCGGGAGAGAAATACTTGAGCGCTTCGTCGCGCGCCTCTTGCGTGAGCTCCGAAGGCATTTCGAGGAACGCCGCGGTGAGTCGCAGCGCGGCTTTCTGCCGCTCGGGCAGGGCGCTATGCTCGAACCTCACCACGGTGTGCGTCATGTCCGCACCGAAATGGCTGGCGGTCTGCATCCGTATGCTCAAGCAGTATTGGCAGGACTGTGCGACCCCATTGCGGATCCTGATGAGCTCGACCAGCTCGGGGTCGTCGGGAGGGAGTCCCAGCGCGGCGACGTAGAAATCCATGTAGGAGCCGACGAGATGCTGGTCGGTGAGCGAGTTGAGGTACATGGCCGCGTCCTGGCCCGCCGTGACCGGCGCGACGTTGATCTTCGGAGTCGTCATGGCGCGGGCTCCAGGTCGAGCAGCGTCGATAACCTGAGCGAGGCCTCATATGCCGCGATCACGGTGGTGAAATTGATGACCCCGGATGTTCCGAGCTCGCGCTCGAGGCCGCCGACCAGCTCGCGGCTCACCACTGACGGGTCGATGACGACCTGCTCGACGAACTCGAGCGTGTTGCGCTGCAGCTCGGTGAACGACGACGACCGTTCCCACGACGTGAGCTCGGCGAGCAGATCAGGGCTGTGCAAGGCGAGTTCCTCGCGGCAATGCAACATTTGAGCGATTCGTGCCTTACACAACGTGAGCAGGTCCGGATCGGTTGCCGCCGCGCACGTTTCGAGGAATGTCCGGTGCCGCGCATAAACTTCCGGATGCATCCCGAGTACGGCATCTCGCTCGCTTTGCCCATCAGCGGTGATCGGCAGCCACGTCATGACGGTTCACCCGCGGTCGTCTCACCGCCGCGATCGTGAGTCAGCTGCGGATCATCGATCAGCTCTAAATCCATTCCGACCTCCTGCCGAATCAGCTATTCATGGCTTGAATTGGCTTGCCCGCCACCAGTCCACCGTCGACGGGCAATACCGTCCCGGTGACGTAGCGCGAACGGTTGCCGGCGAAATACAGGGCAGCGCCCGCGACGTCTTCGGGTGTGCCCTCGCGCTTTAGCGGACGGTCGGCGCGCATCGCCTCGCGTAGCGACTGCTCGAAATGCCGGATCTCATCCGCGGACTTTCCGGACGCCGCGGACGCAAGCATCGGCGTGGGGATGTTGCCCGGTGCGATGGCGTTGACTCGAATGTCGTGGCAGGCCAACTCGATAGCGGCGCACTTGGTGAATTGGATGACCGCCGCCTTGGATGCGCGATACGTGACCACACCGGCGCCGGCCTGGATGCCGCCAATCGACGTCAGATTGATGATGGATCCGCCGCCGTGATCAGCCATGTGCCGGGCAGCATCGCGGGTACCAGCCATCACCCCGAGCACATTGATCGCCATGATGCGTTGGAAGTCGTCTAGGTCGTCCTCCAAGAAGCTTTCGTGCATCGTGCCGGAAACGCCGGCGTTGTTCACCATGATGTGCAGTCCGCCGAAACTCTCGACGGCGACAGCGACAAGTCGGCCGAGCTGGTGCGGGTCGGCCACATCGGTGCAGTGGAAGAGCGTGTTCTCTCCCAGCGCGGCGGCAACATCCTCGCCGCGTTGCCGGTCGAGGTCTGCGATCACCACCCGCGCACCTTCGGCAACGAATCTTTCCGCCACGCCCCGACCGATACCGGACGCGCCGCCGGTGATGATGGCGACCCTGCCCGTTAGTTCGTTGACCACGGCTGCCGACTCCCTTTTCCTCGACCGAGTTTCTTGCCTACAAGCGCATGCCGTCGTTGCTTTCGGCCTTGGCCACCAACAATTTTCACAGGCAAGGCGACTGTCCGATTGTCATTCGATTGCACCGACGACTTCTTCATGCAGGACAGGTCATTTCGCCATTTCGGCCCAGATCAGCCGGACGTTGTCATCGAATGCGTATCTGCGGTGGGTACCCACCTACGGTCAAGCTTGCGGGCGAGCGAGGCAAGCGCTGTTCCGGGACCCTTGCTCAACCGGGCCATGATTGCCTTTGCCACTTCGGGCGGCGACAAGGCGCCGGTGTCCAAAACGAGATCGAACTCATCATGGCAAAAGATCTCGTTCGCCATGGATTCAGACCAGCTCTTCGTCGCTGCATTCACCTTTCGGCCTTGCTCATCACCGAGAATATTTATCACCTCGGGCAGGCGATCGTCGATGCGTTTGCGCAATAGGTCGGTAGAGGGCTTGAGCGCGACGAAAAGCGTTGGCAACTCGTGCAATTGGGCTACGCACTGCTGAAGAATCGGCGGACGCGCCGTAGTGATGTGATCCATTACGACGTTCTGGCCCATGCGCACCGCCGCCGAGGCCATCTCATTCAGTGTGCGGATCATCGTAGGCCCGTGTCTGCCCAATGCCAGGTGTGCTGGACCGTCGGGTGCGGCGCTGTCATCGGGCCTCATGTACAGCCCTTCGGTACAGCGGCTGCCACCATCGACGAACTTGGCGGGCGTCATTGTGCCGAGGAAGATGTCGGCGCCGAAGTGCAGCCACAAATCGTCGGCCTGTGCGATGAACTCACGGCACGTCGTGGTCTTGCCGCTGCCGCTCGTGCCGGTAATGACGACGAGTCGCCCGGTCATCGCCACGCCAATTCGTGAGTCGACCCCACGGCGTCGACGCAGTCAGCCGACCGTCCTAGCGCCGTCATCGTGTTTTCCAGCTGGCCGGGCCGGCACGGTGCCAGCGACGAAATGTGTCGAGGCTGTAGTACTCCTGGTCTTCGCCGACCGCGTCGGTGAAGCCGTCGTAGTCCCATTTGTACAAGGTCCACCACTGCCCGTGGTCGGGGAAGAGGATGACCTCCGCAGGTGTCTGCTCTCGCCCCAGGGCATGCAGCGTCCGGCCGTCGGCGTCTTCGGCCACGACCTCAACCACGCTGGGTCGCGGCCCGGTGCGCTCGAGCACCCGCCGCACGCCCTTGGTGATCGGGGCCATGTGACCGTCTCGCAGCAGGTAACCGTAGCCGGCAACGACTTGGGTATCGCGGCTGTTGTCCTTATCAACAGCGAGGACGTGCCATCCGGTCTTGTCGTCGGCCGTCGACCACGTGTAACCACCAGTCATGACTGTTTCCAGGTGCCGGCGCCCGTGAGAGCCATCGCGGATGGAGTAGCAGTCGACCCGGTAGGTTTCGCCGTCCAATTCGACGGTGCCGGTGATGTGTCCAGGCTGCTCGAAATGGAGCCGGAACGCGTGCTCGAGACCGCCTTCGCTGCGCTCACCGACCGGGTGGGGTGCAGCGACAGCTTCGAAGACCAGATCTAGCTTGAAGTTGTTTCTGTTGTACCCGAGGCGGTAGCGCTTCAGTGGCTCGAGCATTCGTACCGACGTCGTACACGGCGCCTCGAAATCGTACTTGTTGTAGTCGATTCCGTACTTTCCCGACGGCAGGGGTTTCATCAGCTGCCAGTCGTAGTACAGGAACTCCCAGGCATGCTGGCCTGAGGGGTCCCACATGGCGGGGCCGCTGAGTAGACAATTCATGTTCGGCCGGAAATGGGTATAGAAGAAGCCGTTTATGTTCCTCTCGGGTATCGCCCAGGAGAACCACGAACTGTCACTCCAATAGGGGTCATCACCCATGTTCATATTGAAGTAGTCGGCAACTTCTGAGGTGAGCATCTTCGCTTGATCACCCTTCGTCCGCATGCTTTCCGGGGAGCCAACTGCTTCTCGGACGCTAATTTCGTAAGACGATTTCTCCACGGCCAGGCTAGATTCGGCCACAATGCAGTGTCAATGGCTCGCGCCGGCCGCCCGTCGAGGTCGCCTGACTGACTTGAGGATGTGCGTGTATCGCACGCTATTCCGGCGGCGGCTACGACGCGATCGGTCCGGACAAATCGTTCGAATATCGCACATTTTCGGCATCGCTGGACCGCCCCGTATTGCATAGAGTGACAAGAGATCTCACAAACGAATTTGTCGTTGACAGTTGGTGATCGCTGGTGACAGAGTGTGCAGCACGATCGGCGATTCCCTGGCGAATGCGGTCCTTACGGGAGGCGATATCGTGACAGTCAGCGCCACCAGCGATGTCTTTTACGACCCGTACAACGTTGAGCTCAACGCCAATCCCTATCCGATGTTTCACCGGCTCCGGGAAGAGGCGCCCCTCTACTACAACCGGGAACACGACTTCTACGCGCTGAGTCGATTCGCCGATGTCGACGGGGCACTCGTTGATCACGAAACCTTCAGCTCGGCGCGTGGCGCGATCTTGGAGACGATCAGAGCCAACATCGAAATCCCCGCCGGTTTCCTTCTTTACGAGGATCCGCCGCTACATGACGTCCATCGCAAGTTGCTTGGGCGGATGTTCACGCCGCGCAAAATCAGTGACCTGGAACCCAAGATCCGCGAATTCTGCGCTCAGTGCCTGGATCCGCGGATCGGCACCGACCGGTTCGACTTCGTCACCGACCTCGGTACACAGATGCCCATGCGGGTGATCGGCATGCTGTTGGGCATGCCCGAAGCTGACCAGCAAGCCGTCCGGGATCGCTGGGACGACAACCTGCGCACGGAGGCCGGCCAACCCATGGACGTCGCCGCAGAGGGCATTGACGCCGGCGAAGTCTTCGCCAGGTACATCGACTGGCGAGCCGACCACCCGTCGGATGACATCATGACCGAGCTGCTCAACGTCGAGTTCGAGGATGAAACCGGCACCATACGCCGATTGACGCGCAATGAACTGCTCGCCTATGCGGGCCTGGTCGCCGGCGCAGGCAACGAGACGACCGGTCGGCTGATCGGCTGGATGGGCAAGGTGCTGGCCGAGCATCCAGAGCAGCGTCGCCAACTCGCCGAAGACAAGTCGTTGATCCCGCAAGCCATTGAAGAACTTTTACGCTACGAGCCACCGGCGCCGCACCTGGCCCGGTACGTCACTCGCGACGTCGACCTCCACGGCCAGACAGTGCCCGCGGGCAGCATCATGATGTTGCTGGTCGGTGCGGCCAACCGTGACCATCGCCAATTCCCTCCGGGCGGAGATGTTTTCGACATCCACCGGGAAACCCGCCAGCACCTGACGTTCAGTGTCGGCATTCACTTCTGCCTGGGTGCGGCGTTGGCCCGGCTGGAGGGACGGATCGCGCTCGAGGAAGTCTTGAAACGGTTCCCGGAGTGGGACGTGGACCTGACCAACGCCAAGCTCTCACCGACGTCAACGGTGCGAGGCTGGGAATCGATGCCGGCTGTTCTCCGCTGAGCGGCAGCGGTCCGAAGTTCAACGTTGCACAAGTGAGGTATTGATGGCGGGACGGGTCGACGGAAAGGTCGCGTTCATCACCGGCGCGGCGCGTGGTCAGGGCCGTAGTCACGCGGTGCGGCTGGCGCAGGAGGGCGCCGACATCATCGCGATCGATATCTGCAAGCCGATCGATAGCGTGTCGACTCCGCCATCGACGCCGGAGGATCTTGCCGAGACCGCGGATCTGGTCAAGGGCCATAACCGCCGTATTTTCACCGCCGAGGTGGATGTGCGTGACTTCGACGCGCTCAAAGCCGCAGTGGACACCGGCGTCGAGCAGCTCGGCAGACTGGACATCATTGTTGCCAATGCGGGCATCGGCAGCGGCGGAGATACCCTCGACCAGACCAGCGAGCGGGACTGGCGGGACATGATCGACGTGAATTTGTCCGGGGTGTGGAAGACGGTGAAAGTCGGTGTGCCGCATCTATTGTCGGCCGGGCGCGGCGGCTCGATCATCCTGACCAGCTCGATCGGCGGGCTGAAGGCCTACGCGAACTTCGGCCACTACGTGGCCGCCAAACATGGCGTAGTAGGCCTGATGCGATCCTTCGCCGTCGAGCTTGGCCAGCACATGATCCGTGTGAACTCAGTGCATCCTACGCATGTGAACACGCCGATGGTGATGAACGAGAGTAATTACCGGTTGTTTCGGCCGGACCTGGACAACCCGGGCCCCGACGACATCGCGCCGATCTGCCAGGCATTCCATACCCTGCCGATCCCGTGGGTCGAACCCGAGGACATCAGCAACGCGGTGCTGTTCCTCGCCTCCGACGAGTCCCGCTACGTCACCGGCATCACGCTTTCCGTCGACGCGGGCAGCGGCCTGAAGTAACAGGAAATAAAACGGGCCTAAGACCTAGAGGGTGACCTTGTCCGGCTACGGCGGACAGCACAGCTCAACCGTAAAATTCTCAAACCGCCGCACTGGCAAACGGACTCGAGGTGAGAACTTGCGGCCCCTCGGCGGCGATCAGCACCGCCTCCCGGCCGAACACCGCGCCGACGCCCCGCTCCCAGACATAGCCCGTTACCGCGAGCACCATGCCCGGTTCCAGCCGTTCCCCGGCCGCCGTGGCAGGTAGCTGCGCTGACACGACCGGCGGGTCGAAGCCCATGCCTAACCCGCACGCCACCGGCATCGGCGGCAGTGGCTCCCCCGCCGCGTCGTACGCGGACAATAGATCCGCAGCGGCCGCACCAGGCTGGCACGCGTCATACAACCTGCGCCACAGCAGATCCCAACGCCGGAACAGGTCGGCGGCACCGACCGGTTCGCCGAGCGGCCAAGTCCGGCCCACTTCGCCGATGTAGCCGCCGGCGAGCACACCTGCGGACAGCGCCACCAAGTCTCCGGGCCCAATGCGCCCCTCGAGGCTGCCCCGTCGCCACGGATGCTCCCGCGACGTCACCCATGCGACGTCCTGAGTTGCCGGGGTGCTCACCCCGCCGGCCGTCATGGCTTCCAACAAGACACCGGCCAACATCTTCTCGCTGATGCCTGGACGCAGCTCGGCCACCGCTACCGTCAGCGCCGCCTCGGCCACCCCGATAGCATCACGCAGCGCGCGCACCTCTTCGGCGGTCTTGACGCGGCGCGCGGCCCGCATGGCCAATTCGCCATCGACAAGCTCCGCCTTCGGAAAGGCTATCGGCAGTAACTGTGCGAAAAGCGGTGAAAGTGCGTCGGTGCCAACACGCTTCGCGGTGGCCGCGCCCTCGATGCCCTGTAGCACTGAGATCACAGTCATCGGGTTCCATGCCAGACCGTACAGATTTTCATGCGGGATGTCGTCGGGCACGCCCTCGTCCCAAGTGCTCATCAGGTGGATGGCGCCAGTCGCACGGATCAGCACGCAGGTCGGACCGAATGGCCGCGTGCCGGCAATCCACAGTTGCGGCGCGCCCGCAACGTAACGCACGTTGGCCTGTCGCCCGAGCACCAACACATCGAGGTCGTGGGCTTCCATCTGGGCCAGCACGCGCTCCCGCCGCCCGCAGCGCAGAACGCGGTCGTCGGGCAGGACCTCAGTTGCCATAGGGGTCATACGGGTAGTCGGTCAAGCGCATCCAGCCCTCCTCGGTGATGACGATGATTTCCTCGCTGCGGTAGCCGCCGGTTCCGTCCTCCCACACGACCGGCTCCAAGACCAGCACCATTCCCGGTTCGAAAACAAAGTTTTCATCAAATTCGTCGCCGAGATCCGTTCCGATCATGGGTGTTTCAGCGGCGTACACACCGATACCGTGGCCCAGATAAAAATGTGGCAGCCATGGGCGGTCACCGCCGTTGGCCTTGGTCGCGGCTCTGCCCAGCTCCGCAGCGGTGACACCGGGCCGCATCACATCCAAAACGGCGGTCATGATCTCTTGCCACTTGCGGAATTGGTCCTGCTGGCGTGGCGTCGGATCGCGGCCGACGACCCAGGTACGGCCGAAGTCCGAACAGTACCCGCGGTAGGTGATGCTGACATCGGTCCAGAGCACATCACCGACCGCCAGTTCCCGTTCGGTGGTTAGCAACGGCAGCGCCAGATCTCCATGCGTGGTCCAAACACCGTCTGCCTTGCGCTGCGGCATCACCTGCCAGATCGGTTCGAGCATGCTGGCCGTGGCGCCCAACTCGAATGCCCGGCGCACGAATCCGGCCGACAAATCGATCTGGCGAACTCCGGGCGCCAAGGCTGCCTGCACATCGGACATGGCGTCGTCAGTAATCCGACAGGCGGTGCGGATACAGGCCAACTCGTCGCGGGTCTTGATGACCTGAGCCGCACCGATCACCTGAGCGGCATCGATCGTCCGGCCCGGACCGAACAACCGCTGATCGGCGCGGCGCATCGCTCCGGTGAACTCGTCGACACCGACGCTCGCACCGGAGGGGATCAGATCGGCGATCACCCGCGCGAAGTTTTCGACACCCTCGTCAAACTCGGGATAGACCGGGCCGTGCAGATGGTCGGCAGGCAATCCCGATTCGTATGCGGCGCCCTCACGAAACGGCAGGAACAGATGCGGCCACTCGTCGTCGGCGAGCACCACCGCCACCGGCCGCTCGATGTGTGACAGGCCCGCATCGCCCAGCGGCCAACTCGTCCCGGTCGCGTAGGTCACAGCGCTGTTGGCGAGCAGGATCAATGCGTCGACTTGGTGGTCGGCCATCGCCGCGCGCAGCCGCGCACCAGTCTCGCGGCGCATCCGGCCCATATCCGGCGCGTCCGGGATGTCGATCGTCGATCCCTGCGCCTGCATAAACGCCGTCATCAAATCGCCTCAGAGACCTAAGAATTCGGTGATGTTGTCACTGACGATTCGCGCGGCCGCCTCGGGCCCGACCGCATCGACGACCGCAGCCAGCGACTTCTCGGAGTAGCCGTAGGTGCTTTCGTTGTGCGGATAATCGCTCGACCACATGACCTTGTCGACCCCAATCTTGTCGATGAGCTGCAATCCCAGTGGGTCGACCATGAACGACGCGCTCATGTGATTGTCCCAGTAGTAGCGGACATCGTGCTCGATCGGTCGATCCAGCATGTGCCGATACGATGCCATCTGGTGCTCGCCGTCCTGCAACGCCGGGGGCACCCAGGCGATTCCGCCCTCGAACCAGCCGACCCGCAGCCGCGGATGCTTATCAAGAATGCCACCAAAGACGTACTTGGCGAACATTTCCCGGAATGAGTCGACATTGACCATCATGCTGATGACTACGCTATTGACCTCGCAGGGAGTCTTGGGCGGAGTCTCACCGATATGATGCGTCACCGGCAGACCGGCCTCCTCGATCTCGTCCCACACCGCGTTCATGGCCGTGCTCGAGTAATCGATGACGTTGTCCTGCTTATCCTTGCCCGGACTCAACGGCAGCAGGAAAGTCTTGAGCCCCAGCGACTTTAGCTCCGCAAGTGTTCGGCGGGTCCCTTGCGGATCCCACCAGTTGATGAGCCCAACACCATAGAAGTGACCAGCCGAGCGCTCCTGCAGGTCGGCGATGTACTCGTTGTAGATGCGAAACGCCAGTTCGCGCAGTTCGTGGTCCGGGAATCCGAAAAGCGCCAAAACCGCGTTCGGAAAGGCCAGTTCCTTGTCGACGCCGTCCTCACGCAATTCCTGGATCCGCGCCTCGATGTTGTTGCTTTTAGCCCCGGGCAGGTCGTCGTATTGCATCAGCACTGCGCTGAAATCGGGTGGCAGGAACGACTGGCCCGCCTGCAGGCCGATTTGATATGCGCCGTCTTCGTACCAGATCCTCGGCGCCCTATCCTTGAGATCTGATGGGAACCGTTGGTAGAAGATATCTTCCGCCAGCGAAATGTGGTTATCTGCGGAGAAAACCACCGTGCCTTCCGGCAAGCCCACACTACTCAGGTCCGCATGGCCGCGGCGATTCTTGGGAGCGCCAAACCCTTCCGGTGGATAAAGCGAAACACTACTTGTTCCAGTGGACATTATTGATCTCCAATCAGGCCGGCTCGGTTTCGGGTCTTCGTCGTTTCAGCTAGGCGGGCATAGGTACTCACCAGGTCACCGGCAGTTCGTAGACCCCGTAGGCGAGGCTGTCGTGTTTGAACGGGATCTCTTCGATCGGCACGGCCAGCTTCAGCGTCGGGATACGGCGAAGCAGTGTGTGGTAGACGATCTGCAACTCTGCGCGGGCAAGCTGCTGGCCCACACATTGATGCCGGCCGTAGCCGAAGGCAACATGCTGCCCGGCCCCCGACCGGTGCAGGTACAGCCGGCCGGGTTCGTCAAAGACCGTGGTATCCCAGTTCGCCGGTGCCTGGTCGATGATGATGCCCTCGCCCGCGCGGATGGTCTCACCGGCGATCTCGATGTCCTCGATCGCGATCCGGCGCTGGCCGTTATGGATGATGGACAGGTAGCGCAAAAGTTCCTCGACGGCGTTGGCGACCACTCCCAGGTCGTCGGTGTCACGAAGCACCGCGAGTTGCTGCGGGTCCTGCAGCAGCGCCAGCACGCCGAGCCCGATCATGTTGGCGGTGGTCTCGTGCCCGGCGATCAGCAGGGCGACAGCCTGCTCGGCGGCTTCGCTGACATCGAGTTCGCCCGACTTGACCCGCTCGGCGAGATCCGACACCGCATCCTCGGCCGGATTGGCCATCTTTGTTTCGACCAATTTCGTCAGGTATTCCGAGAGCACGACAGTGCCCTTGACGGCGTCCTCGCTGGTCGCGTATCGGGCCAGCCCGACGTTGGCATGCCGCTGGAAAAATTCGGCGTCTTCATACGGCACGCCGAGCAACCGGCTGATAACCAGCGACGGCACGGGCAACGCCAGTGCCGTGACGATGTCAGCCGGTTTGGGCCCGGTCAGCATCGCGTCGATGTGCTCGTCGGTGATCTGCTGGATCACCGGCCGCAGGCCCTCTACCCGTTTGAAGGTGAAGGGCTTGGACAACATCCGCCGAAACCGGGTGTGCTCCTCGGCGTCTGAGGTGAAGACTGAGCGTGGTCGTTGGTGCGCTGTCGACGAAAAGCCCTCATTCCAATGCGGGTAACCGGGGCGCCGGTCGTCGACACTAACGCGGGCATCGGAAAACAGCGCCCGGGCTTCGGCATAGCCGGTGATCAGCCACGGGGTGCTGCCGTCCCAGATACGAACTCTGTTAAGCGGCTTTGATTCCGCCAGTGACAGCATGGCCGGCGGTGGGGCGAATGGACAGCCGGCTGCCCTGGCCATCGGATATTCCGGTATGTCAGCCTTGGTCGCGTTATCGGTCAGGGAGTCGGACACAGTCACTCCTCGAATGGGATAGCCGGATCACTCCTCGATGTGAATAGCCTGTGCAGGACAGCCGCCGGCGGCGGCGCGAGCACCGTCGGCGTGCTCGGCCGGCGGGCTTTCGTTGAGCAGTACGACGCTGCCGTCCTCTTCGCGTTGATCGAAGACGTCCGGTGCCTGCATCACGCAATTTCCCGATGAGACGCATTTATCTTGTTCGACAGTCACTTTCATCGACAGCCTCTTCCATGAACGTGTTACTTCTGCCCATGACACGCAGGCCGCGAGTGCTAAAATCGCACTTCTACGTGCATTATTAATAAATACTGAGCATCGCCCTCGCTCGGTTGTCTGTCAAGGGCGAAAGTGCTGAAACCGCGGGACGTCTCGGTAACAGCCAACAGTTGTTTCGTGTTTGTGTTCGCATAACGCTCATGCCGAATTACGGCATTGCGGTTGAGTCTGTACCGCAGCGGCAATGGCCGGCTGGCCCGATGTTGACCTCGATGCCGCTCGGGATAATCTGCCCGGCCGGCACGCAATAACCGCGGACGGCCACACGTGCATGGCTGCGCGCTCACGTCAGGTGTGACCCTGCTCCGCGAGCCGCTCCAGGGCAGGCAATGCCCGGCACAGCGTTTCCCGATCCTCGCGGTTCAGCGCGGTCAGCATCGCCGCCAGCGCCGCACAACGCGCCGCCAGCGCTTCGCGCCGAACGGCGTCTCCGCGCGGCGTACGTTCGACGAGCACGACTCTTTGATCCTCAGGATCGGACAATCGGGTGACCAGGCCCAGTTTCTCCAGACGTCGGACGCACACCGTGATGGTGGGGGGTTGGACGCGTTCATGCGCGGCCAACTCATTGAGTCGCATCGGTCCCGCTTCCGACAGGGCGCTCAGGATCGACAGTTGACTCAGCGTGAGGTCGCTTGCGGCGATGATGACGGGGTCGCGGCGGCCAAACACCAGCAGCACCTTGGACAAGACCCGGTGCAACTCTTCGGCGAGCCCACCGGTTCGCTGCTCGGCCTGCCTCATTGGCTACCGGCTCGTTGAAAAGTCGGCGAACCGGCACGACCGCACGGCACGGGTGACGGGGACCGACCGGCCCGGTTGTTCCTTCCCGCCATGGAGGCGAATCAAGGGGCGTGCATATCGGCGGATCGAAACCGTGGATCGGCGGGCTGACCGACGCGCCTGCGCAGTACGTGGCGCCGGACTGGGCGACCACGCGTGGGCGCGGTGACGGTCGGCACCCGCACCCGTTCGGAACTCGCCCATGGCGACGAACACGCGATTAACTTTAGCAGCCTAATGTAGCGGCACTTACACGATTTACCGCTGATCGTTGCGGAATCGCCGCTAGGGACGCGGCTGCCGTGCGGCGAAATCCGGTGCCCCCCAGGCTCGGGTTCGTCGGCCTGGGTGCTGGCCGGAAGGCGCGGCAGTCACCTTGGCCGTCTAATCCGGCCGCGGGACCCCGCAACTAAATGTATATACGTCTTGTGATATAACTCCGGCGTGGACGAATCGCCACGCGATGAGCGCAGCGCTGTGATCGGCGAGGTGCTCGATGAGGCGGCCGACCTGGTCCTGCGGTATCTGGCCGACCGTGCCGATCTGAGCGTCAGTGCCGCGGCGGTGCTCAACCGGGTGAATCGGGAAGGTCCGATGCGGCTGACGGCACTGGCCACGGCCGAAGGGATAAGCCAGCCGGCCATGACGCAGCTGGTCCAGCGCCTGGAGCGTCAGAACCTGCTCGCCAGGCTCAGCGACCCCGCTGATCGGCGGGCGGCATTGGTGATCATCACCGCGGCCGGCAAACAACTGCTGACGCAACGCACACGCACCCGTCGCGCGCGCCTTGCCGATCTGCTGGCGGTACTGCCTGGCGAAGACACGTTCGCGCTGTGGCTTTCCGCGCAAGTCGCCTTGCCGATCATGCGGCGGCTGCTTGACAACGCGACCCACCCCGAGGCGGCAATGGACCCACCAACAACACGTCCCGGGCCCGGCACTACCGCCTCGGGTTCCGGTGGTGCTGCGGCAGCCCGAGCAGTGACCTAGCAGCTGGATGGCCCGAACGCGAACGGAGGGCAAGGATTTTGATCACGAGAGTCGGTCTACAGCGCTTGTTGTGGGGGGCGCGGCGTGGCTTTGCCTGATGGTGGTCATGCTGGCTGGCATCCCCGAAAGCACTGTGCACCAGAGGCTTTCGTGAGCCTAACAGACCACACATACACCCACACGACCACCGGCGCACAGCCCTCACGTAACCGAACTGCCGCGGTACTGCTCCGCCGACCCAGTAACGCGAAGGAGGTCTCGTGAGGGTGGTCTCGCTTACCGGAGTGCTCAAACGGGCTTGGATTCCGCTGATTTTAGTGGCCGTGCTGGCAGTTTCGGGGTTTGTGGTCGGCCGGTTACATCGGATCTTTGGTTCCGAAGACCTCAATGCGGCGTCGGGTGCCGGGATTGAGATCGTGCAGTTCAATCCGAAGGTCGTGGTTTATGACGTCTTCGGCCCCGCGGGGGCAACCGCGAGCATCAACTATTGGGATGCAGAAGCCAATACCCATCAAGTAGATGCGGCGCCCCTGCCGTGGTCGTACACGATCAGCACAACCCTGCCCGCCGTCAGCGCCAACATCATGGCCCAAGGCGACGGCGACCGAATCGGTTGCCGCATCACGATCGACGGGGTCATCCGCGAAGACAAGACCGCTGACGGCGTCAATGCCCAGACTTTCTGCCTGGTGAAATCCGCATGACTACACCGACCAATTCTCGGCCGCACCGGCCCCTTATCCCGCACATGATCCGGTGGTTGGCGGTGCCGATCATCCTGGGTTGGGTCTTGCTGACGGTCGTCGTCAATACCGTTGTCCCCAAATTGGAAGTCGTGGGCGAGGCGCACTCGGCACCGATGGCCCCTGTGGACGCGCCGTCGATGAAGGCGATGATGCGGCTGGGCCACAACTTCAAGGAGTTCGACTCCAACAGCACCATCATGGTCGTGCTGGAGGGTCAACAACCGCTGGGCGATGCCGCACACCGCTACTACAACGACATCGTCCGTCAACTGCGAGACGACCCCGAACATGTGCAGCACATTCAGGACTTCTGGAGCGATCGCCTAACGGCAGCAGGAGTCCAAAGCGCCGACGCCAAGAGCGCCTACGTGATGCTCAATCTCGCCGGCAACCAGGGCACCACCCAGGCGAACCACTCCGTCGACGCGGTCCGGGACGTCGTCAAGCGCACACCTGCGCCGCCCGGGGTGCAGGCCTACGTCACCGGTCCTGCGGCGCTGTCCGATGACACGCACGTGATCGGCAACGCCAGCCTGGCCAAGATCACCCTGTTCACCCTCGGCGCGATCGCGATCATGCTGTTCCTGGTCTACCGTTCGATCGTCACCACAGTGGTGCAGCTTTTCATGACCGGAATAGCGCTGGCGTCCTCGCGGGGTGTCGTCGCGGTGCTGGCCTATCACGATGTCTTCGGGCTCACCACGTTCGCGGCGAACATTCTCACGATGCTGGCGATTGCCGCCGGAACCGACTACGGGATCTTTCTCATCGGCCGCTACCAAGAGGCGCGACGAGCCGGCGAGGATCGCGAAACCGCCTACTACACAACGTTTCGCGGGGTGGCCCCGGTCGTGTTGGGGTCGGGCCTGACAATTGCCGGCGCGGTGTACTGCCTCAGCTTTGCCCGGCTGCCCTGGTTCAACACGATGGGCGCACCCGCGGGCATCGGCATGGTGGTCGTGGTGGCCGCCGGCCTCACGCTGGGTCCGGCCGTTCTTTTCGTGGGCAGCCGCTTCGGTCTGTTCGAGCCCAAGGGTGCGGCCAGGGGGCGGCTGTGGCGGCGGATCGGCACCGCTGTGGTGCGTTGGCCCGCACCGATTTTGGCGGTGAGCGGGGCGGTGGTGCTGGTCGGCATGCTGGGTCTGCCGAGCTATGTCACCAGTTACAACGACCGCTACTACCTGCCGGCCAGTGCGCCGGCGAACCAGGGATACGCGGCCGCGGACCGGCATTTCTCCCAGGCCAGAATGAACCCGGACCTGTTGATGGTCGAAGCCGACCACGACATGCGCAATCCGGCCGACATGTTGGTGTTGGACCGGGTCGCTAAAAATGTGCTGCGGGTGCAGGGCATCGTGATGGTGCAGGACATCACCCGACCGCTCGGGATCCCGATTCAGCACAGCTCGATCCCTTTTCAGAACAGCATGCAAAGCCAAACGACGATGCAGAACATGGCGTTTTTGAAGGACCGCATGGCCGACATGCTCAAGATGGCCGACCAGATGCAGGTCACTATCAACTACCTGGAACGCATGCTCGACATCACCAAACAGCTGTCGGACACCACGCACGACATGTCCGGTGTCACCGACGACATGGTGGCCGTCACCGATCAAATGCGGGACCACATCGCGGATTTCGACGATTTCTGGCGGCCCATCCGCAGCTATTTCTACTGGGAAAAGCACTGCTTCGACATCCCGATCTGCTGGTCGATCAGATCCATCTTCGACGCCCTAGACGGCATCGATCAGCTCGACGAACAGTTCGGCCGGGTGTCGAAAGACATCCACAGTTTGGACGCGCTGCAGCGCGAAATGGTCGCGATCTTGCCGCCGCAGATCCAGAGCATGAAGACCACCCACGCCCTGACCCTGACGATGCACAGCACCTTCCAGGCGATGATCAACCAGATGGAGTCGATGAGCGACACCGGCATCGTCATGGGGCAAAGTTTCGATGCCTCCCGCAACGACGACTTCTTCTACCTGCCGCCGGAGGCCTTCGACAACCCGGACTTCAAGATCGGCCTCAAACAGTTCCTGTCCCCGGACGGCAAATCAGCCCGCTTTTTCGTCACCCACCAGGGCGATCCGATGACCCCGGAAGGGATTTCGCGGGTTGATGCGGAACGAACGGCTGCCCAGGAGGGATTGAAGCAATCGTCGCTGTCGGAAGCCCGAATTTACCTTGGGGGTACGGCCGCGACCTTCAAGGATATGCACGACGGCGCCAAGTATGACCTGATGATCGCGGTGGTGTCCTCGCTGACACTGATCTTCATGATCATGCTGCTGCTCACCCGCAGCGTCGTTGCCGCGCTGGTGATCGTCGGCACCGCGGCCAGCTCGATTGCGGCATCCTTCGGGCTCTCGGTGCTCATCTGGCAGGACCTGTTCGGCATCAAGATCCACTGGATCGTGATGGCTCTGGCGGTCATCATCCTGCTGGCCGTCGGATCCGACTACAACCTGCTGCTGGTCTCCCGATTCAAAGAGGAGATCCAGGCCGGACTCAAGACCGGCTATATCCGATCGATGGCCGGCACCGGCGGGGTGGTGACGGCCGCAGGTCTGGTCTTCGCGTTCACCATGGCCGCCATGCTCGGCAGCGACCTGCGGGTGATCGGTCAGATGGGATCGACGATCTGCATTGGTCTACTGCTCGACACCCTGGTCGTCCGCACATTGTTCATGCCGTCGATCGCCACTTTGCTCGGGCGCTGGTTCTGGTGGCCTCAGATCGTGCACCCCCGGGGCGACAACGCCCTGCCACGCGCCGATCGGCTCACCGAGGACACCGCCCCGCTGGTTGCGCAAGGCTGGCGATGACCCCGATTACCAGGTTTGTTCGGCGGCGCGCACCAGCATGTGGTTGATTGCTAGGCGGCGGTGGCGGGTGACCATGTAGAGCACTGCGTCGGCGATGTCCTCGGGCTGCATTTTGACCATGTCAGCGGTCTGAAGCTCGAAAGCTGCCCTGGACTCCGGTGGCAGGTGGCTGCTGATCTCGGTGTCCACCGTGCCCGGTCCCACCACGCCGACGCGGACCCGCTTGTCCAGTACTTCCTGGCGGACGGCTTCGCTGAACGCGTTCACACCAAACTTGGTCAGCGAGTACACCGCGGTGCCGGGACGGGCAGCCCAGCCGGCGGTGGAACTGATCGTGACCAAATCGGCGACACCGCGCGGCGAGGTTGCGGCGGCATCGATCAGGTGGGGCAGCGCGGCGCGGGTGACGTATAAGACGCCCTGCACGTTGACCGCCACCAGCTCGTCCCAATCCTCGAGCCGCGCTTCGGCGGCCGGCCCCATTCGCACCAGGCCGGCGTTGTTCACCACGATGTCGAGGCGCCCCAGCTCGGTGGCAGTGCGCTGCACCGCCGCGCCCACCTGCTCGGCGTCGGTGACGTCGGCGGACACGACCAGCGCTGTGCCGCATGCCGATTCGATGTCGGCTTTGAGTTCGTGCAGCCGCTCGGCGCGGCGCGCGAGCAGGCCGACGGCGGCGCCGTGGGCGGCGAGGGCCTGCGCGGTGGCCGTGCCGATACCGCTGCTGGCGCCTGTCACCAGCGCAGCGGTGCCGGTCAGTGTTTTACTCATCTGGCCCCCGAAGCCGAACGGGCGCTCAGCACTGCGTTCAGCACGTAGTCGTTGTCCTCGCCGAGGTCGGGAGCCCCGCGGGCGATCCGGGTCACGGCGCGCGACATCCGCCACGGCGGTCCGAGCACCGGTCGTTGTCCTTCGCGATGGTCGCTGACGAATCGGTAGAACTCGCGCTCCCACAGTCGCGGGTCGCCGATCACGTCGAGGGCCGTTGCGCTCTTGCTGGCCGGGACGCCGGCGGCCCGCAGCCGCTGCGCCAACTGCTCGGCGTCCTGACGGCTGGTCAGCGGGGCCAAGTCGTGCTCGTCGACATGGTGTCGTTGCTGGGCGAGATCCGCTCCGAGGACATCGCACAACCGGTGCCATTCTGCGTCGTTGGAGACCGCGATGCTGATCCAGTCGCCGCCGGAACAGGGATAGCAGTCGTGCGGCGCCATGTCGGGATGACGGTTGCCGTCGGGGCCGAGTTCCCGTCCGGTGAGGGCATATTCGAGCAGGCGATCACCGATCATGGCCGAGAGGGTTTCGACGGCCGACACGTCGACGAATTGGCCTACTCCGGTCAGATCGCGGTGGAGCAACGCCACGACGGCGGCGAACGCGGCGGCTGCCCCGACCGTCGAATCTCCGTAGCGCATGCTGGCCCCGAGCGGAGGCCCGCCGGGATATCCCACCAGCGACGCCATTCCCGCGAGGGCGGCGAAGCAAGGCGCGTAACCCGTCTGATAGCCCAGAGGCCCGTCGTTACCCCACATCTTGATCGACACCGAGATGATGTCGGGTTTGACGGCCTGCAGCTGCTCGTAACCCACCCCCAGCCGCTCCATCGCCCCGGGGCGCAGATTGTTGACGACGATGTCGCTACGGGCGATCAGCTCCCGCAGCCGACCGATTCCCAATGGTGACTTGAGATCCACGTCGACACTGAGGATCTCGGGATTGATGCTCAGAAAATACGGCGCATGGTTGATATCGGTGCCGCCGTAGGCGCGCATCTCCTCGGGGCTGGACGCCGTTTCGACCTTGATCACTTCCGCGCCCAGGAACGCCAACAGCTTGCCGGCGTATGGGCCCGCCCACACCTTGGTGAGCTCGACGACGCGCACCCCTTCCAGCGGGCCGCCGCGTGGGTTCTTCGGCACTTCAGCTGCGGTGCCTGCGCGGACGGCCGGATACGCGGCGCATCCAGGCTGTCGAGAATTTCGACCGTGTGCTTCCCCAGACCGGGTGCGGGGCCGGTGATTCGGGTGGGCGACGCACTTAACAGGTAGGGGACGGTGGGATATGCCGCTGCGCCGAGGACGGGATGGGTCACCTCCTGAAAGAAGCCGCGGTGACGGTACTGGGGCGAGTTGTGCAGATCCGCCGCATCGTTGACGGGCACCAGCGGCACCCCCACCCGCTGTGCCGCCTCGGCCACGACGTGCTTTTCTTGGCCGCGGATCCACGCGGCGAACTGGCGCTGAAATGTTGCCACCTTGTCGGCGGTGACGGAGAACTCGAGCCAGTCGTCGTCGAACGCGTCGAGCCAGTCCGGGTGGCCCAAAAGCTTCTTGAGGCCCGTCCAGTGGTTGCGGCTGGTCATGTAGAGGTAGACGAACCCGTCCGCACACGCGAAGAAGGAAGCCGGGCCCTGCTGGTCGTAGTCGTCGCGATCGTTGCGAGCAGCCACCTCGCCGGTGATGAACCTGCCCAGAATGCAGTCCGCGCGCGACACCAGCACCGCATGCTGCGAAACGTCGATGTATTCGCCTTGGCCGGTATGCAGTTGGCGAAACAGCGACGACGCGACGCACAGCGCCGCGTCAAGTCCCGCCTCGTAGTCGGCCAGGAAGCGGCCGGGTCCCTTCAGCGGCGGCTTGGCCGGGTCGGCATGACTGGGCGTGTGGTAGCCCCAACCGCTGCTATGGAACACGTTGATGCTCTTGGCATTCTGAAATTCCGGCGGTGCTGTCTGACCGAACGGGGTGATCGAACAGAACACCACAGCTGGGTGTCGACGCTGTACTTCGGCGGCCGACAGGCCCACCGCCTGCGTCCAGGACGGTGGATGATCGTCGACGACGGCGTCGGCGGTGGCGACGAGTCGGTGCAGCGTCTCGATGCCGTCGGCCGCGTCGACCTCGAGCTCGACGGAGCGCTTGTTGGTGTTCAAATAGCCGAACAGCGCACCGTTTTCGCGGCCGCCGGCATCGCCGATGATCGGCGCCATCGTCCGGGTGGGGCTGCCCCGCTCGCACCGTTCGACCTTGATCACGTCGGCGCCGAAGTCGGCGAGCAGCTTGCCGCAGTATTCGCCGGCCACCGACTCGGCCAGCTCGACGATCCGGGTACCCGCCAGTGCCGACATCGGTCAGGGCTTGCTGCGTCCCGAGCGGCTCAGCCGCCACTCGGGTGGGAAGTTCATGTCGTTGTCTTTCACGACGTTGTTCAGGCCCTTGCCGAAGGTGCCTTCGGTGAGGTCGACCTCGTTGTCCTGGTCGTTCTGGATCAGCGGCAGCATGCCTTCGACCATCCCCGTCAGCAAGCTGCCGAAGTACTCGCCCTTGTGCTGCTTGTAGAGCTCGAGGAAGGTCTTCTGCACGGCGACGGTG
This sequence comes from Mycobacterium branderi, assembly GCF_010728725.1. Lineage (NCBI taxonomy): Bacteria > Bacillati > Actinomycetota > Actinomycetes > Mycobacteriales > Mycobacteriaceae > Mycobacterium > Mycobacterium branderi. The sequence continues at coordinate 573,553 of NZ_AP022607.1, forward strand.
TCGGTGGGCCGCGAGCGCGAGCAGGCCATCGCGTATTTCAGCGTCTCCTCCTCGAGCTTCTCGCGCGGCACCACGCTGTTGACAAACCCGCACTCGTACATTTCTTTGGCGCTGAAAGGCCGTCCGGTGAACAGCATTTCGGAGAACTTGCGCAGGCCCATGGTTTCGGCCCACCACCATAGCCGCGGGCCCCACCCGACATAGCGAAATGCCGGGTGGCCGAACAGCGCGTCGTCGGAGGAGATGACCAGGTCGGCATCGCCGGCCTGGTAGAAGTGCCAGCCGTAGCAGTAACCCTTGGCCTCGACGATGCTGATCTTGCGCAGCTCCTGCAGCGGCCGGTTGCCCGCAGGCGTTTTCGCGTAGAAATCGGTGACGGTGGACAGGTAACGATACGAGCCACCCGGCGGGTATTTGACGTTGTCGTCGTTGATCGCAAGCTCATGCAGCAGTGGCATACCGGGGTTTTCCAGCATTCCGCGCTGCTCGGGAAGGTCGCCGCCGCTGCCGAAATCCTCTCCCTCGCCGCGGATCACGATGACCTTGACGTCGTCGTCGACGTTGCATTTGTGGATCAGGTCGGCGTAGTTCTGCCTCATGCCGAGCGTGGTGGAGTTCTGCGCTTCCGGACGAGCGAAGGTGATGTAGGCGATCCGGTTCTTGACGTCTTTCTCGAACTTGATGAACGGCTCGGCGTCCTTCTTCATTTCTTGGTAGTCGTATTCAGGCATCGCGTCTCCCGTCTGTGTTATGCCGACTTAAGCGTGTCGACCCGAACCACTTGCGTGGCACCGGCATTGAGAGCGATCGCGCCGATCTAGCCGGGGTTTGGCTTGATCGACGGCACCCTTCATCGACCGCATCTTTGGCAAATCCGTCTACCACTCTGTAATGACATCCGTGCGGAAATCGCACGTTCATGTGCATTATGTATAGGCGAGCATTGCTGGCCGCTGCTTCCCTGTCAAGGAAGGACTGAGGCACGAGGCACCCGGCCGAACCCCGGGTGAGAGTCAGGATTTGAAAGGCGTGCTGCCGTAGCATGCGGCGTTACCCACATCCAAGGTGTTTTCGCAGATCACCTTTTCTTGGTAGTAGATCCGCACGGTGACCCACTTCGACGGCCGCCACACGGGAAGAGCGGCGATGCTGCTTCGCCAGTCTGCGCGAACTTCCGCGCCGGCTGTTGACGCGCTGCGCGCTTTGACCACCATCACACTGGTCCGCCAGGGCAGCGGCGCACTGTCGAGTACTTTTCGCTGGGAGCGGTCGAAGTACTCGATATTTGCGGTGGCGATATCGCTTGAAACGACCTCGTACGTCACCTTGTCCTCGGCGTGCGCGGCGGGGGCGAGCACGACCGCAGAGATACCGGTAATCAGCGACAGCAGCATGAGCCGGATACGAATCATGGATCCTCCCGGGAAGTATCGAAGGCGAAACGCACGGCCGTGATGTGGCCGGCGGCCGCCAGAGTGCGGAACGCCTGCCGCCGCAACATCTATCGCGGTCATGATGCCTAGGGCCCGGCTAACACCAACGACGTCAGGGTGTATCCCGTCGTTTCGTTTCGTCGCATGCTTACCCCGAAGTCGGTATAGGAGCAATCAGGGATCGCAGCGTGGCCTTCCAGCAACGCGCCCTTTATCGCGTCAGCTGCATTTTTGTGGGCACCCTGAAGCAGTACGGCCCTATTGCCGCCATAGCCGAGATCCTTCAGCCCGGGTAGTGGCTCGGCAATTGGAACGTGGGTTGCGGTGTGGTTGATGTAGTCCTCGGTCGACCGATTGATGATGTCCGCGGCCTGTTCGACCACTGTGTTGTAGCGCAACGCTTCGCATGACGTCCCCGCGCGCAGAGATGCCACCGCCTGCCTGAAGTTGGTTACCGAATCGGCACGCGCCGTCGGCGCAAGCATCATCGCCGAACAGAAAACCGCTCCGATTACCGCTGCGACCGCGGCGGGCTGCCTGCGCGGGTGAAGTATCGGTGCCGAGTTGCGGTCACCGGCCGAAGCACAGGGTCGTCTTGGCACGTAACTCCTCCTTGTCTGGCCGACTGGACGACGGCGCACAATGTTTTGCGAATGCCGTCTGTAGTTGCCGTTTGTCCGTTGGCACGACGAGTACGGTCCGGACGTCGGATAGCGGCCGGGTGATGAACCCACCGGCAGCGTGTCGCATCCGTGGAACTGCAGCCTGAGCGTCATTGCCAAAACCGCGATTCACCAAGGCGGACAGGAGCCGTAAGCGTTGCAAACATAGGACCGCCTGTCGTCCCAACCTTTGAGCCAAGTCCCGGCCGGCGTGATCAAGAACTTGAATTCCCCGTGTCCGCAATAGGTGTTGCTGTCTGGCGTGATTGCGCAGGTAGTTGAGTTGTAGGTGACGTAGCTGCGGGGTGGCATCGGCTGAGTCGCCTGCCCGGCGGGGAATTGCATGGCCGCGGTCCAGCCGTGGTGCACGGCGCGATTTCCGTTGAACCACGCGATGTGGTCGTCGCCGGCGGGAGCTCCCGGGATGGCGCCGGCGCAGCCGAAGCCTCCCCTATCCCAGATGCCGCAGTTGAGTCCGGAGGGCGTCAAGAACCAGACGCCGGGATGGTCGGCGACGAAGAACCCGTCGGGCTCTAATTGGTTGTACCAGGCCACTATGTGCTCAACGTCGGGGAATGGATTGGCCGGAGCATCGGCCGGGGGGTCAGCGTGGCCCGGCGTTATGGCGCCGACCATCAGCCCGATCGCGGAGGCAGTCGTCGCCAACCATCGGCGACCACCGATACGGTGATGCATCCTGCGCTCCTTTACTTCTCGAACTATGAAGGCGTCCGGATGACCGTCGGCTCGTCCGGGGCGGGCATCCCGGGCGGCGGCCCGTATTCAGGGCTGTCGAGAAACGGTCCGGAGAAATCGGGCGGGCCATAGTAGTGCAGGGTCCAGTGCCGCCAACTGAACCGCCACTGGTTGTCCTGTTCGACGAAGCGCTCGTAATAGATACCGATCGTTCGGATTACCTGACCGTTTGTGTTCTTAACGCACTCGGTGGCCAGGGTTCTGCCGCTCGCCAGGCCCTGGCCGATCTCCAGCACGGGCGTGCCCAAGAACATCAGGATCCGTTCGGATGATGCCGTGAGTTTTTCGAATCCGCCCTTGATCTCGGCGCGTCCGCGAAGGTGCATCCCGGCAAGCTTCCACTCGCCGTCTTCGGTGAAGCAGTGCGCGAAAGACTGCGCGTCTTTCCGCCACACGGCATCGACACAGCGCGCTTGTAGCTGACGGATTGCGCATTCGGCAAGCGAGAAATCGGTCATCGTCTGTATCTCCTCCCGAGGCGGGGCCATCGAGTTTTACGGTCACGTAGCTCGCGATACTCTTGGGATATCGCTGGCAACAGGCTGGAACATCGGATCATCGGGCCGAAAATAGGCTTCTGACACGGTGTCCGGCGCATCGGGCTCGCCGATGTATCGCGCGAATTTATGCCCCTCGAAGCTGGCCGCCGCCCACATCCTTGCTGCGAGTGCATCACCGATGGTGAACAGCTGTGCCACCTTTCCTTCCAACTGTGTCTCGAGCTCGTTGATTGAGACGCGACCGGTCGACAGGACCACGGCATCGACGTCGTCGATCACGCGGCCGTCGTCGGAATACACATCTGACACGGTCACCTGATGATCGCCGATGCACTCGATATAGGAGCTCGGCGAGATTTTGACTCCGGCCGCGCGCAGCCGCTCCATGATGGGGCGAGTTTCCTGGGCGCCATGGACACGGGGAGAAAGCGGCCCGAAACTTGGTGTGAGCATTTCGACTTCGGCCCCCCTTCGGGCGAGCAGCTCGGCGACGCCGACGCCGGTGTGTAGCCCTTCGTTGTCGAGCAGCACGACCTTGCCTGCCGGCGAGGCCGCGCCGAGGAGGATCTCCTCGGGCACGTGGACGAAGTCCCGGTCGAATCCCGGAATGTCGAAATCCCGGTAGCTGCCGCGGCCGCTCGGGCTGTAACGCGCGCCCGTCGCCACGATCACGGCATCGGGCCGCTCCTGCAAGACGCTGCCGGCCGTAGCATGCGTGGCAAGGCGAATCGTCACGTGCAACCGTTCGAGTTCTCGTGCCCACCAGTCGATCGCATGGCGGTAGAACTCGCGTCCCGGTAAGCGCGCCCAGAGCGCGAACGCCCCGCCGAGGTCTTCCCGCGCCTCGACGAGGGTCACGCCGTGGCCTCTGAGGGCGGCTACCCGCGCCGCTTCGAGACCGGCCGGTCCCGCCCCGACGATGACTACCGTCGAGCGGCGTGGCGCCGATTCCAAAGATTCGGTGCCCCAGACACGTTCGCGATAGCTCGTGGGGTTGATGGCGCAGCCTGCTGCGCTTTCATAGACAGCCGCCAGGCACCAATTGCATGCGATGCAGACACGGCTCCGTGACTCGTGTCCCTCGAATGCGTTCTTGACCAGTTCTGGCTCGGCGATCAGGGCGCGCGCGGCACCGACCATGTCGCAAACGCCCGACTCGAGTGCTGCTTCGGCGTCGGCGATGGAGGTCATTCGGCCCAAGACGCTTAGAACCGGGACCTTCCCGGCCGCGCTGCGCACGGCTTCCACATAAGGCCGGTACACGTGCGGCGTGACGAAGACCGAAGGCATCCCGAGGTACAGCTGATTGGGCTCGACCGCGACGTCAAGGTCCGCATAGTCGATAAGCCCGGACGCAGACACCGTTTTCAAGACCCGGTGGGCATCTTTCGAGTCGTAGCCACCGGCCAGCAGCTCATCGCAATTGAGCCGCATCCCCACAGCCATCTTGCCGCCGGCCTCTTCCCGAGCAGCTTGCAGGGACTGCATCAAAAATCGCATCCGGTTCTCGAGGGGACCGCCGTATTCGTCTGTGCGGCGGTTGAAATACGGGGACAAAAACTGCTCCGCCAGCGCCCCGTGAGAGGCGTGGACCATCACCCCATCGAATCCCGCCTCGCGCAGATGAGCCGTGGACTGGCGGAATGCATCGAGCATCGCCCGGATCTCGCGCTTGGACATTTCGCGTGTGGCAACGCCTCTCTCGTAGGCGCTGAATTGCGCGACGGACGGTGCGAGCGCCGGGGCCGGAGGGCTCAGCGGCTGCCATTGCCCGACGGCTCCCCAGAAGTACCATGGCTCGCCGAAAATCTTGCCGCCCGCTTCATGCACGGCGTCGGCCAACGCGCGAAACGCGGCAAGGTTCTGCTTCGGGTAGGGAGAGGGCTGAAATGACCTGCCGCGCACATGCATCGTCATGGTCAGCATGATCAGGGAACAGCCGCCTTTCACACGCGCCACGTTGTAATGAATGTAGTCGTCAGTGGGTTTGCCGGCGCCAATCGTCATCGGCACGGCATGCGGAGAGGAATAGAACCGGTTGGGCAATTCGACCGGGCCCAGCCTGATCGGGCTGAAAACCCTGGGATATCGCGGATGCACAGATTGGCCTGCCGGCACTGTGTGGTCCGTGCCATCAGCGAAGTCGCCTGGGCAGCTTGATCGCTCGTCGCATGGCCCGGTGGATGTGGGTGTCCTCTTTGGCCCATGGTCAAAGCGGGATTGCCCGGCGGGTATCTCGATGTCGGGTACTTTCCTGCCGCGTGCTGCGTTCAGGTCGGACACAACGGCCCGACCGGTTTGGTTGTGGTGGCGTGCACGAGAAGCTCGGCCAGCTCCGATGGGCGGCTCAAAAATGGCGAGTGCGATGTGTCGATCGTCAGCGGTTCTACGCCGAGACGATGAGCCACGGTGGCTGCCATTGACTGGGGCATGGCACGGTCCTGCAGACACCGGATGAAGCTCCGGGGCAGGTCGGCTGCCCAAAAGTTCGGCAAGTGAACCGTTTCGAGGAGAAACTCCGTCGGTGCCGGGGTTAGCTGCTCGAAGGCCCACCGGGCGGTCGCATCGTCGACGTCGTGGTAGAAGAAGGCGCGGGTTCCCGGATAGTCGACGCACTCCATGCGGCCGCTCCCGTTGGGCCGCACGAAGGCGGACATCCCGGTCTCATCGGTCATCAATTCCTTGACCTCTGAGCCGGACGAGTCGTCGGATGCCGGCATGCCGCCGCTCGCCTCCAGGGGGAGGCTGCCTTCGATCGGCAAAGCGGCTGCCACATAGATCATGAAGCTCGGCAAGCCGGGCGCGGCATCTGCGGCGAAAGTGATGTCATAACCGCCGCCGGAATGGCCGACGAGCACGTCGCCTGGCCGCAACACCGCCAGGATCGCGTCACGCCGGTCAGCGATAGTCGAGCGCTCATCGCGGCGCGCGCCGTGGGCCGGCAGGTCGATGGCGATCGCCTCGTGACCCAGCCGCTCAAGTTCGGGGATCGTTCTGCTCCAGCACCAGGCACCGTGAAAGCCGCCGTGTATCAACACAAATCGCACGCTTGCAGTCCTATCCTTAACCGAGTCTTTCTACTGGCAAACATGAGACCGATGGATCCTGCTGCCCCAGCGCAACATTCGTTGCACCGATGGGCCGGTGAACCAATCGGGCTGATGGCTTTTGATCCCGGCGCTGACGTTGGACATGTGCTGCCACAGCAGGTAGAAGCTCTCGCCCTGGTAGAGCGGGAAGTAGACGTCGCCGGCCTGGTCTTGGGTCTGCGTGAGTGCCTGGGCACGCGGGGCCAGGAAGTCGACCGACTGGTCGATGTTCGCGGTGACGATGTCGGCCTGCTGCTGAAGGTCGCCGACGCTGTAGTCCCAGTCGGAGCCCGCCCCCGAAATGACACCCGGCCCATTTGGCGTGATCCGGTGGAACTGGAGCCTGTTGATCTGGCGTTTCAACTCTTCGTACTGGGCGTTGAACCACTGGCACATCTCCCGTTCCGCGGTGATATCGGCCTCAGTGACTTTCCCTTTCGTTTCGTCGTACGGAAACGGAAACTTCGGCGTCCAGTTCGACGGTGTTGGCGTGATCACCGGCAGTGGTTGGGCCGGCCGGTCGTAGTCGTCGTATTCAGCGGGGTCGGCACGAGAAGGGGATCCGATCACCACGGTCGCCGCCGCCAGCACGATCAGCACGCATGTCAACGCAACGGTGTACCGTCGCATAGTGCTGCGCGTGGTCGCATCTTTTAGGGCGGACATCTCTCACTCCTCGAGTAGAACGCTTAGAACGCCGTTAACCTGGCCGGCCACCCGTGTAACTCGTTGCGCAACAACTACTTGTGGTCCAATGCGTCGCCGACCCCGCCGACATCGGTGATCTGCCAGTCCTTGGTGCTGTCGACCATGACGCTGTAAGTCGCGGTGGACTGCAGTGGCTCAGGGGCTTGCATGGTCTTGGTCTGGACACTGACGAAAGAATCGACGACATACGTTCCGCCGTTGACTGCGCGGACCTTGGCGGCCAGCGGGCGCGCTGTTGAACTCCATTGGAGCGGAACCAGGATTTGTTCCATTGAGGTCGCGGCCTTGGTCAGCTTCTCTTTAAGTTCCGGACTGGTTCCCGCGACAAGTTTCGTTTTCCACCCGCCCAGGTCCTGATAGTTCATTGCGGCCGCCTCCACCGCGTAGTCGAGGGCAACCTTTTCGGCGTGCGTCTTGTTGTCGGCCTGACGCGCCTGCTCGTCGAGCTTGCGTTGTGCGCCCAGATACAGCCAAGCCAAGACGCAGGCCGCCGCGACAAGCGCAGCGACCACCGCTACTAGCAGCAGGCTACGAAGAGAAATCGTGAGCTGCCGTCGAGTGGATTTTTTGTCCGGAGCCGTATCGGCGATCTGCGACTCGCTATGTGTTTCCGGCTCGACTGAGTCGTTCTGGGCCGCATCCGCTTCGCGGACATCGGATTCCGTATCGATCATGATGCACCTTCCTCAATTCGCGGTCTTGTGACGCCTGCCCGCTTACCTAGTTCTGCGGGATGGTGACGTGCAGGGTGATCGCGCCGTCGTCGGGCAGCGCGGCCAAGATGTTGGCCATGATCTGACTGGGGTCGAAGTTCAACAACGCACCGGCAATGCCTTTGACTTTCGGCAGGAACGCTTCGCCCAGTACCCTCAAATCCCCGCCGTTGTCATCCAGAAGCTTCTGGATCCGGCCGACCAAGTGGTCGAGCTTGTAGAGATTGTCCGGCCCATGCCCATCGTCGTAGATCAAAGCTCCAACACCGTCGACGTCTGCCTGGACTCCTTTGCTCAGAGCTTCGACGCCGGGTGTGGTGCCGGCCAGTGTGGGGCCGAGCCACCCGGCGTTGCGCAGTAGCGTCTGGAAGTTGCTCAACAGCACCCGGCCATGGCCGTGCATATCTGCTGCGGTGTTCCTCAGCAACTGGCCGGTGTGCGCGAGATTAGGCAGTACCACACGGGTGTCCGGCAGCGCCGTGTCGGTCTCACCGATGATGCGTTCAACCGCGCCGGGGTCAAGCTGATTGAGGACGCGTACGACACTTACCGCCAGCTCGGTGATCGACGGTGGTTGTTTCACCGATTCCGTCGCGATGTGCTGGCCGTTGCGCAGCATCGGCCCGTCCTGACGCCGCGGTACCAGCCCGATATACGATTCGCCGAGCGCGGACAGGTTATCCAGTCGCACATCGCAGTCGGCCGGGATGTGGAATTGGCCGTCGACGTAGAAGTCGACGGTGGCCCCTGCGATAGAGGTGGTGATGTCGCTGACTTTGCCGACCGGCACGCCGCGCAGCAGCACATTGGAACCCACGACAAGACCGTTGATGTCCGTCACCGTCATGGACAGATTGGTGCGGTCAGGAGGTGGCTTGACACGCACGCCCAGCGCGGTGATGTAAGTAACCGAAAACGCAATCATCACCGCAAACGCGATGAACGACAACAGGTCTCGTACCCTCATGGTGCCGCACCCAAGATCCGTAGTACGTCCTGAACGTTGCCCGACAGTTCCCGCCCGTCAGGTCCGATTATCGAAGTGATATTGATCGCCGGGTATTTATCTTCCGGGAGGAAGAAACCGGTGAAGAGACGTCGCCACGCCGGCCACTCTGCTTCGAAGGCCCACTTGGAATGCTGGAAGGCTCCCATCGCATCGCCGAGTGAATAAAATAACGGGACCAGCCAATATCCGTTGCTGTAGACACTGCCGAAAGATGGCAGCAGGTTACCGATGTAGCCCATCACGGTGAGAAGGTGGTCAAAGGCCCGCATGCCATCGGCTGAGAAGATCCGCTGGTATGCCGGAATCCGGCTGTGCATGACTTCAGCGGTTTCGGACACACCCTTGAGCCATTGATCGACCAGATCCATGTTGTTGGACAGGTCTTTCAGATCGGCGGACACCTGGGATGCGATTTTGTGCACCGTGCCTTCTGAAGGCGTGACTCGATTGATACCGATGATCGTGTTCTGTATGCGCTGTATGGAGCCGCTGGACACGAAATTCGCCAGATGCGCGATGGTGTCTTCCAGGATCGGTGGAGGCGTGGTGTGCGCGAGCGGGATCCGGCCGCCCGGGCCCAACGGGGGCGCCGATGGTTCGTCGCTGTGTGACCGGTCCAGCGAGACGTAGATGTCGCCCAGCACGGTGGCCTGTTGCAGTGACGCGTGGATGTTTGACGGCACCACCACACTCGGGTCGATACGGGAGACGACATCGACGTCAAGGCTGGTGACCGCCACCTTGGTGACGACTCCGACGCTCGTACCGTCCATCACCACCTTCGCCCGATCGGGCAAATTGAGTACGTGGTCGAACTCGATGACGATGTCGTAGCCACCGCGGTAGGAATTACCCGGTTGCGGCAATGCGCTCACGTTGATGGCGGCGCAAGACGAAAGTGAGACCACCCCGGCGAGAACCGCAGCGACGGGCCATATCCGGCGCTTCATCGGTTCGCCTCGGTCAGAACGTACTGCAGCAGCGCGACATCAACCGCGTACGGTTGCCCGGCCACGTCGGCACAGCTGCCAGGCATCGAAGCGTTCATGATGCCGCACAGGGCAAGTCCGTTCGGGGTGCGGATGCGGTACAACGGCGGTCGATAGGTGATATGGAACTCGCGGTTGTTGTAATGGTTGGCCAACGTGTTGATCCACCAGGGCACCGGGTTCAACAGATTTGCCAGCCGCGGCGCATGTGCACTGAGCTTGCGCATCGCCATCGAGGTGCTGTCGAGCGTGAACTGAACTTCCTCACCCAGATTGCCTTCGATGTCACCGGCGGCGTCGATTAACGGGATCATCCCGCCCAGCACCCGGCTGCCGCCTTCCACTGCCGCGGCAACGTCGGACGTATTCTGTTGCGCGTTAAGCAAAATCTCCTTCAGCGGGCCCCTGATCTCGACGAGCAGTGACGTCAATTGGGAAAGGTTGGTGATGACGGACCCGATGTCACTGATCGCTTGGTCAGGGCTGTCAAGTACCGCCGATGACCTTGTCAGCAACTGATTGATGCCGGCGCCATTGTTGTGCAGCGCCTGGTCGAGCCCGCGTGCGACATCGCCGACATTGTTCGACCCGTTGGGATTGACCGAGTTGATGAAGTTGGTCGCCGAACCGATCACCTCCGACAAGCTTTTCGGAGTGGCCGACTGGCTCAACGGGATACATTCGCCCGGTGTGAGCTGGGGTCCCGAGTTCGGGTTGCCGACGAGTTCGAGTGCCCGGTCGGCCAGAATCGACGGCGAGCGGATGACCGCCTTGACATCGCGCGGCAAGCGGCGTTGCTCGGTGAGCGCGAAATCGACTCGCACATCGGTTGCACCGGCGGTGATGCCGGTCACCTTGCCGATCTGATAGCCCATCTGCGTGACCGGATTGTCTGCGTAGAGGCCGATACTGTCGGGCATGATCGCGCAGTATTCGGTGTGTTGCGCCTCATTGAGGCGCCCGCAAGAGACGGTACTGGCGGCCACGAGCGCCGCGGTGAATGCCAGTGCGCCGGCCCGGCACACCCGCCATGTACTCAGCCGGGCCATTAGCAGGGATTTCCCGGTATCGGCATGCATAGATCAGTGGCTAACAATTCCGGTGGCGCTTGCTGCGCGTTGAGGACCCGTTCAATTTTTCTCCGCCCCAGGCGCAGGGCCCGTATTATCACTCCGTTGCGATCGGACCACATTCGTGCTTTGGCCAGCCAGTCGCGTACTTTGGCGAGAAACTCGCCGCGATGATCTTTGTAGAAGCGGCCGACCGGTGCGAGATCATCTATCACGTCCCCCATACCCTGAAGGGCGCTTGCGAATCCCTCGCTGTATAGGGTGAGAGTCTGTTCGATAATCGAGATCTTGCGGACCATGTCCTTGAGCTCGTCGCCGAAATCACGCAGGGAATGGATATATTCGTCCGAGAGATTCAGGATGGCGGTCACTTGGCCCCGCTGCTTTTCGATCGTGGCCATGAGGCTGTTGCCCGCATCGATTACCGCGGCCAATGACTCCACGTTGGTGCCGGTTAGCCCCTTTTGCACCTCGTTGAGTGATTCATTGATGGGCTTGGGGTTAACCGTCTCGATGATTCTCTTCGAATCGGCAAGTGTCCGCATCAAATTGTAGGGCATCATCACCCGCTCGATCGGAATAGGTTTAGAGCCCAGCGGCCTGTCACCCAGTGACACGAGGTTGACGTAATAGCCACCGACCACGGTGAGCATGCGGACCTGTATCTGTGATTGGTCTCCGACAAATGCAGTGTCGTCGACATGTGCGCGTACCCGGACCCGGTCGGATTCCAATGCGAGGTCCTTGACTTTGCCGACGCTGATTCCGGCTATTCTCACCTGGTCACCGGGGCGGACCGTCGCCGCATCGTCGGTGTAGAAGGTGACGATTTTCTGCCCCGGCGGATTGAAATACAGCATGGCTGTCACCAAAGACACGACCGTAGCCAGCACCAGCGCCCCGGCGCCCCACATAGTCGAGTTGCGCAGCAATTTCATCGGTTGCATAAGATCACCCGTCGCCCATTCAGAAGGACGTCCATTTGCTCGGGTAGCTGGGCGCGCCCCTTGGAGCACGGCAGGGGCGCGCCGGGCGCCGGCGGTGGTGGGATGTTCTCCCACATGACCGGAACCAGCTTGAACGCGTCGGTGAAGTCGTCGAGGACGGTGAACGCACGGTCCAGGCCCTCGTCGATGTTGGTGGCATTCTGGTCGGGGGTACCGTAGACGAACTGGGCACCGCTGTTTGCGTGCCGGGGGAAGCCCATATTGGTCAAGATCCGCAGCACCGCGTCGGAAAATTCGCCGCCGTAGACCTGCGATTTGCGAAACTCATCCAGCGCGTCCAGCGCGCCGTTCACCGGCCGGTTAACCCAGTCCACCAGCTGGATCAGGTCCTTCGAATGTCCGCCCATGACATCGCTGATCTCCGACAGATTGTGCATCAAGGTGGCGATGACTCGTTCGCGGTCCGACACGAATCTGGTGAGCTTACGGATGCTTTCGAGCATCGAAGCCAGGCCGCTTCCGTCACCGGACAGATAGGACGCCGCATTGGCGGTAAAGGTGTTCAGTTCGTCGGGGTTCAGTGTGGCCAGCACCGGTTGCAGGCCATTGAACAACGCGGTGATGTCGAAAGACGGTTGGGTCATTGCAGTGGTCACATGAGTCACCAGGTCGGCCGTCGAATAACTTTCCGTCGGATTCTCGACATCGACATACCGCAGGCCGGTAAGAGCCTGATATTTAACCGCCAGCCGGGTTCCCGACACCACGCCGTAGCGCTTGTCGAGCGTGAATCTGACCGCGGCAATGCTTTGCCCGCGCCGCCGCTTGAGCTCGACCGATTGAACCTTGCCTACGCGTACTCCGCGAACACGCACATCGGCATCCAGATGCAGCCCGGATACGTCTGTGAATTCCGCGGTGTAAGTACGCACGTCCGTTGCGGTGGGCTGCGTAATCGCATTCGCCACCAGAATAAACAAGACAATTCCGATGAGGGCACTTATCGCAAGTCGCCACAGCGCTGCTTTGGGTTTCATCGGCCGCCCCCCACAGCAGCGAGTGGTGCCGCGACGCCGGGAAGGCTGTCAAGAATGATCCGCACTTGAAGCGCCCGCTGTTCGGGCGTTCCGACGTACATTTTCTCGAGCCGGGACCGTAGTTCGACGAGTGTTTCCGCGATGCCCTCCGGCCGGATCAGTGGCGGCACCACATCGGTGAGCAACTTGACTGAACCGATCAGGGGCAGCAGGTCGCCGACGTGCGTGCGTTCAAGCCTGCCGAAAGCGCCGAACAGACCTACCGAGGCCTCGTCCATGTACGGCACGAACACCCGTTTGAAGGTGTCGTCATCAACGTTCCAGGTGCCGTAATTTGCATAGTTAGTCCCGTTCACCGACGCTGCGCCGACATCTGTCAGCGCGTTGACAAAAGACGGAAACGCCACGCTCAACCCGGTCGCATTGGTCAGCAATTGTGCGGTGCGCACCGTTTGCGTGTCGGCGACCGCATTAGCCGCAATCAACAACGTCTCAGTCAACGGATCGAGCGCATCGGTGTATCGCGTGGCTTTGTCGACCACCTCGATCAGCCGTGTCGTCAACGCCCCGGTCGACAGGCTGCCGAGCCGCGACAGCAATGCCTGAAGCGTGAAGTTGCCCTTGGGCTCAATATTTATCTGGGTGCCGTCCAGTAATGGATGGCCGCCCTGACCCGCGATCAGATTGATACCGCTCACACCGAAATAGTTGATCGGCTGAAAATCGATACCCAGCGCATCGGTCAAGCCGGCCGTGGGGCCTTTCTGCAGATCGGTGTCGACCCGGACACCACCTTGCGGCAGGCTGGAGATGGCCGTGACTTCGCCGACTTTCACTCCGTGCAGGACTACGGCCGTGCCCTTCGCGACTCCCTGGCCGACATACGGTGTGTGGATCGCCACCGAGAGCCGGTCGCCGGCCCGGCCGCTGAAAGGATTGGCAACGCTGAGCAGGCCCCACACGGCTACCGCACACAACGCCATCGCCGCGCCGACGGTGGTCAACGTTCGCCTTTCGGATGCCTCCGATACCTGGAACAGCACGCTGCGCACCTAGCCCTTGAACACGAATACCGGTTGCAGGCCCCACAGCGTCACCGTCAGGGTGAAGTCCAGGACCATGATTGTGACCAGGCTTGCCCGCACGGCGCGGCCCGATGCCCGACCCACACCAACTGGACCACCGGAGGCGAAATATCCGTAGTAGCAATGGATTAGGGTGACCGCGGTACAGTAGACGGCCACTTTAATGACCGAGTATGTAAGGTCTCGTGGAGTCAGGAACTCGACAAAGTAGTGGTTATAGGTGCCGCCGGGCTGGTGATGAAATACCCGGATCACGGTGTCCATCACGAAGAAGTTCGTTATGAGCGTCAACAGATAGCCCGGGACCACACACAACATCGCGCCCACCAGACGAGTACCGACCACGAACGGTATCGGCCGCAACGCCATGGCTTCCACCGCGTCGATCTCTTCGGAGATGCGCATGGCACCGATCTCGGCCGTCATCCGGCACCCGGCTTGGGCGGCAAATGCTATGCCGCCCACCAGCGGCCCGATCTCGCGGACACTTCCGATGCCGGCGACAATCCCCGACAGCGAGCCGAACCCGATGATGTTCAAGACGGCAAATGACTCGACGGCCAGCGAGGCGCCCACGGCAATACCGAGCAGCAGCAACACGCTTACCACCCCGCCGTCCACGACGATCGAACCTCTGCCCCATGCGAGGCTGTTCATTTGCTGCAATGTTTGGCGCCGATATTTGATCAGCGTCAGGGGCAGCAGCCAGAACGTCTGAGCGATGAAGACCGCCCACTGACCCATCGTGCGGAATAGTTCGCCGACCGGCTGCACCGGCGCCATGAGCGCGCCTGAATACGTGCTGGGTAGCGCGCGGCTGCTGGAGGTCACTATGCGACCTCCATCGGGACGAACATCGTCTGCAGCTGCGTTATCGCCAGATTCGCGAAAACGATGCAAACCACATTGAGTACGACCGCTGAATTCACCGCGTCGGCGACGCCGCGCGGACCGCCCTTGGCCTCCATGCCCCGAAGCGATGAAACTATTGCCACAATCGCACCGAAGACAATGGTCTTGCCGATCGCGAACCAGACGTCCACGACTTTGGCGAAGGTGCCAAACGACATCCAGAAACTTCCGGGCGCCACGTCGGAGGCACCCACTGCCATGGCGAATGCGGCCGCGGTCCCCGCCACCACGATGAGGATGCACAGGATCGGCGCTATCAATAGCAGCGCCAAAAAGCACGGCACTACCAGCCGGCGCACCGGGTCCACACCCAACACCCGCATCGCGTCGAGTTCTTCACGGATGGCGCGTGCCCCGAAGTCCGAGGCGATGGCCGACGCCGCCGCGCCGCCCATCAGCAGTCCCGCCGTGATCGGCGCGCCCTGCCGCACAACGCCCACCCCGGCCGCGGCACCGAGCAACGAGCTGGCCCCCAGTTGGTTGACCAGCCCAGACGTCACCACGGTGGCCATTGCGCCGAACGGGATGGCCATCAGCAACCCGGGTGTTGCGGTCACCTTGAGCAACGTCCACGCCTGAACGATGGTCTCGCCGAGCGGGATCCTCAAAGAAGCAGCATCCGCGACGATCCAGCGCAACACCGCCGCAAACAGCTGCATACCGCGGCCGGTGGTGGCTGCGCTGCGGCCCGGTATGGCGCCTACTTGCCGCGCTGCCCGAAACGCACGCCGTCGGTATGTGTCGGGACGCGGTGTAACCAATTCGCTGGAGCGCGAACTCGACACTTGCTGCTGTCGCAGGTTGTCGATCTGGATGGTCATGAATCACCGCCACAACGGCGCAATAGGCTGTCCCCCAACGTCATCCACGACGGCTGACTGACCACACACACAGCGGTGACGGTCATCCGGCCACCGTTGAGTGATCCGGTGGCCGCCCGGCGATGCAGCGCGCTGTGGGCGGCCGGGTCGCCGGGGCCGCTAGCGCTCCGCACAGCTCGCCGACGTGGCGCAGCGGTCGGGCGTGGGCATACGACGACGGCATCAGCGCCCCCCATTGCGCCCGCGGCAACGGGCTACATGGCCCTGTGAACCGTAAGTGCATTGTGCGAACACTATTTTGGACTGTCAGCCCACCGGACCGATGAACCGCACGCGGCGGATTCACATCTGCGCTGGAGTGCCGGTCGCGTAGCATCCCCGGCGACGAGATTACTGTAAACAACAAGACTATATCGCGCTTCACTGTAACGCACATCACCGTCGCCACCGTGGAAGTTTCACTCTCGGTCGGTCATCTGTCAAGAGGTACGTGCGCTATGTGGACATGGCCGCCAGATGCGGCCCGCGCAGCCGCCCACCAGCACGAATCGCGATCCGGATCAGCCCGGACACCGGTGCGGTGAGTCAGGCTCGACGAGCGAAATGCCGAATACGGCAACGACTTTCTTCGCAGGGCGCTCGCCTCCCGCCAGAACTCAAGTGTTCCGTGTAACGGAACGGGTGTTCTTGCAGCACCTCACCATAACGCTCTCGAGGTGATTGTCAACAGACGATCGGCGAGCTGCCCTCACCGCTGACGAGGCAGGGTTGACTGGCAGGAGCCGGTGACGGTGCCTCGATGCAGCCAAACACCGCACAGCACAAGGCGGCCGGCCGGCAACGGTCCGCGCCGCGCCACCCGGCTAGCGCCCGCTATGTAGGAGCGCCGCGTTGACCTACGGCAGCACTGGGCAATTCAGCGTGCTGCCGCGGACTCGTCGCGGACGTTGATGACTGTGCCGGGGGCGTGCTAGAGCTGCGCCCAGACCGACTTGGTCTGCATGTAGGCTTCGATGCCTTCGCGGCCCCATTCATAGCCCCAGCCCGACTGCTTATAGCCACCCAACGGCATTGCCGGATCAAAGACCGTCTGGCAGTTGAGGGTGACGGTTCCGGCCTGCAGCCGCTTGGCGAGGCGATGGGCCCGACCGAGGTTGTTGGTCCAGGCGGTGGCGGCCAGCCCGTAGGTAGTGTCATTGGCCAGCGCCAGCGCCTCGTCCTCGTCGTCGAACGGCAGCACTGTGACCACCGGCCCGAAAATCTCCTCCTGATACAGCCGCATCCCGGGCTCGACATCGGTGAGCACTGTCGGGTGCACAAAATAGCCGCGCCGGTCAAGCCGATAGCCGCCGGTGACCACCTCCACACCATCACGCTTGCCCTCGTCGATAAAACCCATCACTCGCGTGAGCTGCTTTTGGCTTACCAGCGGGCCGATCTGCACATCATCTTCTTTGGGTCCGCCCAGCCGCAACGAATCCGCCACCGCCGCAATACCCTCCACGACCTGGTCGTAGACACCGCGCTGCACAAACAGCCGCGATCCGCACACACACACCTGCCCGGAATGCATGAAGACACCCATCGCAGCCATCGGGATGGCGCTGCTCAGGTCGGCGTCGTCATAGATCAGCACCGGCGACTTTCCGCCGAGTTCCAGCATGACTTTCTTCAGGTTGCCCGCCGAGGCAGCCACGATCTGCTTACCCACCTCGGTGGATCCGGTGAAGGCGACCTTTTCTACCCCGGGGTGCGCGACGAGGGCCGCACCCGCGGTGTGCCCATAGCCGGTGACCAGGTTGACGACACCGTCCGGCACCCCCGCCTCGGCAATGAGCTTGTCCAACAACACCGCCGACAGCGGTGTCTCCTCAGCAGGCTTGACCACACTGCTACAACCCGCCGCCAAAGCCGGCGCCAGCTTGGCGCACGCGTTGAAAACCGGGCCGTTCCAGGGGAAAATCAGCCCCACTACGCCATAGGGCTCCTTGAGGGTGTAGGCGTGCAGATTCGAATAGCTACCCGTCACTCCCCCGGTCATCTGGATGTCATGGGCAATACCGTTGACCTTGGTGCACCAACCGGCGTAATAGCGGAAAAACTCCGCGCTGGCGGAGACGAGCTGACGCGCGTGGGGAAGCGTCATACCGGTATTGAGCGAATCGATCTCGACCAGGCTGTCGGCATGTTGCTCGATCAGTTCGGCGATCCGCCACAAGACCTTGGCGCGTTCACTGCCGGGCATCGCCTGCCACACACCCGACTCGAACGAAGCCCGGGCCCGGGCAACGGCTTCGTCGACGGCTTGTTCCCCACCATCGGCGAACTCGGTGATCGGCTCTTCGGTCACCGGATCAACGACCGCAATCGCTTCGCCCGAGCCCGGGCGCTTATGTATCTCGTCCAACACCATCTGCAGCGTCACCCTGGGCTCCTTCCTCATTCAGCTCATCGCCGAAGGCCCTAATACGTTCCAGCGCTGAACATCTGCCTAGCACCGTGCGCGTTGAGCGGTCAAGAGCACACCCTGCGGATGAGAGCCCGTGTGCACAACCGTGTGCACCGTGGCGGCGATCCGTGTTCCCGATCGGAGTGGCCTGCTCGCAGACACTGATGAGCTTCGCCCAGACGACCACTGGTCACTCGAGAATGTCGAGCCTTCATCCGCAACCCGGCCACCACGCTGGGCGGTCCGGTCGATTTGGCTGGCCGATCACGAAAACCCCTGCACTTCATGCGGCTCAGACTCCTACCTATCGACGACCCAACGCGCCCGCATTGTTCGCGAAGCCGTCCGGGGCCGCCGACGTGATCGGCCGCCCTGGCCTCGGACAATGTCCGCCGCCCTGTACCCGCATCAAAACCGTTGCGACCCAAATTTGTTCATCTCCTCAGAACAAGTCACGCAACGGTCTAAACCTTCAGCGCCGAAAAGCACGGGCACATGCCGTCCTGATTGGTAGCGGTCGAGTTGGGCTCACTCGGGCGCCGGTGGCCACTTCAGGATCCGTCGCGCCGAACCGCCCAGGATCCACTCGCGCTCCTCCTGCGACAATTCCGGATCGTCGCGAACGCAGTGCAGGAGATCGCTCCAGGTATGGCCGGCAATGACGGACTTGTCGCTTGCCCAAAGCAACCGTTGCGCGCCGAACGCCTCGATCGCACGTCGCAAAATGGGTCGGAGGTCGTCGTACGGATATATTGCCGACCCGAAGCGATCCTGGGCATGGCACCATTTCAAGGCGACGTTGGGCAGTTCCGCCAAACGCAGCACTTGGTCGAAATAGCCGGCATCCAGCGCGGCGCGCGCTTCGGCCTGCGGGCGGTCGGGGGGAATGCCCGGAAATCCCATTCCGCAGTGGTCAATAACGAATGTCAGTTCTGGGTACCTACGTGCATATGGTTCGAGCAGTTCGACAAAGCCCGGGATGAACACGAAAAGTGGCAAGGCCACCTCGCGGGCGATCTCCAACAAATGCTCGTATGCGCCGGCGGCGAATGCGTCAGCGTCCTCAAGCGTCCATACCGGCTGCAACCGAAAAGCGCGGGCATTGGGCGAGCTGCCCACGAACCGCATGACGCTCTCCAAGTGGGGGTCACGGTGATCGATGCGTACCAGATAGGAGAACCGATCAGGACGCACGATGCTGGCTTCCTCGGCGGTCGGCCAAGCCGCACGCCAGGCGCCGTTGCCGAGCGCATAACCCGGTTCGATATGGGTCGGGTGCGCCTGACCCAGCTGGCCTCCCCAGAACTCATCGATGAGAACGGAGGTAATGCCCAGCGCATCCATTGCCTCGAGCGTCGCGGTGATCATTCCGCGCCCGAGGTGAACTTGCGCATCGACGACGTCCATGGTGTCCATTCGTATCGCATCACGCTTGGGTTCGTCACCGGGAAAGACCAGAAACCGATCTTCACACTGGACCCGCCTACGGATGTCCGCCGCTACCCGTGGGGCAGCTCATCACTGCCGTCACCGCGCCGAGCACTGACCAGGTTGGGTCCGCGTCACTTCAGGCAACCGCGGCGACCATCAGCGCTACGCCGGCGTACGGAACGAACTGCCGCCGATTTCATGTTGCGCGGCAATGTATTTCGATCAAAATACCGCTAACCGGATGCACGCTGGTGGCTGCCGATCTGATTTCCTGACCACCCCCCAGACCCGCCCGCCTGTCAAAGACGCCGACTTATGCTTGCATACCAATGCATTTCGCGACAGTCCCCGGCTCGGCTGATACGGCGCGGCAGTAAAGGTTCTAATGTGGTGGATGCTCTCGTCGCCGGCGATCCGCGTGGGCGCAGGCCACAAGCCTTCGCGCCCCGGGTACTCCGGGGACAAAACGCGTTACCATTGAGTCCGAACGCAACACAGCGGATTGATCATCCGCGCACCGACCCGATGGAATGCATGTGACGAACAAGGCGACAAAGACGGTCGTCACCAAGAAGGCCGGAAAGTCGACGGACCGACGTCGCCGGCGGCCTTCACTCAGCAACGAGGCATTCCTGGATAAAGCCCTCGACTTGTTTCTCGCGCAAGGCTTCGAGCGCACCAGCATCGACGCGATCACTGCCGCGGCGGGCATTGCGAAGCGGACTGTCTACTCGCGTTACGGCGACAAGAAAAGCCTTTTCAAGGCCGCCCTGCAGCGAGCGATCGAAGAATGGATCGTGCCGGTCGAACGGCTCCGGCAGGCCGAACGCCCGACTCTGGAAGAGAGCCTGCTGGCCATCGCTCAGATTCTTGTCGATAACATCCTGAGCCCCAAGGGGCTCAGGCTGTTGCGACTGACCAATGCCGAATCGGGCCACATGCCAGAGATCGGCGCCCTTACCGTGCGGCAGGGCACGGAGCCGACCATCGCTTATCTTGCGGATTTGTTCCGTCGCCACCTCGCCCGAGAGGGCGCGGGATTTCCGGAGGCTGAGGACGCTGCGCAGGCCTTCCTTGATCTGGTTGTCGGCGGCCCGGCCAACGCGGCGGCGTGGGGTGTGGTCAGCGACAAGTCAGCCCTTGACCAACGCGCCCGCTACAGCGTGCGGCTACTGCTGCACGGGCTGCTGGCATCGTCGCCGACCAGCATGGCCGCCGTCAGTGTCACCGCCCTGGCCGATGAGAACCTGCGGCTCAAGAAGCTACTGGCAGAAAGTCTGGTCCAACTCGACCAGGCACAAGAACGTCTCAAAGCGGCCGACGGCGTCGACAGCGGTGTGAATGGGGACCGCAGCTAAGTCGCACGGCGCGGGTACAGCGCTGAAGGCTCGAAACACACTGTAAGCCAAAGGCATTGCACTTACCGGGCACCGTATAAGCATCGGATAGCGGCCGCACGACGTCGACACCACCGTCGCGGATACGACACCTGAATCGTTTCTCGGGCCTTTGTCGCGGCCCAGACCTCACACCGCCGGCTCTGCAAACGGGCTCACAGCTGGATCAGACCCCAGAGCCAACCATTGCCCCGGGCCCGCCCCAATTCGCTCTCACTACCTGCATAAATAGCGGACAGGCATGGCCCGCTGCAGCGCGCGGCGCGACGTCTTTGGGAGAAGATTTGCACTACACCTTGTGGGTAACTCGTGAAACGATTAAGGTGACATATGACACGACGGCGTCGAAACGTTGCCCATCTGGAACAGGAGCCAGGCACGTTGATTGCAATCGACCCGAGGACCAACCCGGGGCCGCGCATGAGTCCCGACACGGTCGCGCTGCTTTCCGGCTCCTCTGCCGGGGCAACCACCAGCCGCTCAGCACGTCGGGGAACGAACGACAGCGCGGCGCCCACTGGTAGCAACAACGCCGGCTCCACAGGGCCGGTATCTCTGTACGGCGGACTCCGGTTCCGCCACAAGCCAATTGCCGTGACCCCGTGTGAGCGAAAGGACTGAACATGCGTGTCGGAATGCACCTGGGCTATCAGAACCTCAACGGCGTTCCTGACGCCGAGAAGTTCATGCAGGAAACGAAACTGGCCATCGAAGCCGAAGCGATGGGCTTTGACTACGTCGGGCCGGTCGAACACCACTTCACCGACTACGCGGCATGCCCTGACCCCTTCCAGATGCTGGCCTACGTCGCGGCAAAGACCAAGGACATCAAGCTGATTACCGCTGCGGTGATCTTGCCCTGGAACAATCCGCTGCGCGTCGTGGAGCAGACGCTGGAGCTCGACATCTTGAGCGAGGGCCGGCTGATCTTGGGGATGGGCCGCGGCGCGGCACGACGCGAATTCCGCTCATTCAACGTCGAACTCAAGGACTCGCGGGAGATGTTCGACGAAGCTGCGCTCATTGTCATGAACGGAGTCGAGACGGGCTTCGTCGAGGCCGACACCAAGTGGTATCAGATCCCCCGCACCGAAATCCGGCCACGACCGTTCAAGAGTTTCAAGGACCGCACCGTCATGGTGTCGATGTCGCCGGGCTCGGTCGAGGTTGCGGCCAACTACGGGCTGCAGACGCTGCGGTTCTCGCAAGGGGACTGGCGGATTGCGATTCCCGAGATCAACCACTACCGCGAGGTGTTCCAAAAGCTCCATGGCCGCACGCCGCCGCCATTCATCATCTCGGACTTCGTGCTGTGCTTCGACGACAAGCAAAAGGTCACGGACTACTGCGACAAGTACTTCAGCCGCATGTTCGAAACGGTAGCCAACCACTACGAGTTCATGAGCCCGCACTTCAAGGAGTTACCGTCCTACTCGACCTACGCCATCATGGGCGAGCGGGCGGAAGCTGCAGGCGGCGCTGACAAGGCCTACCGCGATTACATCAAAGGCAACCTGATCGGGACCCCGGAGGAATTGGTGGATTACCACCTTGAGCGCGCCTCGATGGTGGGTGACTACGAGATGCTGGCGAACTTCAGCTTCGGGGGTTTGCCGTACGAGCTTGTCTACGAACAGGTCAGGCTGTTCGCTGACAAGGTGCTGCCAAAGCTCAAAGGCTAGAAGCCGCGCCGCCACAGGCTCACACTGGCTACTTAGGAGTGCACCATGGACAAGCTGGCTGGTATCAGAGTCGATCAACTTAGTGATGAGGATCTTGGAGAGGCCCTCACCTATCCGGTTGATGCTTTCATTTCCCGGGAGTATGCGGCGGCCGAGAACGAGTTGCTGTGGTCCAAGGTCTGGCTGATGGCCGCCCGCCTGGAGGACATCCCCGAAGCGGGCCACTTCATTACTTTCAACGTCGGTGACGAATCCATCATCATCATCCGCACCTCAGCCGACTCGCTGCGGGCCTACTACAACGTCTGTCCTCACCGCGGCCGCCAACTGATCAACACACCGGACGACGTCAACTGCGTCACCGGTAAGAAGAGGTCTTTCGTCTGCGGCTTCCACGGCTGGACATTCAACCGCGAGGGTAAGAACACCTACATTCTCGACAAGGAAGACTGGAAAGGGGCTCTGAGCGACGAGCGCACCTGTCTTTCCGAGGTCAAGGTGGACACTTGGGGCGGGTGGATCTACGTCAATATGGATCCTGACTGCGAACCGCTGCGGGACTTCCTGGAGCCTGCCGCGAGCATTCTCGATTATTTCGAGTTCGAGAAGATGCGCTACAAATGGCGCCAGTGGTGCATCTATCCCTGTAACTGGAAGACCGCCATCGAGGCCTTCATGGAGCCTTACCACGTCGCAGGTACCCATCCCCAGCTGCTGAAATACGGCCAGTTCTACGCCTACAGCAAGCCCTACGGTTTGCACGGTGTCAGTGGATTCGACGAGCGCGATCCCAGCATGAAGATGAGTCAGAGCAGCTCGGTGACGCGGGCGGGTCTGGGAGACCCGCGTGTTTCGACCTATGAGCTGGCCCGGGAAAACTACGAGACGGTCAACTATGCCGGCTCGACCGAAACCCTCGTCAACGCGGCGAAGCGGTTGGTAGACGAACTTCCCGAGGGCACACCTGCCTCAGAGGTCATCCAACACTGGATGGCCACCGCCAAGGCCGACGATGCGGCCCGCAACGTCATCTGGCCGGAGATCCCGGCGGACGTGATGGCTGAGGCGGGCCTGGCCTGGAGCATGTTCCCCAACCAGACCATTTTGCAGGGCGTCACCTTCGCGCTGTGCTATCGCGTTCGCCCGTACGGCGACGACCCCAACAAGTGCATCTTCGAATCCTATGCGCTGGAGCGCTTCCCGGAAGGCGCAGAGCCGAAAACCGAATGGGTTTACGCCGAACCCACCGCAGAAAAATGGGGTCTGGTGCTGGCTCAGGACTTCGGCAACATGGAGTGGGTTCAGAAGGGCATGAAGTCGCGTGGGTTCCGCGGTCCGCAACCGAATCCGCACCAGGAACAGAAAGTCACGAACTTTCATCGCCACCTGGCGAGATTTATGGGCATCGGCGCGCCCCGCAAACTGGACCGGACGGATCAATAGCCGATGTCGGTCTTGACCCGAAGTGGAAACCTTCGCACGAACCCCGAACAGCGGCACCGCCTCAATCATCAAGGCGGGCCGGGTGTTGACGCGCCGCA
The DNA here is from genome assembly GCF_010728725.1 of Mycobacterium branderi. Lineage (NCBI taxonomy): Bacteria > Bacillati > Actinomycetota > Actinomycetes > Mycobacteriales > Mycobacteriaceae > Mycobacterium > Mycobacterium branderi. Next base: position 597,784 of record NZ_AP022607.1, read on the forward strand.
CGGCGCCGTGACCTGGCCACTGATGTCTCAGGCCCGCCTTCATCGTCTCGAGGCACCGTGAAAACGCCTGTGGCCGACCAAGGCCTGCCACTCGAAGCGGAGCAGGAGCGGTCCCCGCAGCGCCAGGTCTCCGCCGCGATCGCTGCTGTCGCAGCTGGGGATCCGATCATCGTCCTCGACGACGATCACCATTGCGGCGACTTGATCTTCGCGGCCGAGAGCGCCACGACCCGGTTGATGGCGTTCACGGTGCGCTACACCTCGGGATTCATTTGCGTGGCGCTGCCGGCCGAGCAGTGCGACCGCTTGGGTCTGCCGCCGATGCATCCGTGCAACGGGGACGAACTGACGTACCGTGTCGCAGTCGATATGCGCGACAATGGAACTGGAATTTCGGCGGCTGCCCGGGCGAAGACCGCTGTCGCGTTATCGCGCGCCGACTCGTCGCCGGGCGACTTTGTCCGTCCCGGACATGTGCTCCCGGTCGAGGCCCGGCCCGGGGGTGTGCTCGAGCGGGCAGGTCACGCCGAGGCGGCGCTAGATCTCGTCCGGCTTGCGGGCCGGCGGCCCGCGGCGGTGTTGTGCACGCTCATGTCAGAGCGGATCCCGGGAGAGACGGCCGAGCCGGCGGAGCTGCGTGACTTCGCGGCGCGCCATGGGCTGCAGGTCGTTTCAATTGCAGCGCTGACCGACTATCGGCGCCGCACCGAAGCTCAAATGCGCTGCGTCGGCACGCAAACCGTCATGACGGCAGACGGCGAGGTGCACGTTCTCGCATTTCGGAGCCTGCACGGTGACGGCGCCCATCTCGCTTTTCTGGCCGGTGCCATCCACACCGGGGTACCCGTGTATGTGCACACCGAATGTCTGAGCGGCGACGTCGTGGGACTGCCGACATGTACGTGCGGAGGCCAGCTGCGAAAGCGCTTGGCCGCGTTCATCGGGATGGGAGACGGAATCGTGGTGTACATCCGTCACGACGGACCTCCATGGACATGTGGCCTATCCAGCCCCAGGAAAGCCGGCACCCTCAACGAAGTCGCAGCCGAGATCCTCGCGGAGCTCAGCGTGACGTCGCTGCAACTTGTCAATGATGACGACGCCCTGGCCGATGTGCTGCGCAGCTTCGGAATGTGCGTCGACGAATCAGTGACCGCCGACTCCTGACGACCGAAGCTCAGCTGGTATCGCCCCGCTACTCGCCGGGCGAATTACGCAGGGACACAATGACAGCCCGTGGATGAGGATCGGGCCACGGTGCTCTACCGGGCTATGGCGGATGTCCTGATCGCGGAACGATCCATACGCGGCACCGAAGGCGCGATTCTCACGCCCGAAAACCGTGCCGCCCACCTACCGGCATTTCGGCGAAGCGCCGATAACCAGGTTCAGCTTCGATGACAGCACTCACACAGTTGACGCACCGAGCAGCTGTCATCGCGAATCCGTCCGTCAGCGCGGCACCTGTGCCGCCGGGCAGGCCCAGCGCGAACTCCCCTCGGAGCGGCGGGAAGCTGTCGATCTCCACCACATAACCGCCGTCTCGTCCGATTGACGGCCAGTGCGGCGCGTCCTCACGGCGCAGCCGATTGACGTGGTGGACGTTGATGAGCGGCTCGCCGTCGACAAGTCCGGTAATCGTGAAGCGCATCGCAGCGATCGTGCCTTTGGCAACCGGCATGCCGGCGTCGGTCACAAACGACTCCGTGGCGAGCTCGACATCGCCGGTCACCTCGATCCCCTCGACTTCGACGCCGAGTCCCTCTGCCATCGCATACGGGACACCGCCCCAGCAGTTGTATCGAACCGCGTTCAGGGCCTCGTTCGGCACATCCTCGGGCGCCAGGGCGAATCCCATCGCGCGCAGCGTCTCCGATACGGAGTAGCCCCCGTACTCGACCATCTCCCACGTGTCGATCCGCCTGATGTCTGCGACGCCGCTTGTCATATTGAACGCTAAGACGTCGGTGAAGCCCGGGTCGAGCCCGGTGAAGAAGAGCGTCGACTTCCCCTCTTCGCAGGCCTGTTGAAGACGCGCGCGAAAGTCCTCTCCATGGGCCATGTGCCTGTAATGAGTGCCCGAGCAGATCGGACTGATCACGTTGTGACCGCTGCGCAGGATCTGCTCGAGCTCAGCAACCCAGACCGCCGACGCACTGCCCGGCACAGACGGATCGGCAAGGGCGTCGCGCGGCATGAATATCACACAGTCGGCCT